>NZ_JAUMTJ010000015.1:0-153870 GCF_032654765.1 Bradyrhizobium sp. 33ap4 | reverse complement strand
TGCTAGTGTCCTTATCGAATCCGAAGTTCGCTCCGAAGGTGCGGCAAATGATGCGAACTTCGGATTCGGGACACTAGAGCGTGAAAGATCATGCTCGAACAAAGACATGAGATCATGATGCGATGCCGTAGACGCGCATCATGATCCATCAAAGAGCAGGCGAGGAGACGTCGTTGCAGTTTCACATGATATCCGGCGGCCCGAAGCCGGTCGCGCCGTTCAGCCACGCGGTCGAGACGGATGGTTTCGTTTTCGTCACCGGCCAGATGCCGGATACGCCGGCCGCACCCGGCCTATTGCCCGAGGGCATCGTGGCGCAGACCCGCGCGGTGATGGAGAATCTGCGCGTGGTGCTTGCGGGCCTCGATCTCGGCCTCGAGCATATCGTGATGTCGCGCATCTATCTGACGCGCTTCAAGGAAGATTATGCGGCGATGAACGAGACCTATCGCCGCTATTTCCCGTCCGACCGCCTGCCGGCCCGCACCTGCGTCGGCGTCACCGGTCTCGCCTATGATGCGTTGATCGAAATCGATCTCGTCTGCCGCCGGCCTGCATAGACGCGCCCGCGAGGGTATGCTCGACCAGACGGAGACCGCCCGACGTCGGCGAGAGCCGCCGTCAGGACTTCAGAAGTGATGGCGGCCGGAGGTCCGGCCGGGCCGGCAGCGGACCTGAACGAGACCTACTCGTCCTTCTTCGTCGGCTGCGACATGCGCTCGAGGCGTTCCTGCATGTCCTTCATCTGGCGGCGAAGATCGTCGATGTTGCCGTCATCGGGCGTGGGCTCCGGCGCCTTGTCGGCCTCGCCGCCACCGCGTTGCGGCACGAACGGCTTGAACATCGAGAAGGTCTGCTGGAACAGCTCCATGTTGCGGCGGACCTGTTCTTCCAGCGGCGCAAACGGTGTCCCGCTCAGCGCGCCCGCGATCTGCTTGCGGAATTTTTCCTGTTCCTTGGTCAGCGTCTCGATCGACTGTTCGAGATATTTCGGCACCACCATCTGCATGCTGTCGCCGTAGAAGCGGATCAGCTGGCGCAGGAAAGTGGTCGGCAGCAGGTTCTGCCCGGCCTTGTTTTCCTGCTCGAAGATGATTTGCGCGAGCACGGAGCGGGTAATGTCGTCGCCGGTCTTGGCGTCATAGACGAGGAAATCTTCGCCTTCCTTCACCATCGCCGCGAGATCCTCGAGCGTGACATAGGTGCTCGTCCCGGTATTATAGAGCCGCCGGTTCGCGTATTTCTTGATCGTGGTCGGTTGTTCAGATTTTGCCATGGGCTCTCACTTCAACACCGAAGAACCTGGAACCCTACGGCATCGCCGCAGGGCAAAATGCAACGCATCGCAGCAAAGGTAAGCATTTTCAAAGCGGTTCGGCTACAGTTTTGTGCTGTGCGGTTAATTCCAAAGCATAGGATTTGCTCAGGAAAGTGCCAAGGGCGTCATTTTGAGTGCGTCGCGGCGCGATTTGCCCGACAGTGCGATTGACATGTCTCAACGAGGTTTACAGGATAGCCGTCAAGAGACAGGCCCGCCAAATCGGCCGCCCGCCGTCGAGAAACCCAGCTACAACCCATAGGAGATGTCCATGTCAGACGATGTCGTCATCGTCAGCGCCGCCCGCACCCCCGTCGGTAGCTTCAACGGCGCTTTCGCCACCACGCCGGCCCATGACCTCGGGGCCATCGCCATCAAGGCGGCGCTGGAGCGTGCCGGCGTCGAGGGCGGTCAGGTCTCCGAAGTCATCATGGGCCAGATCCTCACCGCCGCGCAGGGCCAGAACCCGGCCCGCCAGGCCTCGATCGCGGCCGGCATCCCGGTGGAAAGCCCGGCCTGGGGCGTCAACCAGCTCTGCGGCTCGGGCCTGCGCACTGTGGCGCTCGGCTACCAGGCGCTGCTCAACGGTGATTCCTCGATCGTCGTCGCGGGTGGCCAGGAATCCATGAGCATGGCCCCGCACGCGCAATATCTGCGTGGCGGCGTCAAGATGGGCGGGCTCGAGCTGATCGACACCATGATCAAGGACGGGCTGTGGGATGCCTTCAACGGCTACCACATGGGCAACACCGCCGAGAACGTCGCCAAGCAGTACCAGATCACCCGGTCGCAGCAGGACGAGTTCGCGGTCAGTTCGCAGAACAAGGCCGAGGCGGCGCAGAAGGCCGGCAAGTTCAAGGACGAGATCGTCCCGGTCACCATCAAGTCCCGCAAGGGCGATATCGTGGTCGACACCGACGAGTATCCGCGCCACGGCGCCACGCTCGACGCGATGGCCAAGCTCCGCGCGGCTTTCGAGAAGGACGGCACCGTGACCGCCGGCAACGCCTCGGGCATCAATGACGGCGCCGCCGCCGTCGTGCTGATGACCGCCAAGGAAGCCGCCAAGCAGGGCAAGAAGGTGCTGGCCCGCATCGTGTCGTGGGGCCAGGCCGGCGTCGACCCCAAGATCATGGGCACCGGCCCGATCCCCGCCTCGCGCGCCGCGCTGAAGAAGGCCGGCTGGAACATCGCCGACCTCGATCTGATCGAGGCCAACGAGGCGTTCGCGGCGCAGGCTTGCGCGGTGAACAAGGACCTCGGCTGGGATCCGGCCAAGGTCAACGTCAATGGCGGCGCGATCGCGATCGGCCATCCGGTCGGCGCGTCGGGTGCGCGCGTGCTGGTGACGCTGCTGCACGAGATGCAGAAGCGCGATGCCAAGAAGGGCCTCGCGACGCTGTGCATCGGCGGCGGCATGGGCATCGCTATGTGCGTTGCACGCGACTGAACAAAAGGCAGCGAGGCCGGTTAGGTGATGAAAAGATCATCTGTCAACCGCGAAGCGAGCTGATAAATAAGATGCCCGGCTTTGCGCCGGGCATTTTTGTTTCGAGGGGTTGTGAGTGCGTAGGCCGGAGTTATCCGGTCATAAAAGACGGCCAAGGAGGAAACGGACATGGCACGTGTTGCATTGGTGACGGGCGGAACGCGCGGTATTGGAGCTGCGATCAGCAAGGCGCTGAAAGCGGCGGGCTACAAGGTGGCGGCGAGCTACGCCGGCAATGACGCCGCGGCGGAGAAGTTCAAGGCGGAGAGCGGGATTCCGGTCTACAAGTGGGACGTCGCCTCGTTCGACGCCTGCGCGGCTGGCGTCAAGCAGGTCGAGGCCGATCTCGGCCCGGTCGACGTGCTCGTCAACAATGCCGGCATCACCAAGGATACCGCGTTCCACAAGATGACGGTCGAGCAGTGGAATGCCGTGATCAACACCAACCTCGGCTCGCTGTTCAACATGACGCGCCAGGTGATCGAGGGCATGCGCGCCCGCAAGTTCGGCCGTGTCATCTCGATCTCTTCCATCAACGGCCAGAAAGGCCAGTTCGGCCAGGTCAACTACTCCGCGGCCAAGGCCGGCGACATCGGCTTCACCAAGGCCTTGGCGCTGGAGAACGCCAAGGGCGGCATCACCGTGAACGTGATCTGCCCCGGCTATATCAACACCGAGATGGTGCAGGCGGTGCCGAAGGACGTGCTCGAGAAGAACGTGATCCCGCAGATTCCGGTCGCCCGGCTCGGCGAACCCGAAGAGATCGCGCGGGCCGTGGTGTTCCTCGCCGCCGACGATGCCGGTTTCATCACCGGCTCGACGCTGACGGTGAACGGCGGCCAGTATCACGCCTGACGCGAGTAGCGTCGTCGCATCGCAGGCGCGCACAATCAAGTAGCGAATGCCCGGCCTTGTGCCGGGCATTTTCGTCTTTACAACGCGCCACACGCGAAGGAAGACGTGGCCGGCCGGGACATCGGCGAGCGGCTTCAGACCGCCATCCTTTGGATAGTCATGCCCGGCCACGACGGATTGAATTGAGATGACGACCCGAACTGCCACCCTTGTCGGACTGACCGCCATCCTGATGTGGTCGCTGCTGTCGGTCATGACGGTCGCGACCGGGACGATCCCGGCGTTCCAGCTCGCGGCCATGACCTTTGCGATCGGCGCCGCGGTGGCGTTCGCGAGCTTCCTGTTGCGTCCATCAGCCTTCGGCGCGTTGAAGCAACCGCTCGTCGCCTGGGTCGTCGGCGTCGGCGGGCTGTTCGGCTATCACGCGCTGTATTTCCTGGCGCTGCGCTTCGCCCCGCCGGCCGAGGCCGGGCTGCTCAATTATCTCTGGCCGCTGTTGATCGTGCTGTTCTCGTCGCTGCTGCCGGGCGAGCGGCTTGCGGTGCATCACATCGTCGGCGCGCTGCTCGGGCTCGCCGGCACCGTGCTGCTGTTCGCCGGCAACACCGGCGCCTTCACAAAAGAGCAGATTCCAGGCTTCGCGGCCGCCTTTGTCGCGGCGTTCGTCTGGGCGTCCTATTCGGTGATGTCGCGCCGGCTCAAGGCGGTGCCGACCGATGCGGTGGCCGGCTTCTGCCTCGCGACCGCCGTGCTTGCGGCGCTGGTGCACATGATGGTGGAGACGACGGTGTGGCCCGCGACGCCGCTGCAGTGGCTTGCCGTCGTCGCGCTCGGCATCGGTCCGGTGGGGGCCGCGTTCTTCGCCTGGGATATCGGCATGAAGCGCGGCGACATCCGCGTGCTCGGTGCCGCCTCCTATGCCACGCCGCTGCTCTCGACCGCGTTCCTGATAGCAGCGGGGTTTGCCAAGCCGAGTGCCAATATCGCGATCGCCGCGATCCTGATCGCCGGCGGCGGGCTGATCGCGGCAAAGGACATGGTGCTGAGAAAAAGAACGTAGGATGGGGAGAGCGAAGCGAAACCCATCATCCCGCAGAGTAGATAGGAATTGATGGGTTTCGCTGCGCTCTACCCATCCTACGAAGAGGGTTGTTGCTACTGTTTCACCGTCACCCTGAGGAGGCCGCAACGCGGCCGTCTCGAAGGGTCGACGGCCCCGTCTGTGGCCGATTCATCCTTCGAGGCTCGCCCAGCGGCGCGTTTGCGCCGCAAGGCTCGCACCTCCAGCGACAAAGGCGAAGCCTTTGCGCGGGGATGACGGGAAAAAGCTCTTAAGAAGCGGGCTCCCAGCCCTTTGGCGCCAGCTCGAACTTCGCGAACTCGAATCCCGGCGCGACGGTGCAGCCGACCAGCGTCCAGTCGCCGTTGCTTTCGGCGGCCTGCCAGGCGTGCGCCGGCACGATTGCCTGTGGCTGCTCGCCGCGCGCCACATCCGGCCCGAGCGTGATCGAATGTGGGCCGCCGTCCTGCGCGATCCGCAATGTCAGCGGCGCGCCGGCGTAATAGTGCCACATCTCGACGGCGTCGATGCGGTGCCAATGCGAGCGCTCGCCGCGCGCCAGCAGGAAGTAGATCGCGGTCGAATGCGCACGGCCATTGGCGTCGCCGCGCGCGTCGCGAAACGTCTCGCGATAGTGCCCGCCTTCGGGATGCGGCTGCAGCGCGAGCCGCGCGATGATGTCGGCCGCCGAGAGGTCGGCCATCACGACTTGTTCTTGCGCTCGCGGAGCTCGCCGAACACCAGCGCCGGGTCGGCGCCCTTCATGTGCAGCTTTGCCGCCACCGCCGGCTCGTCGGCGCGCAGGAACACGTTGGCCTTCTTCTCGTCGCCGAGCAGCACCGGGATCGTCGGCTTGTTCTCGGCGCGCAGCTTTGTGACCTCTTCGGCCCGCTTCTGCAGGGCCGGATTGTCGGGCTCTATGGTGAGCGCGAATTTCACATTCGCAGCGGTATATTCATGGCCGCAATAGAGACGGAAATCGTCCGGCAGCGAGCGCAGCTTCAGCAGCGAATCCCACATCATGGGGTAGGTGCCCTCGAACACCCGGCCGCAGCCGATCGAGAACAGCGTATCGGCGGCAAACACCGCCTTCTCGCCGTCGAACACATAGGAGATGTGATCGAGCGTATGGCCGGGCGTCTCGACCACGCGTGCGAGCAGGCTGCCGACCTTGATGACATCGGCATTGGCGGCGCGCAGATCGACATTGGCGATCTTGGCCGACTGGTCGTGCGGGGCGACGACGCGGCAGCCATATTTCTGCTTCAGCTCGGCGACGCCGCCGACATGGTCGCCGTGGTGATGGGTGATCAGGATATCCGTCAGCGTCCAGCCTTCGCGCTCCAGCGCCTTGATGATCGGGCCGGCTTCCGGCGCGTCGATCGACGCGGTCGCCTTGGTCGCGGGATCGTGGATCAAATACCCGAAATTGTCGGTGAGGCAGCTGAAGGTGCGAATTTCGGCGGTCATGATATCTCCACGAACAAACGGGACGGACATTTTCAAAGCATGATGTATTCGAAAGACCGGTATCGACTTTCCCGGGTCATGCTTTTAACGCGCCCAATATAGGGGTGAAATATGGCGTTAACGCTCCGGCGGCAATGCAATTTTCGGCGCACCCGGGCAGCAGGGGGCGTGTTAGGCTAAACACCATGGACGTCATCGACCTGCGCGACTTCTATTCGCAGCGCCTCGGCATCGTGGCGCGGCAGCTGATCAACCGGGGTATCCGCGCGCGGTGGCCGAACGCGGAAGGCCAGCGCGTGCTCGGCCTCGGCTATCCGACCCCCTATCTCGGCCTGTTCCGTGAGTCCTGCGAGCGCTGCATCGCCTTCATGCCGGCGGCCCAGGGCGTGCTGAAATGGCCGACCGGCCGGCCGGCGCTGGCCACCTTGATCGACGAATTCTCGATGCCGCTGCCGGATGCCGCGGTCGACCGCGTGCTGCTGGTGCACGCGCTGGAGATGTCCGATGACCCGGAGCGGTTGCTGCGCGAGGTGTGGCGGGTGCTCTCGCCGTCGGGGCGGCTGATCGCGATCATCCCGAACCGCCGCGGCGTCTGGACGCGCACCGACGCCACGCCGTTCGGCCATGGCCGGCCCTATTCGCGGGCGCAGATCACGCAGCTGTTGCGGCAGACCTGGTTCACGCCGTCGTCGTGGGGCGAGGCGTTGTTCATGCCGCCGGTGCAGGGCAGCTGGTTCCTGCGCTCGGCGATGGCGTGGGAGCGGGTCGGCGCGGCGCTGTCGATGCCGTTCGCCGGCGTGCATATCGTGGAGGCGACCAAGCAGGTCTATCGGGCGATTCCCGCGCGTCGCGAGCGCACGCAGCTGATCCCGTCATTGCGTCCGGTGCTGGTGCCGTCCTCGACGGCGACGCGCAAATCGACTCACGCAGAGTCGTAACACGACCCGAGGCGTGACGCGGACAATTCACCCTCCCCGTGAAGGGAGGGTGACAGATTTTCAGGATTACTCGTTGCCCGGATTGAAGTCGTCGCTCGGTGCGGGCTGCGTCGCCAGGTCGGGGCGCGGGCCGTGCGGACGGCGGCGGCGGCGCGGAAAGCGCTCGCTCCGTTCGCCGCGTTCTGCGCCGCCATTATTGCCTTCATAGGCGCCGTTGACCTGTGGCTGCGCGCCGCCGGTGATGAACGAGGGCAGGCGATCGACGCCGCCGGCATCGGCCATCGCGGGCTGCGGCTGGTTCTGCGGTTGCGGCTGATATTGCGGCTGCGGACGATGCTCGCGCTCGCGGTGCTCACGCGGCTGCTGGTCGCGCTCGCGATGCTCGCGCGGCTGCTGCTGCTCGCGCTGGTACGGCTGCTGGCCGTTGTCGCGCATGAAAGGTTGCTGCTGCTGCGGCACGAAGCCCGGCTCCTGGCCGAAGCTCGAATAGCCGTCGCTGTCGTCGTCGCCGTCTTCGGTCGGGGTGACCTCGGCGTCGGGGCGCGGCGGCTGCTGATTCTGCCGGAACTGCTCCTGCGCGGCCGCGATGATCCGGTAGTAGTGCTCGGCGTGCTGGTAGTAGTTCTCAGCGGCCACCGGATCGCCGGAGGAGCGCGCATCGCGCGCAAGCTGAACGTATTTCTCGGCCACGTGGGAGGCCGTGCCGCGGATCTTGATGTCAGGTCCGTTCGATTCGTACACCCGTGTCAGGGGATTCTGGCCGCGCCGGTTATTGTTGTTGTTATTGTTGTTGTTATTCCGGTTGCGCATCCGCTTGTTGTTCTGACCGTTTCTCATCTGTCGCCTTTTATTCCAGCCCTGAAGTTATTGCAGTCCACAGTCCGATTTCTCAGAAGTCCGATTCCCAGAGTCCGATTCGGCGCGCGCCTAGGCACACGGAATCGCAATACCGTTCGAAGTGGTTTCGATGTCGCCGACCATCTCGTTCAGCAAAGTCGCGTGCAGCAAAGACGCGTTCCCCAACCGCCGGCAATCGCGCCAGCGACCAAATCATTCCGCCCGTTGAGACAGGCTCAGTTCTCGTGCGTAAGTCTTCAAGCGCAATAACAGGCTTTCGTTCGCTTGGCGGTCGAGAGCAGCACAGCTTCGGCTATTGCGCTCTATATGACCTGCGTTCCTGGAACCTTTCGATCGGCGGGCTCTGCTGAACCCTGGTCATCACCCGTAACGGATTACGGGGCCAGCACCGATGTTGTGCCCGGAACGTAGTCGTTCCCGGGGGATAATCCAAGAGGTTTTTTTTCGTTCCAATAGGACTTTATCGGGGCAGCCGGCGGGCGGAAACGGCCCTCGGGATGCCCCCCAGATCGGCCTTTGGCGGCCCCGTTGGGGATAACCCGGATGCCGTCATCAGCGCTTCAACGTCGCCGCTCTGACCCTGTCCGACTTCCACAACCAGAAATCCTCCTGAGGTCAAAAGACCCGCAGATTGCGAAATCAGCGCGCGGTAGGCGTCGAGCCCGTCGGCACCGCCGTCGAGCGCCGCGCGCGGATCATGCGCGCGCACCTCGATGTCGAGTCCGGCGACGTCGGCCGAGGGGATGTACGGCGGATTGGACACGATCAGCTCGAACGCGCCGACGAGCCCGCGGCCGTAGTCGCACTCGATCCATGTCGTGCGATCGGCGAATCCGAGCGCGGTGGCGTTGCGGCTCGCGGTCTGCAGCGCCTCCGTCGAGATGTCGGTGGCGAAGCCATGCGCGTTCGGCAGTTCCGAGAGCAGCGCCAGCAGGATCGCGCCAGAACCGGTGCCGAGATCGGCGATCCGCAAGGCGCGCTCGGCCACCCCGTCGGCGCGCAGCAGTTCGAGTGCGCGCTCGACCACCGTCTCGGTGTCCGGGCGCGGCACCAGCGTCGCGGCGGACAGGTGCAGCGGCAGTCCCCAGAACTCCTTGACGCCGAGGATGCGCGCGACCGGTTCGCCGGCGAGGCGGCGCTGCGCGAGGTGCTCGAGGCGATCGGCTTCGTCCCTCGTCAGCGCGCGCTTCGCGCCGGTGATCATGCCGGTCAGATCGAGCCCCAGCACGGCGCCGACCAGCAGTCGCGCATCGAGCTCGGCGGCGTCGTGGCCGGCCGCCTTGAGGCGGGCGGCGAGGCTGCGCCTGATGCTCTCGACAGTCTGGCCATGTCCTGCGGGTTCGCTCATGGCGCGTTGTTAGCCGATGGTCGATGCGGCGTCGATATCACTTGCGCCCCGTGCGGCCGGCGCGCACGGTCAGAATCTGAACCTAGCGATCCGGAACGCGCGACCATGACGGGCTATGACGATCAGAACATCTTCGCCAGGATCCTGCGCGGCGAGGTCCCGAGCTTCAAGGTCTACGAGACCGACCGGACCTTTGCCTTTCTCGACATCATGCCGCGATCGCCGGGACATACCCTGGTGATTCCGAAGGCGCCCGCGCGCGGCATCCTCGACATCGCGGAAGACGACCTCGCCGCGGTGGCGCGGTCGGCCAAGCGCATCGCCATCGCCGCGATGAAGGCGTTCGCGGCCGACGGCATCATCATCCAGCAGTTCAGCGAGCCCGCCAGCGGTCAGGTGGTGTTTCACCTGCACATGCATGTGATGCCGGTGAAGGCCGGCGTCGCACTGCTGCCGGCGCAGACCGTCAAGGCGGAGATGGATGTGCTCGCCGATCACGCCAGGCGGATGATCGCGGCGCTGGGTGGGTGAGCGGATGGCCCGGTCCGACGCGGGAATGCCGTAATCCCTATCCCGAGAGGCCATGCGCAATATCGAGTTCGTCATTGCGAGGAGCTCGCGACAAAATTTGTAAAGCAATTTTGCGCTGTAGCGACGAAGCAATCCATCCATCCGCGCATGCGGACCGATGGATTGCTTCGCGGAGCCTGTCATCGGGCGTGCGTTCGCGCGACCCGTTGGCTCGCAATGACGGCGGAGAAAGTGACGCGCCCTAAACCCCGAGATAGCGCTGCAGAACATCGGGCTGCGCCTTGATCTCCTGCGCCGGCCCTTCATGGACGATGTGCCCGTTGTTGATGATGTAGATGCGCTGCGCCAGCGCGAGCGTCGCGGCGAGGTTCTGCTCCACCAGCACGATGGTCTGTCCGGCCTCGGCGAGATCGCGACACGCCTTCATCAGGTCGCGCACGATCACCGGCGCCAGGCCCTCGAACGGCTCGTCGAGCAGGATGATCTTGGGATCGCGTACCAAGGCGCGCGCGATCGCCAGCATCTGCTGCTCGCCGCCCGACAGGTCGGTGCCGCGGTTGCCGCGCCGCTCGCGCAGCCGCGGGAACATCTCGTAGATGCGGTCGAGCGGCCAGCGCTGCGAGGCGGTCAGGCCGGCGATCACGAGGTTCTCCTCGACGCTCAGGCTGCCGAAGATACGGCGCTCCTCATGGACCAGCTGCATGCCGGCTTGCGCGATCTTGTGGCTCTTCCGGCCGGAGATCTCGATGCCGTCGAACATCACCGAGCCGCGGCGCGGGGTCACCACGCCCATCAGGCTCTTCAGCGTCGTGCTCTTGCCGGCGCCATTACGCCCGAGCAGCGCCACCACCTCGTTGCGCTCGACGCGCATCGAGACGTCGAACAGGATATGGGAATCCCCGTAATAGCTGTTCAGTCCGTTGACCTCGAGCAGGCTCATGCGGCGAGCACTCCATGCACGCCGCCAAGATAGGCTTCCTGGACGGTCGAGTTGTTCTTGATCTCTTCCGGCGTTCCCTCGACCAGCACGCGGCCCTCCTGCAGCACGGTGACGCGCTCGGCGAGCTCGAACAGCGCATCCATGTCGTGATCGATGATGATCATGGTGCGGCCCTGGCTGATCGACTTCAATAGCTTGACGGTCTCGACGCGTTCGCGCGGGCTCATGCCGGCCAGCGGCTCGTCGAGCAGCAACAGGCTCGGCGACGTCGCCAGCGCCAGCCCGATCTCCAGCCGCCGCTTCTCGCCATAGGCGAGCTCGGACACCGGCGTATCCGGCCTCGATGTGAGATTGACCAGCTCGAGCGTCTGCTGCACGCGCTCGGACAGGCCGGGAATGCTGTCGATGCTGCGGAACAGGTCGAGCTTGAACTTGCCGCGCAGCGCCGACAGCGCCGCGATCACCAGATTCTCGCGCACCGTCAGCCCGATGAACAGCTGGTTGACCTGGTAGCTCTTGGTCAGGCCGAGCTGACAGACGTCGGTGACATTCATGCCGGTGATGTCGCGGCCCTCGAACAGGATGGTCCCCGAGGTCGGATGCACCTCGCAGGTCAGCATCTTGAAGAAGGTCGACTTGCCGGCGCCGTTCGGGCCGATGATGCCGCGCAGCTCGCCGTGATTGACGGTGAAGTCGATGTCGCTGTTGGCGAGCAGGCCGCCATAGCGCTTGGTCAGGCCCCTGGCCTGGAGGATCGGGCCGGACGGATTGCCGCCGGCGCGAGCCGCCACCGGCTTCGGCGCGGCGGGCGCCGTGGCGTGCCGCTCGCTTGCCACGGCGACGACCTCGGGTGCGCTCTCCTCCGGCTCCTTGGCGCCGCGCTGTCCGGTCAGGAGGCGGTAAAGATCGGCGAGGCCGCCGATGATGCCGCGGCGCAGGAAGCACACCAGCAGCACGAACACGATGCCGAGCACGAGCTTCCAGGCCGCGCCGAGCCCGAGCGCCGCCTGCAGGAAGTCCTGCAGCGACAGCCACACCGCGGCGCCGACCAGCGGCCCGAACAGCGTGCCGCGGCCGCCGATCGCGGTCTGCATCACGAGCTGGCCCGAGGTGTCGAAGGTGAACGCGTCGGGCGGCATGAAGGCCTGCAGCACGCCGAGCAGCCCGCCGGCAAAGCCGGCATAGGCGGCGGCGATCACGAAGGCGGTCAGCTTGTAGCCGTGGATGTTGTGGCCCACCGCGGTGGCGCGCAGCGGGTTGTCGCGGATCGCGCTGAACACGGCGCCGACCGGCGAACGCACGATGCGCAGCGCGATCACGACGCCGATGAAGTAGCACAGCGCCAGGAACTGGTAGAGCGACCAGCCGGTGGTGAAGTGCAGCGTGGTGAAGCCGAGACTGAAGCTCGGGGTCGGTACGCCCGGCAGCCCGTTCTCGCCGCCGGTGAAGTCCGACAGCGGATTGAACTCGACGAAGAAGAACACCTCGGCGATCGCCACCGTGATCATCGCGAAGTAGATGCCGGTGCGACGCAGCGCGATCAGGCCGATCAGATAGCCGGTGGCGGCGGCCGCGATCATGCCGATGACGAGCGCGAGCACGACGTACGGGAAGCCGGCGCGCGTCAGCAGCCAGGCGGCGACAAAGCCGCCGGTGCCGTAGAAGGCCGACTGGCCGAACGACAGCAGGCCGGTGAAGCCGAACAGGATGTCGAAGCCGAGGCCGAACAGACCCCAGACCAGGATCCGGTTCACCGTGTTGGGCGCGAAGCCGAGCCACGGCAGCACGAAGGGCGCGACGATCAGTCCGGCGGCCGTCAGGAATTCGATCAGGTATGGGCGCTGTTTAAGCATCTAAATATCCGTCGTCATTCGCGGCCCTGCGTGCCGAGCAGGCCGTGCGGTCTGAGCACCAGCACGAGCGTCATCGCCGCGAACAGCATGACGTAGGCGTAACCGGGGTTGAACATCGAGGTGATGCTGATGATCTCGCCGGCGATCAGCCCGCCGAGGATGGCGCCGGGAAACGAGCCGACGCCGCCGATCACCACCACCACGAAGGTCTCGACCAGGATGTCGTCGCCGACACCCGGCGTCAGCGACACCACCGGTGCATTGATGATGCCGGCGAAGCCTGCGGCCATCGCGCCGATGCCGAACACGATCATGAAGACGCGGTAGACGTTGATGCCGAGCGAATCGACCATCACCGAATCCTCGATGCCGGCGCGCACGATCATGCCGAGCCGGGTGCGGTACAGGATCAGGAACAGCGCGCCGAGCGCGACCGCGACGATGCCGACGACCGCAAGCCGGTAGGTCGGGTAGAACAGGAAGCCGAGCGAGGTGATGCCCTGCAGCAGCGCCGGCGGCGGCACCACCTGCGACTGGCTGGTGAAGATCAGCCGCACGATCTCGACGAAGCAGATGCCGAGGCCGAACGTGACCAGCAGCTGGTCCTCATGCGGGCGGTGGTAGAAGTGGCGGATGATGATCCGCTCCATCGCAATCCCGAGCACCATCACGAACAGCGAGCCCGCGATCACGGCGAGAATGAACGAGCCGGTGTAGGAATAGGCCACGTATCCGGCGTAGCCGCCGATCATGAACATGGCGCCGTGGGCGAGGTTGAGCACCCCGAGTGTGCCGTAGATGATCGTCAATCCGGAGCTGATCAGCGCGAGCAGCGCGCCGAGCGCCAGTCCGTTGAAAAGTTGCGAGACGAAATTTGGCCAGTGGATCATGACGCGCGTTCACTTAGCCGTATACCTGGCCCGGTCAGTGGAGGATGCGCTCCGAGAAAAGCGGCGCCGCGGGCCGGGTCGCCCCGCCCACGGCGCCGAGTCTTCCCACGTTAATCAGGTGTAGTCGCCGAGATGGCAGCCGAACGCATCCGGCTTCTGCATCAGACCGTCGCCGGGGACGATCTCGATCACCTCGTAATAGTCCTCCTTGTTCTTCATCTCCTTTTCCATCTTGCCGCGGACGATGACGACGGGGCGGACGCACTGATGATCCTCGGGGCGATAGTGGACGTCGCCGACAAGCGAAGGCAGCGTCTCGCCCTTCTCATAGGCCTTGATGACGTCGGGCGGATAGAAGCTGCCGGCCTCCTCGACCATGCGGGCCCAGTGCGCGAAGCTGACATAGGCATTCTCGGCGCCCCATTCCGGCTTGTATCCGTACTTCTTCTCGAAGGCCTCGTTGAACATCTTGGCCAGCGGATATTTGTCCTCGATGGTCCACCAATAGTCGGTCGCGGCGTAGACGCCCTGCATCAGGCCGCCGGTCTCGCGGGCGATGAACGGCACCTGGTAGGGCACCACGAGCTTCATCTTGTCGAGCACGCCGAACTGCTTGGCCTGCTGCGTCGACAGCACGGCATCGTGACCCCAGTTGACGTTGATCAGCACGTCGGCGCCGGAGTTCGCGACGTTGAGCAGATAGGACGAATAGTCCGGCGCGCCGAGCGGCGAGACCTGGTTGGTGACGGTGGTCCAGCCCGCCTGGGCGAGGTAGTCCTGCATCGACTTGGTGACGGTGTGGCCGTAGGTATAGTCGGGCGTCAGGTAGGCGGCCTTCTTGTTCTTGCCGAACTGCTTGATCAGCACCGGCGCGATCGCCGCCGCGG
Source organism: Bradyrhizobium sp. 33ap4 (assembly GCF_032654765.1). Lineage (NCBI taxonomy): Bacteria > Pseudomonadati > Pseudomonadota > Alphaproteobacteria > Hyphomicrobiales > Nitrobacteraceae > Bradyrhizobium > Bradyrhizobium sp. 33ap4. Next base: position 139,433 of record NZ_JAUMTJ010000015.1, on the reverse strand, counting down.
CGGTCTGGCCGAAGAAGTTCTGGCGGAAGCCGTAGCGCACGCAATCCTTGCCGGTGGTGTCGTTGGAGCCGGAAATGCCGCAGACGAAGATCACCTTCTCGCGCTGCGCCAGCTTGTTCAGCGCCACCGCGACCGCGCTCGACGTGCCGCCGGTGATCATCACCGCCTTGTTCTCGGAGATGAAGCGCTGCTGCGCCTGCACGGCCTCGTTCGGCTTCGCCGCGGAATCCGCGACGCCGAACTTCAGCTCCTTGCCGAGCACGCCCTTGCTGGTCTTCGGCGAGATCTTCTTGATCAGCTCGTGGCCGCTGTTGATGTGCTCGATCGCGAGCTGATAGCCCTTGAGCTCATCCTCGCCCTGCACCGCATAGGTGCCGGTGCGCGGGACCGAGATGCCGATGAACGCCGAAGAGCCCGACGAGCCCGCGGGATAGGTTCCGATCGCCGGGTGGTCCTCGGCGAAGGCCCGCGATGCGATCGAGGCCGGCAGCACGCTGCCGCCGATCAGGCCCGCGCCGGCTTGCAGCAAAGTGCGGCGCGAAACGTTCGGGGCACTGCCCGGCCGAAAATCCTTGGTGCTCATCGCTCAGTATCCTCCAATTATATTGATTGTTGGCGCGCATGCTCACTCGTCGCCTGATCGGATCGATCGGCGGCACGATGCGCCGGCTGCAATCGAGCAGCCTGTCACAGCTACAATTCCCCACCGGCATATTTAGTCAATGTCACCTTTCGTCGAATCATATCGACCTACGATAGAATTTATATCGTTCTACGATGTATCGAGGGTTTACCGACCGGGGGCGGGTCCTGTAAGTGAGGGAGCGATGATCCAGGAGCCTTCAAGTCGCACCGGAGGTGCCGGAGAGCACGTCGTGTCCGAGCACGGTGGCGCCGGGCAATCGGGCAGCCTGAGCATTCGCGCGATCAACGTCCTGAAGGAACTGGCGGTCGAGCTGCTCGACGAAGTGCCGCCGAAGGTGGGCTGGACGCCGCCGGACGATCTGCTGCGCCTGCTCACCGCGCGCCATCTCGCGACGGCGCGAAATTGCGGACGGCAAACCATGCGCGAGATCATCGCTTGGGCCGAGACGCGCGGGATAACGATCCCGTCTCCGCATCACACCGGCAAGTCGTTGTCGGAGGTCTGGGGCGATCTGGTCGCGCGTGCCTCGGCCGGGCATCTCACCAGGAGCGAGATCACCGAGGCGCTGGAGAAATCCATTCGCCGCAGGAGCCCGCGGATTCCGGTCGCGTTCCAGATCGTGCTGCTGAAAATATTGAGCTCGACCTACGATCACTGGCCGCAGCCCTGAGCTTGCGCGGCCCCGCCGCTCGATCGTCAAACCGTTGAAACATGAGTGGAAGGGCGACCGGTAGTATGGTGCGTTCGGCGCGGGCTTGATAGCGTTGCACGGCGTCTGCCGTCCGGCGGAGCGAGCCAGCAGCAGGACGATCGAATGCCGCAACCAAAGCAACGACGAGCGCTCGCCGGCGCAACCAAACGCAAGGCCGTGGCCGCGACGGTGGACTACCGGGCGCTGGCGCAGTTTCGCTACGAGTTGCGCAGGTTTCTCGCCTTCAGCGAGGAGGGCGCCCGGAAGGCCGGAATGACGCCGCGGCAGCATCAGGCGCTGCTCGGCATCAAGGGTTTCGTCGATCCCGGTCCGCCGACCGTCGGCGACATCGCCCGGTTCCTGCTGATCCGGCATCACTCCGCCGTCGAACTGATGAACCGCATGGCAAAGCTCGGGCTGGTCAGCCGCCTTGCCGATCCCGACGACGCGCGGCGGGTTCAGCTCAAGCTGACGGCAAAGGGTGAGCAGAAGCTCCAGGCGGTCTCGAAGAAGAACATCGAGGAACTGCGCCGCGTCGCGAGCCCGGCGTTGCGCCGCTTGCTGAAGTCTTCGCCGTCTTCCGAAGAGGACTGAGTGCAGCATCCGCCGGCGCAAGCGGCGGCGCGCGTCAGGCCGCGGCGCCCTGCGCGGCGAGCTGTGCCGCCTGGTGCTCGGTGGTCAGCGCGTCGATCAATTCGCCGAGCGCTTCGCCCGCGATCACCTGCGGCAGCTTGTAGAGCGTCAGGTTGATGCGGTGGTCGGTGACGCGTCCTTGCGGGAAATTATAGGTGCGGATGCGCTCGGAGCGGTCGCCGGAGCCGACCTTCTCCTTGCGGTCGGCGGAGCGCGCCGCCTCGACGCGCTGGCGTTCGGCATCGTAGATGCGCGAGCGCAGGATGTTCATCGCCGACGCCCGGTTCTTGTGCTGCGAGCGGCTGTCCTGCATCATCACCACGATGCCGGTCGGCAGATGGGTGATGCGGATCGCCGATTCGGTCTTGTTGACGTGCTGGCCGCCGGCGCCGCCCGCGCGCATGGTCTCGATCCTCAAGTCGGTGTCCTTGATATCGACGTCGACGTCCTCGACCTCCGGCAGCACGGCGACCGTGGCGGCCGAGGTGTGGATGCGGCCCTGCGTCTCGGTGTCGGGCACGCGCTGCACGCGGTGCACGCCGGATTCGAATTTCAGCTTGGCGAACGCGCCGCGGCCCTGCACCTCGGCGATGATTTCCTTGTAGCCGCCGACGGTGCCTTCGCTCGCCGAAATCACCTCGACCTTCCAGCCCTGCAAGGATGCGAAGCGCTCATACATCCGGAACAAGTCGCCGGCGAACAGCGAGGCCTCGTCGCCGCCGGTGCCGGCGCGGATTTCCAGCATCACGTTGCGGTCGTCCATCGCGTCCTTCGGCAACAGCGCGATCCGGATCTGCTGCTCGAGCTCGCCGAGCCGCGCCTGCAGCGTTTCCAGCTCGGCTTCCGCCATGCTGCGCATTTCGGCGTCGGTCCCGGCATCCGCCAGCATCGCCTCGGTATCGGCGAGTTCGCTACGTGCGGAACGATAGAGCTTCACCGCGTCGATCAACGGGTTGAGCTCGGCGAGCTCGCGCGTGATCTGCACATAGCGCTCGGACTTGACCTCGCCGAGCAGCTCGGCCTCGAGCGAGGCATGATGGGCGAGCAGGACGTCGAGTTTGGCTTCGGGTAGCATGGCGGTATCTCGAATTGCGGAAGGTACGGAAGGGCGGCAGCGGCGACGGCAGCGTCGCTACAAGGCCAGCCCCTCAGTTTCCGCAAACTTCGTCAGCGCCGCGCGGATCGAGACGCTGCCGACCGGCGCATCCAGCAGCGGATTGATCATCGCCTCGGCCTTCTTGGCGTCGAGGTCGAGGATCAACGCCTTGACCGGGCCGTGCGCAGTTGCCGACAATGAAAGCGAACGGTAGCCGATTGCGATCAGCGCCAGCGCGCCGATCGGCTTCGAGGCCATCTCGCCGCACAGCGAGGCGGCCTTCTTCGCCGCCTTAGCCTTGCGCACGATGTCGCGCAGCGCGCGCAGGATCGGCGCCGAGAGGATGTCGAAGCGTTCGGAGACCTTGGCATTGCCGCGGTCGACAGCAAACAGGAACTGGAACAGATCGTTGGAGCCGACCGAGACGAAGTCGACCTTCTTCAGGAGTTCGTCGAGCTGGTAGAGCAGCGCCGGCACCTCGACCATGGTGCCGATATCGATCCGCTCGGGCAGCGAATGGCCGTGCTGGCGCAGATAGGTCAACTCGCGCTCGACGATCGCCTTGGCCTGGTCGAACTCGGCGATATCCGAGATCATCGGGAACATGATCTTCAGCGCGCGGCCGCCGCCGGCGCGCAGCAGCGCGCGGATCTGGCCGCGCAGCAGGCCGGGACGGTCGAGGCCGAGCCGGATCGCGCGCCAGCCGAGCGCGGGATTTTCCTCGATCACGGTCTCCATATAGGGCAGCGCCTTGTCGCCGCCGATGTCGAGCGTGCGGAAGGTGACGGGCTTGGAGCCCGCGGCGTCGAGCACGGTGCGGTACAGCGCGAGCTGGTCGCTGGAGCGCGGCAGGTTCGGGCTCACCATGAACTGCAATTCGGTGCGGAACAGGCCGATGCCGGCGCTGCCGGTGTCGTCGATATGCGGCAGGTCGATGGTCAGGCCGGCATTGATCAGAAGCTCGATCGGCTGGCCGTCCTTGGTCACGCAGGCCTTGTCGCGCAGCGCCGAATATTGCGCCTGCCGCCGCGCCCGGAACCGGACACGCTCGGCATAGGCGGATTCGATCTCGGTCGAGGGGCGGACATAGATCTCGCCGGAAATGCCGTCGACGATGATGGCATCGCCCGGGTCGGCGATGCCGGGCGCGTTCGGCACCTCGCCGACCGCGGGAATGCCGAGCGCGCGCGCCACGATCGAGACGTGGGAATTCGCGGTGCCTTCCTCCAGCACCAGGCCGCGCAGCCGCTTGCGGTCATAGTCGAGCAGCGCCGCCGGGCCCATCGCGCGGGCGATCAGGATGGCGTTGTCGGGCAGCTGCTCGCGCGACGGCGCATGGTCCTGGCCGACCAGCTGCCGCATCAGGCGATGGCCGAGATCCTCGAGGTCGTGCAGGCGGTCGCGCAGATAGGGATCGGTCGAGCGCAGCATGCGCGCGCGGGTGTCGGACTGCACGCGTTCGACGGCGGCTTCCGCGGTGAGGCCGGTGGCGACCGCCTCGTGCAGCTTGTGCGACCAGCCCTGGTCGTTGGCGAACATGCGGTAGGCTTCCAGCACCTCGCGGTGCTCGCCGCCGTCGGCGACGTCGCCGCGCTCCAGCATGCGGTCGAGATCGGCGCGCAGATTGGCGAGCGCAGTGTCGAGCCGCTTGATCTCCTTCGGCAGATCCTCGGCGATGTAGTTGGTGATGACGACGCGCGGCTCGTGCAGCACGACGTGGCCGAGCGCGATGCCGTCGGAGAGCACCGCGCCGGTCTTGTGCAGCGAGTGCCGCGCGGCGGGCTCGGCGCCGGGCTGCGCCAGCGCGGCAAGCTCGCCGGAGGCGATCATCTCCGCCAGCACCATGGCGGTGGTCTGCAGCGCCTCGACTTCTTCCTCGACATAGGTGCGCTTGGCGCGGTTCTGCACCACGAGCACCCCGAGCGTGTTGCCGGCGCGCAGGATCGGCACGCCGAGGAACGAGTGGTAGGCCTCTTCGCCGGTCTCCGGGCGGTAGGCGAAGGCGGGATGGCTTTGCGCGTCGGACAGGTTGAGCGGCGTCGCCTCGCTGGCGACGAGGCCGACCAGGCCTTCATGCGCGCTCATCACCGTGCGGTGGACGGCGTCGCGGTTCAGACCTTCGGTGGCATAGAGTTCGAGGGTGTTGTCGATGCGCAGCACGTAGCAGGAGCAGACCTCGGCCACCATGTTGGCCGCGATCAGCACCACGATCTTGTCGAGCCGCTCCTGGGCGGAGACTTGCTCCGCCATGGTCTCGCGGAGCCGTCTCAACAGGATGCGGGGGCCTCCCGACGCGCTCCGCATATGTTTCAGTCCCTCCCCACGTAGCCAGCGCACCGGTGCGGCCGGCCGTTGGCGCAAAACTCGTCAAAAACAACAATTTTAATCATTCGGCGTCGCCGCTCGCCAGTTCCCGCCGATTCGGGATCACTAAACTGTGCCACAGTTTGCGACAGCCTACCTGACTGGCCGTATAGCCAATCGAGGCTTGCTTTGCCAAGCAAAACGCCTGCCAGTAGCAAATAACGTCTGCGTCAGCCCAATGCTGCGCCCGCTAAGAGAAATTCTAACTCCGGGGCGCGGCTGGGGAGCACGGCCAGTGCTCGGTCTCGTCGTTCCGGGGCGCCGCGAAGCGGCGAACCCGGAACCTCGAGATTCCGGATTCGATGCTGTCGCATCGCCCCGGAATGACAGCGGAGCGAGCCCTGCCCCTGCCGGTCGCGCCTACGCCTGGTCGAGGCCGTACAGCGTGTGCAGCGTGCGGACCGCGAGTTCGGTGTAGGCGGCGTCGATCAGGACCGAGAACTTGATCTCGGAGGTGGTGATGGCGCGGATGTTGATGTTGCGGTCGGCCAGCGCCTTGAACGCCTTGGCCGCGACGCCGGCATGGCTGCGCATGCCGCTGCCGATCACCGAGACCTTGGCGACGTCGGTCGCGGTATCGACGCGGGCGTAGCCGATCTTGGCCTTGGCGGCGGTAATCGTGTCCTTGGCGCGGTTATAGTCGCCGGCCGGAACGGTGAAGGTGAGGTCGGTGGTCTTGCCGTCCTCGGACACGTTCTGCACGATCATGTCGACATTGATATTGGCATCCGCGAGCGGCCCGAAGATCGCGGCGGCGACGCCAGGCTTGTCCTCGATCTGGCGCACGGAAATCTGGGCTTCGTCCTTGGAGAAGGCGATGCCGGTGACGACGTGCATTTCCATGATTTCCTCCTCGCTGCAGATCAGCGTGCCCGGCGGCTGGTTGGCGTGCGGGTCGATATCCTCTGGCTTGTCGAAGCTGGAGCGCACGAAAATCGGCATGTTGTGCACCATGCCGAGTTCCACCGAGCGAACCTGCAGCACCTTGGCGCCCTGCGAGGCCAGTTCCAGCATGTCCTCGAAGGCGATCTTGTCGAGCCGGCGCGCCTTCGGCACCACGCGGGGATCGGTGGTGTAGACGCCGTCGACGTCGGTGTAGATGTCGCAGCGGTCGGCGCGCAGCGCGGCGGCGATCGCCACCGCCGAGGTGTCCGAGCCGCCGCGGCCGAGCGTGGTGATGCGGCCGGTGTCGGGATTGATGCCCTGGAAGCCGGCGATCACGGCGACTTCCTTGCGCTCCTTGAAGCGGGTGATGATCTCGGTGCCGTCGATATCGAGGATGCGCGCCGAGGCATGCGCCTCCGAGGTCTTGATCGGGATCTGCCAGCCCTGCCAGGAGCGCGCCTGGATGCCGATGCCCTGCAGCACGATCGCGAGCAGGCCCGAAGTGACCTGTTCGCCGGAGGCGACCACCGCGTCATATTCGCGCGCGTCGTGCATCGGCGAGGCATCGGTGCACCAGGCCACCAGCTCATTGGTCTTGCCGGACATCGCGGAGACGACGACGGCGACCTCGTGGCCCGCGTCGACCTCGCGCTTCACATGCTGCGCGACGTTGCGGATACGATCGATATTGGCGACGGATGTACCGCCGAATTTCATCACGAGGCGGCCCATGACGACGCGTCTATTCCTTTAAGAGGATAAGTAGGTTAACCCACGCCGAAAACCGCAAGCGCGGGGACCGAAACGCGCGTATACATAGCGCCGCGCCCGGGGGCAAGCCGGTAGGTAGGGGGCCCTCGAGTGTCTTTTGGGGGTGTTTTGACCGGTTGCGGGCGGGTTGTGGCGCACGGGTAACACGGGGCAACTCGAAGGCGGATTGGATGGGACGTTATATCGACGAGATCCTGCAGCCTGGCGAGAAGGTGCTGTATTCCACCAATGCGCACTGGATGTTCTATCTGCCGGCGATCGGGGCCTGGATCGTGGTGCTGGCGCTCTTGATCCTGTCGCGGATGACGACGGTCGACGGCCTCGTGATGGCCTGCTTTGCGGCCGCCGCCGTGGTCGCGGTCGCGGCGCTGTACTGGACCGCCGCGGCCTGGTTCCACCGCTGGACCACCGAAACCGACGTCACCAATTTCCGCGTGGTGCACAAGAGCGGCTTCATCAAGCGGCGCACCTTCGAGATGAGCCTCGACAAGGTCGAGAGCGTCGACGTCAACCAGAGCATCATGGGGCGCCTGCTCAATTATGGCGACGTCACCATCCGCGGCGTCGGCGAGGGCATCGAGACCATCAGGACCATCGCCGCGCCGCTGTCGTTCCGCAATTCGATCACCGCGCGATAGGGGCGCGCGCAATCATGGCCACGCAATCAACTCTTTCCGGTTCCTCCGCCAATGCCTCCGCTAGCTCGGTCGATCCGGCCGAGGTCGCGAAATTCTCGAAACTGTCCGATGAATGGTGGGATCCGCGCGGCAAGATGGCGCCGCTGCACAAGATCAACCCGCTGCGCCTGACCTATATCCGCGACGCGGCCTGCCGCAAGTTCGAGCGCAACGCCAAGAGCCTCAGCTGCCTGTCCGGCCTGCGCCTGCTCGACATCGGCTGCGGCGCCGGCCTGTTGTGCGAGCCGTTCACGCGGTTAGGGGCCCAGGTGATCGGGATCGATCCGTCCGCCACCAACATCGCTGCCGCGAAGCTGCACGCCGACAAGGGCCATCTGTCGATCGACTACCGCTGCACCACGGTGGAGGAGATGGACGCCCGCGAGCGCTTCGACATCGTGCTGGCGATGGAGGTGGTCGAGCACGTCAATGACGTCGGCGCCTTCATCAAGCGCTGCGCTGTCATGCTCAAGCCCGGCGGGCTGATGGTGGTCTCGACCCTGAACCGCAACTTGAAGAGTTTTGCGCTGGCGATCGTCGGCGCCGAATACGTGCTGCGCTGGCTGCCGCGCGGCACCCACGAGTGGAGCAAGTTCGTCACCCCCGCCGAGCTCGAGCGCTATCTCGGCGACGTCAACCTCACCGTCACCGAGCAGGCCGGCGTGGTCTACAACCCGCTCGCCGACAAATGGACCGTGTCGACCGACATGGACGTGAACTACATGGTGGTGGCGGAAGAGGTGTGAGTTGAGTGTCACGGCCTCGGCCACACAACAGGTGTCGTCCCTGCGAACACAGAATGCGTAGCCCGGATGGAGCGTAGCGTAATCCGGGACTGCTTCGTCTGCGGATGAGCTGGCCCCGGATTGCGCTTCGCTTCATCCGGGCTACGGAAGTTTGTGGACATCGCGCAGGCCTGTCATGCGCCCACTCGGTTGACCGCGTCAGCGGCAATCGGCACGCTGGGCGTGTACTCCCGCCGGCATGCTTTCCTTATCCCCCATGTTCACGATCGCCTCGCTCTGGATCCCCTTCACCATCGTCGCTGCGTTCGGGCAGGTGGCGCGCAATGCGATGCAGCGGCATCTGACCGGGCCGCTCGGGACCTGGGGCGCGACCAATATCCGCTTCCTGTTCGGCCTGCCGTTCTCGGTGGTGTTCTTCGCGCTGGCGGTGCTGCTGACCGGCGATCGCGTGCCGTGGCCGCCATCGTCGTTCTGGCCGTGGCTGGTGACCGGCGCGCTCAGCCAGATCGTCGGCACCGGCTTCATGCTGCTGGCGATGAACGACCGCTCTTTCGTGGTCACCACGGCCTACATGAAGACCGAGGCGATCCAGACCGCGATCTTCGGCTTCATCTTCCTCGGCGACCATCTAACGACGACCAAGATGATCGCGATCGTGATCGCGACCATCGGCGTCGTCATCACCGCGCTGCGGCCCGGCGGGCAGAAGAGCTTTGCCGACCTGCGCCCGACCGTGCTCGGCCTCGGCGCCGCCGCAGTGTTCGCGATCTCGGCGGTGAGCTTTCGCGGCGCGATCATCGCGGTGCCCTCAGTCTCATTTGTCACGGCGGCCTCCTACACGCTGATGTGGAGCCTCCTCGTGCAGACGCTGATCCTGTCGGTCTATCTGTCGCTGCGCGCGCCCGACGTGCTGAGGTCGATCCTCAAGCTGTGGCGGCCCTCGATGTTCGCGGGCTTCATGGGCGCGTTCTCATCGCAATTCTGGTTCCTGGCGTTCGCGCTCACCGCCGCCGCCAATGTGCGCACGCTGGCGCTGATCGAGGTGCTGTTCGCGCAGGGCGTGGCCTATTTCTCGCTCAAGCAGCCGTTCTCGCTGCGCGAGGTGTTCGGCATCGTCCTGATCGTGATCGGCGTCGCGCTCTTGATCGCCGCGTAATTACCCCTTCACCGCGATCAGCACCGCGCCCGCCGAGATCAGCGCGATCCCAAGCCAGCCATAGGCCGAGGGGCGCTCGCCGAGGAAGACGGCGCCGAACAGCGCCACCAGCACCACGCTGAGCTTGTCGATCGGTGCGACGAGTGTGGCTGGTCCAAGCTTGAGCGCGCGGAAATAGCAGATCCACGACGCGCCGGTGCCGAGCCCGGACAGCAGCAGGAACAGCCAGCTCTTCGCCGAGATCGGCCCGGACTGGGTAAACTGCCCGGTCGCGAACAGGATGGCCGACAGCGTGATCAGCACGATCACGGTGCGGATCAGGGTGGCGAGATCGGAGTTGATGCCCTCGACGCCGACCTTGGCGAAGATCGCGGTTAGCGCGGCGAAGACGGCGGAAAGAAACGCCCAGACCTGCCAGGAGGAGAATGAATCGGGGGTCATGCTCGTCCCAGATTGTCATTCCGGGGCGGTGCGCAGCACCGAACCCGGAATCTCGAGGTTGCGGCGCGAGATTCCGGGTTCACGCTTCGCGTGCCCCGGAATGACGCTGCGCGTCAATTTCGGTCTTCCGGCAGCGTCGGCAGCGGCGAGACCTCGACGCCTTCGTCGATCAGCGCGCGGGCCTCTTCGGGCGAGGCTTCGCCGTAGATCGGCCGGTGCTCGATGTCGCCGTAGTGCATCTTGCGCGCTTCGTTGGGGAAGCGGTCGCCGACATTGTCGGCGTTCTTCACGATGTGGTCGCGCAGCTCCTTCAGCTTGCTGCGCAGCTCGCGCTCCTGCGCCATCATCAGCGACGTCGATTCATTGCCGGTCGCTTCGACGGGCGCGGCCAGCGCCGGCTGGGCCGGTTCGCGGCCCTTCTTGCTGACGACCTGCGGCGCCATGATCGCGCGCTCGATCTCGCTTGAGCCGCAGGACGGGCAATCGATCAGGTGACGCCGCTCCTGCGATTCATAGGCCGAGGAGCTCTGGAACCAGCTCTCGAACTGGTGGCCGCGCTCGCAGCGCAGCGTGTAGCGGATCATGCCGAACCCCGGACGAGGTGCAGATGTTCCGGGCCGGCCTTGGGGTCGGCAATGCCGAAACGCCTGCCATGCTGCAACGAGGGAATGGTCTTGCGTGCGGTCTCGACCTTGGCGGGATCGATCTCGGCCAGGAACACGCCCGGCTCGACGCCGCCCTCGGCGAGGATCTCGCCCCAGGGGTCGATGATCAGCGAATGGCCGAAGGTCTCGCGCTTGTTCTCATGCAGGCCCGCCTGCGCCGCTGCGAACACGAAGCAGCCGGTCTCGATGGCGCGGGCGCGCAGCAGCGTGTGCCAATGCGCTTCGCCGGTCTTGCGGGTGAAGGCGGACGGCACGGTGAGGAACGATGCGCCGGCTTCGGCCAGCGCGCGGTACAGCGCCGGGAAGCGCACGTCGTAGCAGATCGTCAGTCCGATCCGGCCCCAGGGCAGGTCGGAGATCACGGCCGTCTCGCCGGGCTGATAATTGGCCGATTCGCGGTAGCTCTCGCCGCCCGGCAAATCGATATCGAACATATGGATCTTGTCGTAGCTCGCGAGCAGATTGCCCTCGGGCCCGATCAGGAACGAGCGGTTGACCGCCTTCTCCGGCGAGTAGCGCAGCGCCAGCGAGCCGATATGCAGGTGGATCTTCAGCTCGGCGGCCAGCGCGCGATACGCCTTGAGCGACGTATCGTCCTCTTCGCTCGCCAAATGCTCGAACAGCGCCTTGCGGTTGAGCTGCATCATGTTGCTGACCTCAGGGGTCAGCACGTACTTGGCACCCTGCGCCGCCGCCTCGCGGATCAGCCGCGTGCCCTGCTCGAGGCTCGGCTCCGGCAGCAATCCGGTGCGCATCTGCACCATGGCGGCGGTGAAAATGTTCTCCGTCATCAGGCGCCGCCTCCGTTGCTGAGCAGGCCGTCGAGCTTGCCCTCGCGGTCGAGCGCGTAGAGCTCGTCGCAGCCGCCGACATGGGTCTTGCCGATGAAGATCTGCGGGAAGGTCGAGCCGGCACCGGCGCGGCCATACATCTCGTCGCGATAGGCCGGGTTGCTGGCGACGCTCAATTCGGTGAACGCGGCGTTCTTGCGCGTCAAAAGCGATTTGGCCGCGCTGCAATAACCGCAGCCCGGGCGGGTGTAGATTTCAATGGCAGCGGTCATGGTGCGCTCGGTTGAACCAGAATGTCAGATTATATGGGAGCGCGGTGGGTATCGACAACCCGGGCAAACACCAGCACGTCGACCTGCGCGGCTTTGGCGCGGAGCAGCGCCCGCGCGCAGGCATCCACTGTCGCGCCCGAGGTCAGGACGTCGTCGACCAGGATCACGCGGCGGCCCTGGACGTCAGCCTTGCGTTCATCGGCGACCCCGAATGCGCCCTGCACATTGCTGGCGCGGTCCTTGCGTGACAGCCCGATCTGCTGCTCGGTGGCGCGGATGCGCCGCAGCGCTTCGGCAGCCATTTTGACGCCGCTCTGGCGCGCGATCACCTTGGCGAGCGCCCCGGACTGGTTGTAGCGCCGGCTCCAGCCGCGCCGCCAATGCAGAGGAACCGGAACCAGCAGATCGGCGTCGGCGAGCAATTCCTTCCCCGCCCGCGCCATCCAGCGACCCATTGTTGGCGCCAGATCGGTGCGATCCTGGTATTTCAATGCGTGCACCAGCGTGCGCGCGACATCGTCATAGCGCACCGCGGCGCGGGCTCTGCTGTAGGCCGGCGGATTGGCGATCGCCTCCATCGACAGCAACTCGGGCCCGGGATCGTAGACGAAGGGAATCCCGAGCCGCGGGCAGAACGGCGGCGCGATGAACGACAATCTGGCCCAGCAGGCCGCGCACACCCCCTCGCCATCGACCGGCTCGCGGCACGAAACGCATAGCGTCGGCAGCGCGATATCGAGCGCCAGCCGCGCCGTGCGCAGCCACGCGCCCCCGATCGCGCCAAGCGCGCGCTGGACGTGACCGGTAATGGAGCGTGTCGGTGATGCCTCGGCGTCCATGGCGGGCGAGGCTAGCGTTTGAGCAACGCCGGCTCAAGGCGCATTGCCTGCGGCGGCGGTCCGGCGTAACCAGCGGCATGACACCGAACCCGCCCTCAGCCCCCATCCTGTTCGACCGCGCCTTGCTCGGCGCGCGGCTGGCGCGCGCGCGGCGCGAGGGCGCGGCGACATTCCTGCTCGAGCGTGCCAGCGAAGACATGGCGGACCGCTTGCAGGCGGTATCGCGCAGCTTTTCGGCTGCGGCCGATGTCTGGACGCCGGGTGTCGGGCTCGCGGACGTCCTGTGCGGGCGTGTCGCCGCGGTCGATGCGATCGGTTTCAGCGAGGCGGAAGCGCTCGGTCTGGCGCCGGAGTCGCTCGATCTTGTGGTCTCCGCGCTGGCCTTCCAGTTCGTCAATGATCTGCCGGGCGTGCTGGCGCAGCTCCGCCGGGCGCTGAAGCCGGACGGGCTGCTGCTCGCTTCGATGCTCGGCGGCGATACGCTGACCGAGCTGCGGCAAAGCTTTGCCGCGGCGGAGGCGGAATGCGAGGGCGGGGCGTCGCCGCGCGTCGCACCGTTCGCCGATCTGCGCGATATCGGCGCGCTGTTGCAGCGGGCCGGCTTCGCGCTGCCGGTCACCGACGTCGACCGCGTCGTGGTGCGCTATTCAAGCGCGTTCGCGCTGATGGCTGACCTGCGACGCATGGGTGCGACCAATGTGCTGCGCGAGCGCCGCCATACCTTGACCCGCCGCGCCACCATGCTGCGGATGGCGCAGATCTACGGCGAACGCTTCGCCGATCCCGACGGCCGCATCCGCGCCACCTTCGACATCGTCTGGCTGTCCGGCTGGGCGCCGCATGAAAGCCAGCCGAAGCCGCTCAAGCCAGGGTCGGCGAAGGCGAGCCTTGAGGCGGCGGTGAAGGGGACGAAGCGCTAGGGACGCACGACGCAAGGGCTCCCTCTCCCGCTTGCGGGGGAGGGCAATTGCATATGGAATGAACCGATTCTTCCGCGCCGTCATGGCCGGGCTAAACAACAAGCCCGGCCATGACGAGTTTGTGGGAACTCCGATCGCCTCAAACGGCCATATGCGATTGCCCTGTCCTTGCGGGAAAAGGCGAGGGGAGCTTGCACGATTTCGGAATAATGGAATTATGCCGGTGAGTTGCCCGACGTGTCAAGTCGCCTGGTCGAACGCCTGCCACCGCCACCTGCTTTGCATGGGGTTGTTTTCGATATTTTGGCAGCGCGCCTCCCTCGCAAGCGGAAGAGGCGAAGAGGATCACAGCAACAGATCGATCAGATGCGGCAGCAGCGGGATGTCTGCGGGCGGCATCGGGTAGTCGCGCAGCTTGCTTGCGCGGACCCAGGCGAGGTTCTGGCCCTCGCGCGCCGCCGCGATGCCCTCCCAGCGCCGGCAGATGTAGAGCGGCATCAGCAGATGGAAGGTCTCGTAGGCATGGCTGGCGAAGGTCAGCGGCGCGAGGCACGGCTCGCTCACGGTGATGCCGATCTCCTCATGCAGCTCGCGGATCAGGGTCTGCTCCGGCCGCTCGCCGGGCTCGATCTTGCCGCCGGGGAATTCCCACAGGCCGGCCAGCGCCTTGCCTGCGGGGCGCTGCGCCAGCAGCACGCGCTTGTCGGCATCGACAAGCGCGCAGGCGACGACGAGGGTCAGCTTGATGTCAGCCATGCGGCGGGGGATTCCTTCCAGTCTGCAAGCTTTCATTAACCAGCAACGCGCTGTCAGCCAAACGATTTATGCCCGCGCGGCTTTCCGCGATCGCGATAAGCCGGCCTTAATTCGTATCCGGCAGGGTGAAGGTTCTCATTTATCTGCCCATCATATTCTTTGCCGACATAACCCATGAGCACCTTGATCCGGACCATCAGCCGTTTCCGTCGCGATCGCTCCGGCAACATCGCAATGACCTTTGGCCTCGCTGTGCTGCCGCTCGTCGTCGCGGTCGGATGCGCGGTCGACTATTCCCGCGCCAACCAGATCCGCAGCAAGCTGATATCGGCCGCCGACGCCGCGAGCGTCGGATCGATCGCCAAGGCATCGCCCAGCTTCATCGCCGCCGGCGCCATGACCTCGGACGGCGAGATCCAGGCGGGCGAAGCCGATGCGGCCAAGATCTTCAACGGCAACATCTTGAACCAGAACAGCTTCACGCTGACCAGCGTGACGCCGACCATGACCAAGACCGGCGGCGTCATCACCTCGACGGTCAAGTTCACCGCCGATGTCCCGACCATGTTCCTCGGCGTGATCGGACAAAGCAAGATGACGGTGACCGGCGCGTCGACCTCGACCGCGAACATGCCGCTCTATATCGATTTCTATCTCCTGCTCGACAACTCGCCGTCGATGGGGGTTGCGGCGACGCCCGCCGACGTGACCAAGATGGTCAACAACACGTCCGACAAGTGCGCCTTCGCCTGTCACGACTACAACGACGCCAACAACTACTACAATCTCGCCAAGACGCTCGGCGTGACGACGCGGATCGACGTGCTGCGCAGCGCGACCCAGCAATTGATGGACACGGCCGCGAACACCGCGACCTATGCCAGCCAGTACCGGATGGCGATCTACGATTTCGGCGCCTCGTCGAAGACGATCGGCCTGCGCGCACTGTTCTCGCTGTCGACCAGCTTGTCGAGCGCCAAGACCGCAGCCGGCAACATCGACCTGATGGGCGTCTACGGCAACAACGATTCCTACACCGCCGACAAGGACAGCCAGTTCTCGACGGTGCTTCCGGCCATCAGCAACGCGATCAGCGCGCCGGGCCCGGGCACGGCGGCGGCGCCGATGAAATACCTGTTCTTCGTGTCCGACGGCGTGGCTGACGAACCGAATTCAAGCTGCCTGAAGCCGGTCAGCGGGGGCAATCGCTGCCAGTCGCCGATCAATCCGGCGTTGTGCACGGCCATCAAGAACCGCGGCATCAAGATCGCGGTGCTCTACACGACTTACCTGCAGCTGCCGACCAACGGCTGGTACATGACCTGGATCGATCCGTTCAACCAGGGCCCGTTCGGCCCGTCGCCGAACAGCCAGATCGCGCAGAACATGCAGGCCTGCGCGTCGCCGGGCTTCTATTTCGAGGTCAGCCCGACGCAAGGCATCGCCGACGCGATGAACGCGCTGTTCAAGAAGGCCGTCGCCGACGCGCGGATCAGCAGTTAGCGAAGCGCACACGCTCTATCACCGTCACCCTGAGGAGGCCGCAAAGCGGCCGTCTCGAAGGGGCGACGGCCAGGGTTTCTCTATGCGGCGCTCTCGTGGCGTGCATCCTTCGAGACGCGCTACGCGCTCCTCAGGATGACGGGACTCACGCCGTCATTGCGAACGAAGCGAAGCAATCCATCTGTCCGCATGCATGGACGGATGGATTGCTTCGTCGCTTCGCTCCTCGCAATGACGGAGGTGGCGACGCTATGTCGGCTACTACGACCTGTAGTCCCCGTTGATCGCGACGTATTCCTTGGTGAGGTCGCAGGTCAGCACGCGGTCTTTGGCCTTGCCGAGGCCAAGCGCGACCTTGATCTGGATCTTCGGCGCCTTCATCGCCTCCGACACCTCCTTCTCGTTGTAGGAAGGATCGCGCGCGCCGCTCTTGGCGACGCGGATGCCGTTGAAGGAGATCGAGAGCTTGTCGCGGTTGGCAGGTTCGCCGGCCTTGCCGACCGCCATCACCACGCGGCCCCAATTGGCGTCCTCGCCGGCGATCGCGGTCTTCACCAGCGGCGAATTGGCGATCGACATCGCGATTCTGCGCGCCGACGGTTTGGTGGTGGCGCCCTCGACCACGACCTCGACCAGCTTGCGGGCGCCTTCGCCGTCGCGCGCCACCTGCTCGGACAGATCGGCGAGGATCTGCTGGAACGCCTTGGTGAAGGCCTTCAGCCGCGGGTCGCCGGCGCGCGAGATCTTCGGCGCGCCGTTGGCAGCGGCTGCGCCGGTTGCAAATGCCAGCAGCGTGTCCGAGGTCGAGGTGTCGCCGTCGATGGTCAGCGCATTGAAGGTGTCCTCGACGCCGGCCTTGAGCAGGGATTGCAGCACCGAGGCCGACAGCGGCGCGTCGGTGAAGATGAACGACAGCATGGTCGCCATGTCGGGCATGATCATGCCGGCGCCCTTGGCCATGCCGTTGATCGTCACCTTGGCCTTGCCGAGCTTGACGGTCGCGGTGGCGACTTTCGGGAAGGTGTCGGTGGTCATGATCGCCCTGGCCGCGTCCATCCAGCGATCGGGGGTCGCGGTCTGTGCGAGCTGCGCCAGCACGCCGTCGAACTTGGTGGCGTCGAGCGGCTCGCCGATCACGCCGGTAGAGGCGAGGAACACGTCCGATGTCGCGCAGCCGACCGCCTTCGCCGCGATCTGCGCGGTCAGCGCGGTCGACGCCTTGCCGGTCTTGCCGGTGAAGGCGTTGGCATTGCCGGAATTGACCACCAGCGCGCGCGCAGCGCCGCCCTTCAGCTTGGCGCGGCACCATTCGACCGGCGCCGACGGGCACTTCGACTTGGTGAAGACGCCGGCCACCGTGGTGCCCTTGTCGAGCAGCGCAAGCAGCACGTCGGTGCGCCCCTTGTAGCGGATGCCGGCGGCAGCGGTCGCAAGCCGCACACCCGCGATCACGGGCATCTCTGGAACGTCGGGCGGGGCGAGGGGGGAGACGGCGGTGGACATCGGCAAGCTTCCGGCTACGGGGAGGGAAGCGCTCCATAACATCTCGCCGCAAGAAGCGGGAGAGGGCTGCGATACGAACGCGCTACGGCGTCGTCCCGGGCAAGCCGGGACCCATAACCACCGTCATCAATTGTTCAAGAAACTGCTGCCGCGGCAAGAGAAGCTCTGCCGCGGATCATGGGTCCCGGCCCCCGTGCGCAATTGCGCAACAGGCTGCAACGACGCGATCAATCGAAGGCACCGCAAAGCAAAATGGCCGGGACGAGCCCGGCCATCGCGCATTGAAGCTATTGACGTCGCGAAGCTTACTTCTTCGCCGGCGCCATCTTGTTGTCGGCCGGCTTCGGCGCGTCCTTGGCGGCATCCGCCGGCGCGGCCGCGTCGGCCGGCTTGTCCATGCGCTCGACCTTGGCGGCCTCGCGCAGCTTGGCGACGTAGTCGGCCTGCGCCTTGCGGGTCACATAGGTCTCGATCTGGGCCTTCACCTGCTCGAAGTCGGGCGCCTTGCGGTTGCGCTTTTCCTCGACCTTGATGATGTGCCAGCCGAACTGCGACTTGACCGGATCGGAGATCTTGCCCGGCTCGAGCGAGAAGGCGACCGCGGAGAATTCCGGCACCATCTGCTCCTTGGTGAAGAAGCCGAGGTCGCCGCCGTCGGAGGCGCCGGGGTCCTTGGACTTCTTCTTGGCGAGCTCGCCGAAGTCGGCGCCCTTGTCGAGCTCGGCCTTGATCGCCTTGGCCTCGTCCTCGGTCTCGACCAGGATGTGGCGGGCGCGCACCTCCTGCTCGCCGGTGATCTGCTTGGCGGCCTCCTCATAGACCTTCTTCATGGCGTCGTCGGTGGTCGCGGCCTTGCCCTCGCTGGCAAGCAGGCTGTCCATCAACAGGCGGTTGCGGGTGAAGGCGAGCCGCTTCTTGAAGTCGTCATTGTTCTCGATCTTCTTGTCCTCGGCGGCCTTGGACACGATCTTCATGTCGATCAGGAAGGACAGCACGTTGTCCTTGCGGGTCGAGGGGTCCATCTGCTGCAGGCTCTGGCCGAGTTCCTCCTCGGCGAGCGCCACGTCGCTGGCGTGGATCTCCGAGCCGTTGACCTTCGCCAGCACCGGATCGGATTCCGCGGCCCGGACCGGGAGGCCGGCAGCCAGCACTGCGACAAGACAGCCCGTCGCGGCCAGGGTGGCGAGGCCGAGGCGCAGGCCGGTTTTGGTTTCCGGGGGCGAGGTGGTCATGCAAAATCCTTGTCTCAAAGGGGGGAAGCTCGAGCGGGGCGGACACTCGCCCAATCGTGTTACATTGGCAACGCGAAAGTCTTGTCAAAATGATGAATTCCTTGACATCTTGCCAGCGTTGACAACCCCCCGACCGGGCCATATCTCTGGCCAACCGCGTCGGCGGCGAGAGCGCTTATTTTGCTGCGTTTTTCGCCGTTGAACCCAGGATGGCCTGTTTCCCACTCAATCGGCGGAGGAGCCCCCGGGCCGGGGCTCGAACCGTAGCGCGTCACGTTGAGTTGATAGGCTATCCGGCGGACCATCTCAGGCTGTAATCCAAGACTGAATTCCAAGTTGAATTCCAACACCGAACGAAGACCGAACTCGAGACCGAAGAACAGGAATTTCGCATGATCGGCGCGCTCGCCCGCAAGTTTTTCGGCTCCGCCAACGACCGTCGGGTCAAGGGGTATCAGTCCCGCGTCAACGCCATCAACGCGCTGGAGCCCGAGCTCGTCAACCTGACGGACGATCAGCTCAAGGCCCGCACCGCCGAATTCAAGCAGCAGCTCGCCAGCGGCAAGACGCTGGACGACATCCTGGTTCCGGCCTTCGCCACGGTGCGCGAGGCCGCCAAGCGGACGCTCGGCCAGCGCCATTTCGACGTTCAGCTGATCGGCGGCATGGTGCTGCACGAGGGCGACATCGCCGAGATGAAAACCGGCGAAGGCAAGACGCTGGTCGCGACGCTCGCGGTCTACCTGAACGCGCTCGCCGGCAAGGGCGTCCACGTCGTCACCGTCAACGACTACCTCGCCCGCCGCGACTCCGGCTGGATGGGCCAGATCTACGCCTTCCTGGGGCTGACCACCGGCGTGATCGTGCACGGCCTCGACGACGCCGAGCGCAAGGCTGCCTATGCCTGCGACATCACCTACGGCACCAACAACGAATACGGCTTCGACTATCTGCGCGACAACATGAAGTACCGCCTGGAGGACATGGTCCAGCGCGAGCACTATTACGCGATCGTCGACGAGGTGGACTCGATCCTGATCGACGAGGCGCGCACGCCGCTGATCATCTCCGGCCCGCTCGACGACCGCTCGGATTTCTACAACACCATCGACACCTTCATGCCGAATCTCGCCAAGAAGGACGACTACGAGGTCGACGAGAAGCAGCGCACGGTGACGCTGACCGAAGCCGGCATGGAGAAGCTGGAGAACCTGCTGCGCGACGCCGGCCAGCTCAAGGGCGACTCGCTGTACGACGTCGAGAACGTCTCCGTCGTGCATCACGTCAACCAGGCGCTGCGCGCGCACACGCTGTTCACGCGCGACAAGGACTACATCGTCCGCGACGACGAGGTCGTCATCATCGACGAGTTCACCGGCCGCATGATGCAGGGCCGCCGCTATTCGGAAGGCCTGCACCAGGCGCTGGAAGCCAAGGAGCACGTCACGGTCCAGCCCGAGAACCAGACGCTGGCCTCGATCACCTTCCAGAACTATTTCCGGATGTACCAGAAGCTGTCCGGCATGACCGGCACGGCGCTGACCGAAGCCGACGAACTGTTCGACATCTACAAGCTCGAGGTCGTGGAGATCCCGACCAACCTGCCGGTGGCGCGCCTCGACGAGGACGACGAGGTCTACCGCACCCAGAACGAGAAATACGCCGCGATCCTTGCCGAGATCGAGCGCGCCAACAAGCGGCTGCAGCCGGTGCTGGTCGGCACGGCGTCGATCGAGAAGTCGGAAGTGCTGGCCGAGTACCTGAAGAAGCACGGCTACAAGCAGATCGACTTCACGTCCGAATCCGGCATGGAGAAGCTCTATGCCGCCGCGCGCGCCGGCAAGCCGGCAAAGCTGTTCGCGGTGCTGAACGCGCGCTTCCACGAGCAGGAAGCCTATATCGTCGCGGAAGCCGGCGTGCCGGGCGCGATCACGATCGCGACCAACATGGCCGGCCGCGGCACCGACATCAAGCTCGGCGGCTCGCTCGAGATGCGGATCCAGCAGGAGACCGCCGGGATCACCGATGAAGCCGAGAAGGCCAAGAAGATCGAGCAGATCAAGGCCGACATCGAGCGCTTCCGCGAGATCGTGCTGAAGGCGGAAGAGGATTTCGAGGTCGAGCCCGCCAAGGGCAACAAGCCCGCGAAAACCGTGAAGAAGCCGGGCGGCCTCTACATCATCGGCTCCGAGCGTCACGAATCCCGCCGCATCGACAACCAGCTGCGCGGCCGTTCCGGCCGTCAGGGCGACCCCGGCCGCTCGAAGTTCTTCCTGTCGCTGGAAGACGACCTGATGCGCATCTTCGGCTCCGACCGGCTCGACAGCATGCTGCAGCGGCTAGGCCTACAGGAAGGCGAAGCGATCATCCATCCCTGGATCAACAAGGCGCTCGAGAAGGCGCAGCAGAAGGTCGAGGCGCGCAACTTCGACATCCGCAAGAACCTCTTGAAGTTCGACAACGTCCAGAACGACCAGCGCAAGGTGATCTTCGACCAGCGCGTCGACCTGATGAAGGACGACAGCGTGGTCGAGACCGTGACCGACATGCGCCATGCCTTTGTCGAGGACGTGGTCGCCAAATACATTCCCGAGCACGCCTATGCCGAGCAGTGGGACACCGCCGGCCTCAAGGACGAGCTGAAGCGCGTGCTCGATGTCGATCTGCCGGTCGACGAATGGGCCAAGGAAGAGGGCATCGCCGACGAGGAGTTGCTGACGCGCATCGAGACCCATGTCGACGAGCGCATGGCCGCCAAGGTCGCGCAATGGGGTCCCGACGTGATGCGTTACGTCGAGAAGACCATCCTGCTGCAGACGCTGGACCATCTCTGGCGCGAGCACCTGATCATGCTCGACCATTTGCGCCAGGTGATTGGCCTGCGCGGCTATGGCCAGCGCGATCCGTTGCAGGAGTACAAGACCGAGGCCTTCAACCTGTTCCAGGAGATGAGCGCGCATCTGCGCGAGGCCGTCACCGCGCAGCTGATGCGGGTCGAGATCGTGCCGCCGGAGGAGCCGCCGGAGCCGCTGCCGCTGATGGAAGCGCACAAGCTCGATCCCAACACCGGCGAGGACGAGTTCGCGCAGGCCCGCCTGACCGAGGCGACCTACGCCCAGGCCTCGCTGGCGCCGGGGATGATTGCCACCGACCGCGATCCGAACGATCCGGCGAGCTGGGGCAAGGTCGGCCGCAACGAGGACTGCCCCTGCGGGTCTGGCAAGAAGTACAAGCACTGCCACGGCCGGTACGCGTAGCCGCCGCGCGCGCTGAGGCGGCGGGCGACTGGCCCGCGCCCGTCGAGCCGCATCGCTCTCAGCCGGCGAAGGCCTTGTCGAGATCGGCGATCACGATCTTCTGCATCTTCAGCATCGCCTGCATCGCGCGGTCGGCTGCCTTGCGATCGGGGGCGCTGAGATAGCGGCCGAGCGCGGTCGGGATCACCTGCCAGGACAGGCCGAAGCGGTCCTTGAGCCAGCCGCAGCGCGATTCCTGGCCGCCGTCGGTGAGCTTTTCCCAGAAGTAGTCCACCTGCTCCTGGGTCTCGACGCTCAGGAAGAACGACACCGCCTCGTTGAACTTGTGCTGCGGCCCGCCATTGAGCGCGTGGAACCGCTGCCCCTCGAGTTCGAAGCTCGCCATGAAATCGCTGACGGTCTCGATCTTGGCGTTCGGAAACACCGATTGGTAGAAGGCGACCGCGTCGCGGACGTTGTTGTCGAGCCAGAGGAACGGCGTGATCGAAGTCATGACGGGAAATCCTCACTAGCGAGTGATCGGGTGGACCTGCGCGACGGCACGCGAAGGCTGCGCCGCAGGGCGCGCCCCAAGGACGCACCAAACCGCCGCATCCCGACATTTCCTGCCGGTCTTTTTTCGATGGTTTCGGCAGGGGCGCGCCGGGCCGGCGCGGCCTTAATTGGCGCTGCCGATCAGGCTTTCCAGCAGGCGCTTGAGTTCAGTGGTCGACTTGTCGCCATAGCTCTCGACGATGTGCTCTTCCTGGCTCACCGCGAGCGAGTTGAGCCGCCGGCACAGCGCTTTGCCGCGGTCGGAGACGAACATCAGCACCTTGCGGCGATCCTTGGGATCCTGGACGCGATAGACCAGGGCGTCCGACACCATGCGGTCGATCATCTTGGTCAGCGTCGGATGGTTGAGCAGCACAGCATCGGCAAGCTCGCCCATCGAGTGGCCGTTGCCGTCGGACAGCACTTTCAGGATGCGCCACTGCTCGACCGGCACGCCTTCCTTGGCGAGCCGCGTCTCCAACTGCCGGTTGATCTCCCGGTTGGCTTGCGCCAGCAGGTAGGCGAGATGTTCGGTGATCGGGGAATTTTCTTTCGGCGGTTTAGCCACGGCGTGAGACCTGGTTCCTGACCCGGTGAATGAATGTCCGGCAACTCATGCCGTTTCTATATGCACTTCAATTGTTGAATATTCAATATTTTCACCTAGGATATTCCCCCAACCAAGGGGCGGATGCCGCGACCGCCCGCTGGCTGCGTTGCGTACTGCTTCCCAGACAGGAGTTGGCGTGCTCTCGACGGTCTCTTTCCAGGCGTATGGCGGCATGCCCGTCCCGCCGCCGCTGCTGTTTCGAAATCCGTCGTCCTGCGCGGCCGATCTCGCTTTGACCCTCAAGCCCGGCTCGTCGCGCCGTCGCGGCACCGACAGCAAGCTTCGAATCGGCAATTTCATCACCTTCTCCGGCGCGCCCGGGATCTGGGGGCCGATCTCCGCCAACAGCGTCATGCTCGCGGTCGCCGAGATCAACCGCCGCGGCGGCATCCGCGGCCGCGAGGTCGAATTGTCGATGTACGACGCCGGCGGCCCGATCGAGGAGGTGGTGCGCCGCGCCGAGCGGGCGATCGCCTTCGACGAGATCGACGTGATCATGGGCTCGCATATCTCGGCGGTGCGGCTCGCGCTGCGCAAGGTCACGGCCGGCCGCATCCCCTATGTCTACACGCCGGTCTATGAGGGCGGCGAGCGGACGCCCGGGGTGATGGCGATCGGCGAGACGCCGCGCGCGGAAAGCCGGCCGGCGATCCACTGGCTCACCGAGGTCAAGAAGGCGCAGCGCTGGTATCTGATCGGCAGCGATTATGTCTGGCCCTGGCAGTCGCATCGCGCGGTGAAGCGCTACATCAAGGAGGCCGGCGGCCATGTCGTCGGCGAGGAATTCGTCCCGCTCGGCGAGGACAATCACGAGCCGCATCTGGCGCGGATTCGCGCAGCACGGCCCGATGTCGTGCTGATCACCCTGATCGGCACCGACAGCATCACCTTCAACCGCGCCTTCGCCGAGGCCGGGCTTGCCGCGACCACGCTACGTTACGCCGGCGCGATGGACGAGACCGTGATGCTCGGCATCGGCCCGGACTCGACCCAAAACCTGTTCTGCGCCTCCGGCTATTTCGGCTGCATCGATTCGCGCGCCAATGACGACTTCCGGACCGGCTACCGCGCGATGTTCGGGGCGCATGCGCCGCCGATCGGCTCGGTCGGGCAGTCGAACTATGAGGGGATGCGCTTTCTCGAAGCGGCGGCCAACCAGGCGCGCTCGCTGTCGATCGGACCGCTGTCCGCCGCAGCGCACAACCTCGTCTACAGCGGCGCCCGCGGCACCGTCACCCTTCGCGACGGCCGCGCTGAGATGCCGATCTATCTTGCCGAGGCCGACGGTCTCGACTTCAATGTGATCAGGACGATCTAGATGGACCGGGCGATGCCGCGCTCGCCGCGCGGCTTGCCGGTGCCAGACAGGAGCAGGTGTGCATTCGACGCCCTACGTCATGGCCCGAACCTTGAGCAACAGGTATGGCGGCCTTCCATGCCCGCCTTCCCTGCTGTTCCGGAACCTGACGTCGGCGCGGTCCGATCGGGTGTTTTCTCCGATGGATCGGGACGGTTTCGGTCCGCGCGGTGCGCGCAGCCGGCTGCGGATCGCCGGCTTCGTCTGCTGCACCGGTTCGCCCGGGATGTGGGGACCGGCCGCGACCTCGAGCGCACAGCTCGCCGTCGCCGACATCAACCGGCGCGGCGGCATCCTCGGCCGCGAGGTCGAGTTCTCGGTCTATGACGCCGGCGGACCGATCGAGGACGTACTCGACCGCGCCGAGCAGGCGATCGCGTCCGACGACGTCGATCTCATCATGGGCATGCACACGAGCGCGGTGCGCGTCGCGTTGCGTGGCCTGATCACCCGCAGCAAGATCCCCTACATCTACACGCCGGTCTATGAGGGCGGCGAGCGGACGCCCGGCGTCATCGCGATCGGCGAGACGCCGCGCTGGCAGAACCGGCCGTCGATCCACTGGCTGGCCGAGGCGAAGCGCGCCTCGCGCTGGTACCTGATCGGCAGCGACTATGTCTGGCCATGGCAGTCGCACCGCGCGGTGAAGCGTTACATCAAGGAGACCGGCGGTCTTGTGGTCGGCGAGGAGTTCGTGCCGGTCGGCGAGGATAATCACGAGGCGCAGTTGGAACGCATCCGCGCCGCGAAACCCGATGTCGTGCTGATCTCGCTGATCGGCACCGATAGCGTGACCTTCAACCGCGCCTTCGCCGATGCCGGCCTTGCCGCCACCACGCTGCGCTTTGCCGGCTGTTTCGACGAGACGGCGCTGCTCGGCATCGGCGCCGACAAGACCGAGAACCTGTACTGCGCCTCCGGCTATTTCCCCTCCGTCGGCTCGCAGGCCGGCGACGATTTCAGGGATCGCTATCGCGCGATGTTCGGTGCGTTCGCGCCGCCGGTCGGCTCGTGCAGCGAGTCCGCCTATGAAGGGTTCTGCCTGCTCGAGGCCGCCGCCAAGCGCGCCGGCACGCTGGACATGCGGCCGCTGCTCGCGGCGGCGGACAACCTCGTCTATCGCGGCCCGCGCGGTCCGGTCACGGTGCGCAGCGGCCATGCCAGGATGCCGATGTATCTCGCCGAAGCCGACGGTCTCGACTTCAGGGTGATCAAGCCGATCTGAGCAGTGCGACAGCGTCGCCGGAAGGTCTTGCGAAATAATACTTGAAAAGGAAAATATTTCCGTTTTCAATACAGCAACGGGGTGAGCGGTTCGCGCGGGCAACGCGCCGCTGCGCCCTGCGTCGAGGGATCAAATCCAAAGATCAAAACTATCAGGAGAGCGCCGTGACCGTCGTCCTTCCCACGCCAACGCAACTTCGTGCCGTCGCCGAGCAGTGCGGCCTGTCACTGACCGATGAGGATGTGGCCTCGTTCCGCGGCCTGATGCAGGGCTCGATCGACGCCTACAACGTGATCGCCGCGATGCCGGACGAGCTGCCTGCGGTGAAATATCCGCGCACGCCCGGCTATCGCCCGGCGCCAGAGGAGAACCCGCGCAACGCCTGGTACTACAAGTCGACCGTGAAGGGCGCGGCGTCCGGCAAGCTCAAGGGCAAGACGGTGGCGCTGAAGGACAACATCATGCTGGCCGGCGTGCCGATGACGAACGGCTCGTCGACGCTGGAAGGCTATATCCCCGATTTCGACGCCACCATCGTCACGCGGATGCTCGATGCCGGCGCCGAGATCGCCGGCAAGACCCATTGCGAGCACTTCTGCCTGTCCGGCGGCAGCCACACCAACTCTTACGGAGCGGTGCACAATCCGCACAAGATGGGCTATTCGGCCGGCGGCTCGTCGTCGGGCTCCGGCGTCGTGGTCGCGCTCGGCGAGGTCGACATGGCGATCGGCGGCGACCAGGGCGGCTCGATCCGCATGCCGTCCTCGTTCTGCGGCACCTACGGCATGAAGCCGACCTGGGGCCTCGTGCCCTATACCGGCATCATGCCGATCGAGATCTTCGTCGACCACACCGGACCGATGACCGCGACGGTGGAGGACAACGCGCTGCTGCTCGAAGTGATCGCCGGCGACGACGGCTACGATCCGCGCATCAAGGCGCCCAAGGTCGAGGATTACACCAAGGCGCTGGGCAAGGGCGTCAAGGGCATGAAGATCGGCATCCTCAAGGAAGGCTTCGAGCAGCCGACCGCGGAAGCCGCGGTCAATGAAAGCGTTCGCGAGGCGGCCAAGCGCTTCAAGGACCTCGGTGCGTCGGTCGACACCGTGTCGATCCCGATGCACATGGTCGGCCCCGCGATCTGGACCCCGATCGGCACCGAAGGCCTGACCCAGACCATGATGTTCGGCGACGGCTACGGCCTCAGCCGGCCCGACCTCTATTCGACCTCGCTGATGGATTTCCATCGCGGCTGGCGCCGCCAGGCGGATTCGCTGTCGGAGACCACCAAGCTGTTCATGATGCTCGGCACCTACATCAACAACAGCTTCGGTCCGCGGTTCTACGGCAAGGCGCTCAACATCTCGCGCCGCCTCACCGCGGCCTATGACAAGGCGTTCAAGGACTATGACCTGCTGCTGCTTCCGACCACGCCGATGAAGGCGCCGGCGCTGCCGGCGGCCAATGCCAGCCGCGAGGAATATGTCGCCCGCGCGCTCGAGATGATCACCAACACCGCGCCGTTCGACATCACCCATCACCCGGCGATGTCGCTGCCCTGCGGCATGGTCGACGGCCTGCCGATCGGGTTGATGCTGGTCGGCCGGATGTTCGAGGAATCCACCATCTACCGCGCCGCGCACGCCTTCGAGCAGGCCGGCGACTGGAAGAAGATGTGAGGCGCCGCTTGTTGCAGACCCAGGCTGGATGGATCGAGCGCCATGGCTAGCACTTTTGCCGCGGCGTTCGAGATCGTGAGCTTCGGCGCGATCATCGTGCTGGTGGTGCTCGGGCTCGGCATCATCGCCAGCATGATGGGCATCTTCAACTTCGCGCAGGGCGAGTTCGTCCTGCTCGGGGCCTATGTGACCTATCTGGCCTACGCCCACGGCGCGCCGGTCTGGGCCGGCATGGTCGCGGCGCCCTTCGTGGTCGGCGCGATCGGCTTCGTGCTGGAGGCGCTGATCATCAGGCGGTTCTACGCCGCGCCGATCGTGGCGATGCTCGGCACCTATGCGCTCGGCCTGATCATCCGCGAGAGCGTGCGCGGCCTGATCGGCGGCTTCTACCTCACGGTGCCGGAGCCGATCGGCGGTTCGATCGACCTCGGCTCCGTCCACATCTCGGCCTGGCGCTTCACCATCATCGTGATCACGCTCTTGGTGATGGGTGGCTGCTATCTCTTGCTGGCGCGCACCTCGTTCGGGCTTCGGGTCCGCGCCACGCTGGAGAATCCGGCGCTGGCGCGCGCGTCGGGCATCTCGACGCCGCTGATCTACGGGGCGACCTTCGCGTTCGGCGCGGCGCTGGCCGGGCTTGCCGGCGCGCTGATCGTGCCGGTGTTCAGCCTGTTCGCCGATCTCGGCATCCGCTTCCTGATCCAGGGCTTCGTCGCCGTGATGGTTGGTGGGGTCGGCTCCTTCATCGGTCCGGTCGCCGGCGCCGGTGTGATCGGCACGCTCAGCGCGGCGCTGCCATGGGTGATGTCCCCTGTCGTCGCCGACGTCCTGGTCTTCGTGCTCGCCATTGCCTTCATCAAATTCCGCCCGCAGGGCCTCATATCGGGAAAAGGGGTTTAGTCAGATGTTCGATCGCACCAATCTCACGCGCCGCCGCTTCATGAGCAATTTCGCGTTCGCGACCGGCGCGCTCGCGACCGGGGTCGGCAGTTGGGTGGTCAGGCCCGACTGGGCCAACGCCGCCGAGGGACCGATCAAGGTCGGTATCGCGACCGACCTGACCGGCCCGATCGCCTATGCCGGCAACGCCGACGCCAACGTCGCCAAGATGGTGATCAAGGAGATCAACGCCGCCGGCGGCCTGCTCGGCCGGCCGCTCGAGCTCTATATCGAGGACACCGCCTCGAACGAATCGGTCGCGGTCGGCAATGTCCGCAAGCTGATCCAGCGCGACAAGGTCGACATGGTGCTGGGCGGCATCACCTCGTCGATGCGCAACGCGATCAAGGATCCGATCGTGGCGCGCGGCAAGACGCTCTACATCTATCCGCAGCTCTACGAGGGCAAGGAGTGCACGCCCTATCTGTTCTGCACCGGACCGACCCCGGCGCAGCAATGCGACACCTTCATTCCCTGGCTGATCAAGAACGGCGGCAAGAAGTTCGCGCTGCCGAGCGCCAACTATGTCTGGCCGCACACGCTCAACGTCTACGCCCGCAAGGTGATCGAGTCGAACGGCGGCGAGGTGGTGTTCGAGGAATACTACCCGCTCGACCAGGTCGATTTCTCGGCCACCGTCAACCGCGTCATCTCCAACAAGGTCGACGTCGTCTTCAACACCGTGATCCCGCCCGGCGTCGGCCCGTTCTTCAAGCAGCTCTATGAAGCCGGCTTCCTCAAGAACGGCGGGCGGCTCGCCTGCGTCTACTATGACGAGAACACGCTCAACATCAATCAGGCCAACGAGATCGAGGGCCTTGCGAGCTGCCTCGACTATTTCAAGGTGCTGACCAAGGAGGATCCGTTCGACGCCAAGCTCCAGGCAGCCTATGAGAAGGATTTCCCCGGCAACTTCCTGTTCGCGGCCGGCAGCGCCGCCACCGGAACCTATCGCGGCCTCAAGCTGTGGGAGGCGGCGGTCAAGGAGGCCGGCAAGGTCGACCGCGACTCCGTTGCGGCCGCGCTCGACCACGCCAAGATCGCCGAAGGGCCGGGCGGACCGGCGGAGATGGTGCCGGGCAAGCGTCACTGCAAGATGAAGATGTACACCGCTGTTGCCAAAGGCGGGAACTATGAGATCGTCGCGCGCAGCGACGGTCTCGTTGATCCCAAGGAATGCTGAGCGATCCATGGTTGGAGCAAGAGAGGCTGTCGCACGCGTCGGTGAGGAACCAGATGTCGTGACGGGCAAGGGTACACCGGCCGCAAGCGCGCCGGCGGGACGGACATCGGCAGGATGGAAGATCCTGCCGATCGTGGAGGGGCTGGTGCTGCTGATCGCACTGGTCCTGCCATGGGTGCTGCAGGATTATCTCACGGTGTTCGCCACCCGCGTGGTGATCCTCGCGCTATTCGCGCTGTCGTTCGACCTGGTGTGGGGCTATGCCGGCATCATGAGCTTCGGCCAGGCGCTGTTCTTCGGCGCCGCCGGCTACGGCGTGGCACTGATGGCGCGCGATCTCAACGTCACCTCGATCCTCCTGATCCTGCCCGCCGGCACGCTGATCGGGCTCACCGCGTCGCTGCTGCTCGGCGGCTTCCTGCTGCTCGGGCGTTATCCCTCGAGCGTGATCTTCGTCTCGCTCGGCACCCTCACCGGCTCCTATGCCGCGGACCGGCTGGCGCGCGGCTGGTACTATCTCGGCGGCCAGAACGGCATCCCGTCGATCCCGCCGCTCACCCTCGGCAGCTACGAGTTCGAGGAGGGGCCGATCTACTACTACATGGTGCTCGGCATCCTCGTGGTCGTCTATCTGCTCTGCCGCTTCCTGGTCCGCTCGCAATTCGGCCTCGCGCTCGCCGGCCTGCGCGAGAACGAGCAGCGCATCGCCTTCTTCGGCTACAAGGCGCAGCATCTGAAGGCGATCATCTTCGCGGTCGGCGGCACCATCGCCGGTCTCGCCGGCAGCCTCTATGCCTTCCACGAGGGCTTCGTCTGGCCCAACATGCTGGGCGTCGTGTTCTCGACCCAGGTTGTGCTCTACGTCCTGTTCGGCGGCTCCGGCACGTTGATCGGCGCCGTGATCGGCACCGTGATCATCGAGGGCGTCAGCTTCTGGCTGTCGGACAATTACCGCGACGTCTGGCCGATCATCCTCGGCGTGCTGCTGCTGCTCGTCATCATGTTCCGGCCGCTCGGGCTGATCTCCTTCGTGCTCGGCGAGCGCGAGCGGGTCGGCAGTTTCGGCAAAGCCCCGAAGGAGACCGGCAATGCCGCTCCTTGAGGCGCAAGGCATCAGCAAAGTGTTCGGCAAGCTGACCGCGCTCGACGGTGCGGCGCTGACCGTCGGCGAGAACGAGTTCCACGGCCTGATCGGCCCGAACGGCTCGGGCAAGAGCACGCTGATGAAATGCGTCGCCGGCGCCGAGGTGCCGACCACCGGCAAGGTCAGCTTCATCAACACTGACATCACGGCGTTCACGCCGACCGAGCGCGCCCGCGCCGGCATGAGCCTGAAGTTCCAGATCACCTCGGTGCTGCCGACGCTGACGCTGTATGACAACATCCTGCTGGCGCTGCAGGCGCACTGCTCGCTGTTCGACCTCGTGCTGTCGCGCACCCGCAAGAAGCTGCACGATCAGGTGATGACGATGCTGACCCAGTTCCGGCTCGCCGATCGCGCGCATGATGCCGCCGCGGCGCTGTCGCACGGCCAGCAGCAATGGCTCGAGATCGCGATGGCGCTCGCCGGCAAGCCGCGGCTGTTGCTGCTGGACGAGCCGACCGGCGGCATGAGCCTCGAGGAGCGCCGCGTCACCGGCGAGCTGTTGCAGCCGATCAAGCAGCATTGCTCGCTCGTCATCGTCGAACACGACCTCGATTTCATCCGCGACATCTGCGACCGCCTAACCGTGCTCGACCAGGGCAAGGTGCTGGCCTCGGGAACGGTCGCGGAAATCCAGGCCAACAAAAGCGTCCAGGAGATCTATCTTCGCCGTGCCTGAGCAAACCTTCCTCGATATCCGGCATCTCGATGCCGGTTATGGCCGCAGCCAGGTCCTGTTCGATGTCAACATCGGCATCCCCTGGCGCGGCGGCGTCGCCGTGCTCGGCCGCAACGGCGCCGGCAAGACCACGCTGATGAAGACCATCGTCGGCGAGCTCACGAGCTCGCAGGGCGAGTTGTTCTTCGACGGCCGCGACATCACCCGCCGCCGCACCGAGGAGCGGGTGCGCTCCGGCATCGGCTATGTGCCGCAGGAGCATTCGGTGTTCGCCCGCCTGTCGGTGCGCGACAACCTCGCCGTCGGCTCGCTGTTCAATTCCGATGCCAGCGCCGTCGATCGCGTGCTGGCCATCTTTCCGAAACTCGGCCAGCGGCTCGACCAGCCGGCCGGCACGCTGTCCGGCGGCGAGCGCAAGATGCTGGCGATCGGCCGCGCCATGCTCGGCAATCCAAAGCTGCTGCTGCTGGACGAGCCGACCGAAGGCGTCTGGATCGGCGTGATCGAGGAGATCACCGAACGGCTGATCGAGCTCGCCAAAAGCATCTCGGTCGTGATCGTCGAGCAGCATCTCGACCTCGCGCTGCGCGTCGCCGACTATGCCTATGTGCTGGACCGCGGCCGCGTCGCGCTGCAGGGCGGCGCCAGCGAGGTGCGGAGCGATCCGGAACTGCTGCGCTATCTGGCGCCGTAGCAGGCTTCAATGCGGCAGGCGGTCGGCCTTGCGGCCGATCACGCCGTCTCCCGGCGTCCGCGTCCGCCGTGCCGATCGCATCTCGCGACGCACATACCAGGCCGCGACCGAGCAGATCAGCCAGGCCAGCGATGCCGCGATGAAGGCGGCCGGGACGCTGCGGCCCACCGTCAGCGCGAAGACGACGGCGAATGCCAGCATGCCGACCGCGCCGAGCGCAGCGCCCGCCGCATCGAGCGCCGCGGCCTGCTGCCCGCGCCACGTGCCATCGAGGCCGGCGTTCCGCTTGCGGCGGATTTCATGCTTCTCGATCAAGGTCGCGCTGGCGCAGAAGATGGCGGGGAGTGCAAGAAAGGCGCCGCCGACATAGGCGCCGCACGTGCTGCTGATCAGTCCGGTCAGGACGGTGGCGCCGCCACCGAGCACGAAGCGGATCAGATATTCGGTCCACCGGCTTTCCCTGAGCGAGGACAGTGAGACGCGGACCGGTGTCATGCCTGTCCTCCGGCAACGCCCAGCAAGCCGAAGACGATCGCGAGCCAGACGACAAGCGCCAGCAAGGTGGCGGGGGCAGCGCGGAGCCTCGCGCGAATCAGCAATTGGCAGACCACGAAGCTATAGATGGCAAGCGCAACGGCGCCAGCCATCATCGCGCGGCTCTGCAGGCCGGCATAGTCGGTGCCGTGCTGGTACACGGCGATGCCGAGGGTGGCGAGCGCAACCGACGGCGCCGCGCCGAACAGCCCGGCGAAGCTCTTCGGACGCAGCACGTCACCCAGCATCGCGAAGGCCGACACCACGGCCCCGCCCACGAGAAAGCGGATGACATATTCGCTCATCGCGCCTTGCCCCGCGGTGGATCGTCACCGGGATAGCCGGTCCACAATCGCAGCAGCCGCTCGAGAAGTGCTCCGAGCCCGAATCCCGCGATCACGTCGCTCGTCCAGTGTGCGAGAACCATAATGCGCGTCAGCGAGAGGCCGACCGCGAGTGCCTGGATTGGGCGGCGCGCGCCGGCGGGCAATGTCGCTGCCGCCGACGCCAGCGCGCCCATATGCAGCGCGTGGCCGGATGGGAAGGCGTCGTCGCGCTTGCCAGAGATCGGGATGCCGTTGGCATGGCCGGCCACGGTCAGGCGATCCGGGCGAGTCTGGTTGAACAGCAACTTCAGGCCATGCGGCAGCAGCGATGCTGCGACCGTCACCAGCAGCGCGTGATTGCCGGCGCGCTCGAGCGAGGCACCGCGCCCGCGCGAGGCGAGCCAGCCTGCGGCGGCGAGCGCAAGCAGGACCTTTTCGTCAGCGCCCCAGGTCAGTGTGCGGGCGATCTCTTCCGGCGCAGGTGCGGTGTTGCGGGCGATCGCACGCGCGATCATGGCGTCCGCCGCGGTCGGGCGAATGGTGATCGGGAAGGGGGCGCCTCGCTGGCGGCGTGCGCGAACTCGGGTTGTCGTATCCATGGTCAGGTTCCCATCCAACGCACCAGGCGCGGCATGGGTCCTAATCGGCGTGCAAGGAACCAAATGCAGATCGATGCTCTTGAACTCTTGCCCGTCTCGACCCGATCCCAAGGCTCAATCCCGAGGCTTATCCCGAGGCTTCGCGCGCCAATGGGGAGGGCGGGCGATGGATTGTAGGCAGGGAGAGGTGTCGATGACGGAGCCGGACGTTCGCAAGGGGATGCCGCCGGTCAAGCTTTCGCGCGATGAATTCGAACGGCGCTACCGCAAGCGATTTGCCGATCCGGTCTTTCAATCCATGCAGACGGAGCTTGCGACGATCATCGCCGGCGCCTGGGACGCCTATCGTCATTCGCGCAAGGCGCCGGTTACCCGCAAGGCCGGCCCCGGTTTTGCCGATCCCGACTATGATCTCGCGGTCGATTGGCTGTCCGCGCGCGATGCCATCGATGAAGCGCAACGCAGGCACGACGATCCAAACGAAGCGCCGCATATCCTGCTGATCAACGGCTCCTCGCGCAGCGAACATACGTGTCCCGGCGAGATGTCCAAAAGCTGGCGCATGGTCGAGATCGCCGAGGCCGCCTTCCGCGAGATGGGCCTCGCGGTCGATGTGCTCGATCTGTCGCGGCTGACGTCCGAGTTCGGCAGGGAGATTCACCCCTGCAAGTCCTGCGTGTCGACCTCGATGGCGCTCTGCCACTGGCCGTGCAGCTGCTATCCAAACTACTCGCTCGGGCAAACCGACGACTGGATGAACGAGATCTATCCGCTCTGGGTGCGCGCACACGGCATCATGATCATCTCGCCGGTCAACTGGTACCAGACGCCGACCGGGCTCAAGGCGATGATCGATCGCCTGGTCTGCGCCGATGGCGGCAATCCCGATCCGACCTCGACCCACGGCAAGACCGCGAGCAAAGCCAAGGCGCTCGAACTCAAGGGCTGGCCATACCCCAAGCATTTGCGCGGCCGGCATTTCGGGATCGTGGTCCACGGCGACAGCGTCGGTGCGGAAACATGCCGCCGCTTTCTTGCGGATTGGCTCACCGACATGGAGCTGATCTCGGCCGGCGGCAGGGCCGAGATCGATGGCTATGTCGGCTACATGAAGCCCTATGCGACGTCGCATCGCGATCTCGACGAAGACAAGGCCTTCCAGGAACAGGTGCGCAATGTCGCGCAGGCGCTCGGCGCCGCCGTCGACCTCGCGCGCACCGGACATCTGGAAGATCCCGGCAAGGGGCTTGAGGACCCGCGGCCGAAGTAGGGTGGAATCCGGGTTCCCAAAGGAACGAAGCGCCCCGGCTGCCCGTTAGGCCGCGGGAGGAAGTCACAATGCGCTATATTTCGATTGCAGCTCTTGTTGCTGCTGCCGTGATGAGCAGCGGTGCCGCGTTGGCGCAGCATTCCGGTACGCCATCGGAACAGAGCGCGTGCACGCGCGATGCACAGCGCTTCTGCCGGAAGGACCTCGGCAATGACGGCGCCGTGCAGAGCTGTCTCCAGATGAAGCGGGCCAGCCTGAGCCGAAGCTGCAAGAAGGTTTTCGAAAGCCACGGAATGTAACCCGTCGCCTGCCAACGCGCATGCGACGTGACGGAGCGTGGCGTTTGAAGCCGCGAGCTGGCGGTGCGGCGCCTTGAGTGCGATCGGCGCCCGGCCTCCCTGCGCGCTCTGCCAACGGAGAGGGCGGAACGAAGAGCAAAGCTCGGACAAATCATGTCGCGAGAACGTTGTGGTGTGACTCACAGACCGCGCCACACACTCAATGTCGTCCTGGCGAAAGCCAGGACCCATTACCCAAATGAGAGTTGTTGCGCGACGCTGGGGCCACGATCCCATTCACGATCAAGTTCGGCGGTTATGGGTCCCTGCTTTCGCAGGGACGACGGCTGGAAATAGTTTGCGCTACAGCAGCATTGCGACAAGCGGCAGCGAGCTGTCTTCGCGCAGACGCGCCCCGCCTACTTCACCGCCGAGAAGCGGGTGTCGAACGAGTTGGTCTGCACCACAGGCGCGGAGCCGGCGAGTTGGGTCGACGACGACGGGGCCGGTGCGGCGGCTGCGGCCGTGGTCACTGCCGGCTTCGGCGCGGGCTTGGCGGCCTGCTTCGGCTCAGCCTTGGGGGCGACGCGAACCACCGATTGCGGCTTGGCCTCGGCGACCTTCGGCTTGGCTGGTGCGGCAGCGGCCGGAGCCGGCGCGGTCGTCTTGCTGGCGTCGGCGGTGCCGCCGATCCCGACCTTGCGGGCAAAGCTGGAGAAGAAGCCTTCGGATTTGTCAGAGGTGGATTTGTCAGAGGCGGATTTGTCAGAGGCGGATTTGTCAGAGGCGGATTTGTCGGACGCGTTCGCCGAGGCAACGCGGATGCCGGCTGACGATGCGGTGGACGACGTCGTCGCCACGACCGGCTCTTCCTGCTGGACCGCGAGATTGGGCTTCGGCGGATTGACCGTACCGGGGATCGTGCCGGGCGCGCGCGCCAGCGACATCGAGGCCAGCGCCTGGCTGTCGCCGCCTTCGGAGAGGCCGGTGTTTCCTTCCGGAATCTTCGAGGCGAAGATCGCGTTCATGCCGCCGTCGATGCCGGTGTTGAGGCGCGCAACGGGCGTGCCCTTGGATACCAGCTTGGCGGTCTCGGCGGCGTCCTTCTGCTCCTTCTCGTGCACGGCGCTCGCGATCTCCTCGGGGATCACATAGGCCGGGCACTTCGCGGAGGCGTCGAACACCGGATCGCGTGTCGCGCCCGGCGCCTTCACCGCGTCGAACACGTACTTCTTCTCGCAGAAGTCGACCTTCGGCTCCTGCTTCGTCACCTCGAAATGATCGTAGCCTTCCTTGATCATCTTCCAGAAAGGCATGTTCGGATTGTTGCGGTGCTTGGCCATGTTCACCGGCGTCATCCGGAACGGATAGGCCTGCAGCTGGAATGCCTTCTGGCCGCCGAAGAAGGATTCGCGGCCGAGCGAGTAGATTTCGGCGATCTGCTCGTCCGTCATCGCGTAGCAGCCGCGCGAGGAGCAATCGCCGTGCACCATCAGCTGCGAGCCGGTGCGGCCGAGCGCCTTGTCGAAGGCGTTGGGATAGCCGGTGTTGAACGACAGGTAATAGGCCGATTGCGGGTTCATCTGGCTCGGGTTGATCGAATAGAACCCTTCGGGCGCCTGGCGGTCGCCTTCGCGGACCTTCGGACCGAGGTCGCCCGACCAGCGGCAGATCGGATAGGTCTTGAGCAGCGCGAACTGGCCGGAGCGGTTTTGCTTCCAGACCTCGAGCTCGGCCTCCTGCTTGAACAGCCGCACCAGGATCGGCGACTGCATGTCCATGTCCTTTTCGGTCATGGCAGCGACGAGCTTTGGCGGGACCGGCTGGTTGGCCTTGGCGTTCTGCGCGAGCGAGATCTGGTCGCTGTCACAACCGGCGAGCATGACGCCTGCGGCGAGGACCGCCGAGGTCAGAAGCGCGCGTACGAGCGTGCGATGAGTCAAGTCCGAGCTCCACACCCACCGGGCGATTTTCGCGACCCCAACACGGCGAATATGCCCTGAAGCCATTGTGTAAAATATTAGCCTTCGACGACCCCTGCTCGCAACCTGAACCGGGGCGGACAGCCCTCACGGTAGCAGGCATGGTTCAAGGAATGTTAAAGACCCGGCTCGGGGCCCAATTACGGCAAAATTGGTCGATTTGGACGAAAAATCGGGCGGTTGGGGCGCCTCAGCCGAGCTTGCGGCCGATATCGAGGAATTTCTGGCGCCGCTGTTTGCGAATCGCGTCTGGATCAAGATTTCGTAGGTCGTTGAGCGCCTGGGCGATGGCATCGCCCGTGGTCGCGATCATCGCGCCCGCGTCGCGATGAGCGCCGCCGGACGGCTCCTTCAGGATCTGGTCGATCACGCCGAAGCGCAGCATGTCCTGGGCGGTGATCTTCATGCTGTTGGCGGCTTCCTGCGCCTTGGTGCCGTCGCGCCACAGGATCGAGGATGCCGCCTCCGGCGAGATCACGCTGTAGATCGCATGCTCCATCATCAGGACGCGGTTCGCCGTGGTGATGGCGATGGCGCCGCCCGACATGCCTTCGCCGGTGACGATCGCGACATTGGGCACACCGAGCGACAGGCAGGCGTCGGTCGAGCGCGCGATCGCCTCGGCCTGGCCGCGTTCCTCGGCGCCGATGCCGGGATAGGCGCCGGCGGAATCGACGATCGACAGCACCGGGATGCCGAACCGGTCGGCCATTTCCATCAGGCGCACCGCCTTGCGGTAGCCTTCGGGGCGCGCCATGCCGAAATTGTGCTTGATGCGGCTCTCGGTGGTGGCGCCCTTCTCCTGGCCGACCACACAGATGCTCTCGCCGCGGAAGCGGCCGAAGCCGCCGACCAGGGCCTCGTCGTCGGCGAATTTGCGGTCGCCGGCCATCGGCGTGAATTCGGTGATCAGGCCGCCGATGAAATCGGTGAAGTGCGGCCGCTGCGGATGCCGCGCCACCAGCGTCTTCTGCCACGGCGTCAGATTGGAATAGAGCTCGGTGAGCGCCTGCGCCGCCTTGTCCTCGATCCGCGCGACCTCGTCGCCGATGTCGCTGCCGCTCGCGGCAAGCGCACGCAACTCGTCGATCTTGGATTCAAGCTCGGCGACGGGTTTTTCGAAGTCGAGATAGCTGCGCATCGGGTCGGGCATCAACTCAATATAGGGAAGATCGGTGCGAGGGGCGAAGCGGTTTCGGCGTCGGAAAGAGAAGCTTTGTAACTTCAAAAGGTTAACGCGCATCCGGGTGGAATGCACGCTTCGGGATCGCAAGCAAGTGACGCTCTTTCTGCGGAGACGAAGCGGAAGTCAAGGCGGATCAGATGAAGGTATCGAGGTCTCTGGGCTTCGGATCCCTAGGACTTCTCCGCCAACGGGTGCAGGTCGCGGACCAGGCTCTTCAGCCGCTCCTCGACCACATGGGTGTAGATCTGGGTGGTCGAGATGTCGGTGTGGCCGAGCAGGGTCTGCACGATGCGCAGGTCCGCGCCATTGTGCAGCAGATGGCTGGCAAACGCATGACGCAGCACGTGCGGGGAGACCAGCCGCGGCGCAAGGCCGGAGGCGCTCGCGAGCTCCTTCAGATCGCGGGCGAAATGCTGCCGGGTCAGATGGCCGCTCTCGCCGGAGGACGGAAACAGCCATTTCGCCGGCGCGGCCTTCTTCGCCTTCGGCTGCATCACCTCCAGCGCTGCGAGATAGTCTGCCATCGCCTGGCGCGAGGCGTCGTTCAGCGGCACCAGCCGCTCCTTGTTGCCCTTGCCGCGCACCACGATCATCCGCGCATCGCGCCGCGCCGCCGAGACCGGTAGCGACACCAGCTCGGAGACGCGCAGGCCGGTGGCGTAGAGCACCTCGAGCAGGCAATACAGCCGCAGCGCGCGCAGCCGCTGCGCCGGCGAGACGTCGGTCTGGGTCAGTTCCTTGGCGCGGGTCAGCATGCGGTCGACATCGGCGATCGACAGCACCTTGGGCAGGCCGCGGCCGCGCTTCGGGCCGGACAGGATCGCGGCCGGATCGTCGGTGCGGACCCGCTCATTGAGCAGGAAACGGTAGAGATGCCGCATCGCCGACAGCCGCCGCGCCACGCTGGTCGACTTGAAGCCTCTGACATCGAGGTCGGCGAGGTAGCCACGCAGCGTCTCGGTGTCGGCGCTGGTGAAATCGGCGCCGGCATGGGCGAGGTAGTCGGAGAAATCGGTGAGGTCGCGCCGGTAGGCGTCGAGCGTGTTGGCGCCGGCGCCCTGTTCCGCGGCGAGCATGTCGAGGAACAACGCGGTCAGTCTGGCGTCGGAGCACTTGGCGAGGGTCTTGGCGGGATTTTTGGCAGCAGCGGGCATGCCGGAATCATAGCGTCTATTTCTTGAGGAACTTATCCGGTGAGATGGTCACCGTCATTTCCCGCGGTTTCGGGTGCACGAAATTCGCCAGCGCGAAGACGATGCCGTAGCCGATCCCGAAAATCACGGCGACGACCGTCAGGAAGCGGAACAGGCTGGGCATGGAGGCGACTCGGGCGGCGAATTAACCAATGAAATCATCCAACATGTTCCCCGCGCGGTTGCAAGAGTCGCTGGTAAGGGTGTCGCCGGGGGTAGTATAGGTGGCTCGAATTCTGAACAATTCGTCCCAATATCCGAGCTTTTTGATGTCCGACGCAGCCGTACCGGCGCCCACCCACCCGACCCTGGAGGCCGACATCGCGGCCGCGCTGGGGACGCGGTCGATCGTGCTGGTCGGCATGATGGGGGCCGGCAAGTCGACCATCGGCCGGCGGGTGGCGGCGCGACTCAAGCTGCCGTTCACCGATGCCGACACCGAGATCGAGGCGGCGGCGGACATGACGATCCCGGAGATCTTCGAGAGCAAGGGCGAGCCGTATTTCCGCGACGGCGAGGCGCGGGTGATCGCCCGTATCCTCGGCAATGGCCCGGTCGTGCTGGCGACCGGCGGCGGCGCCTTCATGCGCGAGGAGACCCGCAACCGGATCCGCGACCGCGCGATCTCGATCTGGCTCAAGGCCGACAGTGATATCATCATGCGCCGGGTGCGCCGCCGCGCCGATCGTCCGCTGTTGCACACCCCCGACCCGGAGGCGACTGTCAACCGCCTGCTCAGCGAGCGCGAGCCGGTCTACGGCACCGCCGATTTGACGATTGCCTCGCGCGACGTGCCGCACGACCGCATCGTCGACGAATGCCTCGAGGCCCTGCATGCGCATCTGTGCGGTGCGCGTCCGGCCGACGAGCAACCACCTGTGATGGATTGAACGCGACCTCATGACTGCGCCCTTGAAACATTCCGCCTCAGTTACCGTCGACGTCGCGCTCGGCGACCGCGCCTATGACATCGTGATCGGCCGCGACGTGCTGCAGTCGCTCGGCGAGCGTGTCGCGGCGCTGCGGCCCGGCGTGCGTACCGCCATCGTCACCGACCGCACCGTCGCCAAGCACTGGCTGGAGCCGACCGAGGCGTCGCTCGCCGCCGCGGGGGTGCCGACGTCGCGGATCGTCGTCGAGGAGGGCGAGGGCTCGAAGAGCTATGCCACGCTGACCGAGGTCAGCGAGGCGCTGATCGCGGCGAAGATCGAGCGCAATGACCTCGTGATCGCGCTCGGCGGCGGCGTGGTCGGCGATCTCGCCGGCTTCGCGGCCGCGATCCTGCGCCGCGGCGTCGATTTCGTGCAGGTGCCGACCTCGCTGCTGGCGCAGGTCGATTCCTCCGTCGGCGGCAAGACCGGCATCAACTCGCCGCAGGGCAAGAACCTGATCGGCGCATTCCACCAGCCGGTGCTGGTCATCGCCGACACCTCGGTGCTCGACACGCTGTCGCCGCGCCAGTTCCGCGCCGGCTACGCCGAGGTCGCGAAATACGGCATCCTCGGCGACGAAGCCTTCTTCGCCTGGCTCGAGAAGAACCACACCGACATCTTCGCCGGCGGCGCCGGGCGCGAGCACGCGATCGCAACCTCCTGCCGCGCCAAGGCGGGCGTCGTCTCGCGCGACGAGCGAGAGACCGGCGAGCGGGCGCTGCTCAATCTCGGCCATACCTTCGGCCATGCGCTGGAAGCCGCAACCGGCTTCTCCGACCGGCTGTTCCACGGCGAGGGCGTCGCGGTCGGCATGGTGCTGGCGGCGGAATTCTCGGCGCAGCTCGGCATGATTTCGTCCGACGATGCGGGGCGCATCGCGCGTCATCTGTCCGCGGTCGGATTGCCGACGCGCCTGCAGGATATCGCAGGCTTAGCGCAGGAAGGCCTTGCCGACGCCGACGCGCTGCTGGCGCTGATGGCGCAGGACAAGAAGGTCAAGCGCGGCAAGCTCACCTTCATCCTGCTGGAGGCCGTCGGCCGCGCCGTGATCGCCAACAATGTCGAGCCGCAGCCGGTGCGCGACTTCCTGCAAGCCAAGCTGAAGGCCTAGACCGGGATGCCTCTCCTTCGGATCGTCATCCCGCTCTATCTTTTTGATTTGAGCATGATCCTTTCGGAAAACCGCTACACACTTTTCCGGATCATGCTCTAGCCACGGATCAGTTCAGTGGGATGGTTCACCTTCTCGATCGTGCTGCTCTGCCTGTTCATCTCGGCGTTTTTCGCGGCGAGTGAGACGGCGCTGACCGGCGCCTCGCGCGCCAGCATGCTGCGGCTGTCGAAGCAGGGCAACGCCGATGCCGGTGTGGTCTCCAAGCTGGTCAACATGCGCGAGCGCATGATCGGCGCGCTGCTGCTCGGAAACAACATCGCCAATATCGGCGCCTCGGCGCTGGCGACCGGCGTGTTCACCGCCTGGTTTGGCGACGTCGGCGTGCTCTATGCCACCGCTGTCATGACCGTGATGGTCGTGGTGTTTGCAGAGGTGCTGCCCAAGACCATCGCGATCAACGCGCCCGACCGCATCTCGCTTTTGGTCGCGCGGCCGATGCGGCTGACAATCTTCGTGCTGGGGCCGCTGCTCACCATCATCGAGACCATCGTGCTGGCGCTGATGAAGCTGCTCGGCATCAAGGTCGGGGCGCATCAGGCGGTGCTGTCGCCGACCGAACGTCTGCGCGGTGCGGTCGATCTGTTGCATCACGAGGGCAAGGTCGAGAAGCAGGA
Source organism: Bradyrhizobium sp. 33ap4 (assembly GCF_032654765.1). Lineage (NCBI taxonomy): Bacteria > Pseudomonadati > Pseudomonadota > Alphaproteobacteria > Hyphomicrobiales > Nitrobacteraceae > Bradyrhizobium > Bradyrhizobium sp. 33ap4. The sequence goes on along the minus strand of NZ_JAUMTJ010000015.1, from coordinate 97,457 downwards.
TCGCGACATGCTCGGCGGGTTGCTGGATCTCAGCGAACTGCAGGTCTCCGACGTCATGGTCCATCGCACCGAGATGACCATGGTCAACGCCGACCTGCCGCCCGAGGAACTGGTGCGCGAGGTGCTGGCGAGCGAATACACCCGCATCCCGCTGTGGCGGGAGAAGCCGGAGAACATCGTCGGCGTGCTCCACGCCAAGGACCTGCTGCGCGCGATGCGCGCCAACGAGGGTGACATGTCGGCGATCGATGCCTCGGCGATCGCGCTGCCGCCCTGGTTCGTGCCGGAGATGCGTCCGGTCTCCGAACAGCTGAAGGCGTTCCGTCGCCGCAAGACCCACTTCGCCCTCGTGGTCGACGAGTATGGCGAGGTCGAAGGCATGGTGACGCTGGAGGACATTCTGGAGGAGATCGTCGGCGACATCTCCGACGAGCATGACGTCGTCGTTGCCGGCGTGCGGGCGCAGCCGGACGGCTCGGTCGTGGTCGACGGCTCGGTGCCGATCCGTGATCTCAACCGCGCGATGGACTGGCGCCTGCCGGACGAGGAGGCGACCACCGTCGCCGGCCTCGTGATCCACGAGGCGCGCTCGATCCCGGAGCGCGGCCAGAGCTTCACCTTCCACGGCTTCCGCTTCCGCGTGCTCCGCCGCGAGCGCAACCGCATCACCGCGCTGCGCATCGTCGCCGTCCCGCGCGAGGCCGAGCTGGAGGAGAAGAAGCCGAAGCGGGCGGGGACGGCGTTCTAGTTCGAATTGGCCAGTCTCCTAGCACCGTCACCCTGAGGAGCGCGCATCGCGCGCGTCTCGAAGGGTCGACGGCCCGGCCGGTGGCCGTGCATCCTTCGAGACGCTGCTTCGCGGCTCCTCCAGCGACAAAGGCGCAGCCTTTGCGCGGGGATGACGGATCAGGCAGCGGCGTGGACCTACTCGATATCGATCGAGATGCCCGACAGCTTCCAGGCGCCGTCGGAGGGGATGAAGCCGAGCTGATACTTCACCTGCTTGGGCGTGGTGTCGAAATGTCCCTTCAGTCGCAGCACGCCCTTGTCGTCGATCCTGGCGTCCTCGTCGAGAACGATCGGCTTGGCAACCACGGCGTCGAACACCGCATGCTTGTCGACCAGATCCTTGAAGATGGTCTTGAGCTTGTCGGGTGGAAACTGGTCGCGGAACGGCTTTGAGATCTTGGCGTGGAACACGGTGAAATTGTTCGCGGCCACCGCATCGTTGAGCGACACCAGGATGCTCTTGATCAGCACCTCCTGGACGAACGGGCTCGGCATGTCCAGCGCGGAGGCCGGGCGCATCGCGCAGATCAGGAGCAGGCCGGCGGTGACGATCGACCGGAAACGTGGCCAGCAACGGATCATCAATGGCCCCATATCATGCGTGGCGGTGCAATCCGTAGTTTCACCTGCTCACCTATGGAGCAGGTCCATCCTGTTCTCATAGAGGAAAACCACCGCTTCGTCTTGAGGCAAGCGCGAACTAGCGCGGCTTTTCCCCGGGGCCGTGGGCGTGGATCGCCAGCGCATGCACCGAGCCGGCGAGTTCCTGCGCCAGCGTCGCATTTATCATGCGATGGCGTTCGATCCGGCTCTTCCCTTCGAAGGCCGGAGACACAATATATACCCGAAAGTGCGTCTCCCCGCCTGGCCTGTGGCCGGCGTGGCCCTCATGCAGATGTGACTCGTCGACGACGTCGAGGCTTTCCGGCAAGAAAGCTTCACGCAACTTGTTTATGATAACGTCTTTGGTGCTCATGGCGGCGGAGTTAGGTTCGCGACAGCTTTTCGTCAATGGTGCAAGCGGGAAACGAGGTCCGCGCAATGTCAAGACTTGAAGATTTGTGCATTGCGTAGTCAAAGAGAACATGCCGATCGATTCATCAAAATTCTTCGACTCCATTCGCATCAAGCCGACCAAGGTCAGTGCGAAGCGCCAGGCGCAGGCCGGCGAGCAGGCCGTGACCTGCGAGTGGGCGGGTTGCCAGAACAAGGGCGCGCATCGCGCCCCGAAAGGCCGCGAGAATTCACGCGAGTATTGGCACTTCTGTCTCGACCACGTCCGTGAATACAACCAGTCCTACAATTTCTTCCAGGGTATGAACCCTGACGACGTCGCGCGCTACCAGAAGGACGCGCTGACCGGCCACCGTCCGACCTGGAAGATGGGCGCCAACAACGGCAAGAAGGGCGAGAGCGGTCTCGATGCCGCCTCCGATCCGTTCCACGTATTCTCCGAGCTCAACGGCCGCGGCCGCTGGCGCCCCGGACCCGGTGGCGCGGAGCCCAAGCCCGAGACCCGCAAGGTGATGAACGCCGAGCGCAAGGCGCTGCAGGTGATGGGGCTCGGGGCCGAGGCGACGCTCGAAGACGTCAAGTCGAAGTACAAGGCGCTGGTCAAGCAGCACCACCCCGACGCCAATGGCGGCGACCGCTCCACCGAGGATCGCCTGATCGAGATCATCAAGGCGTACAATTATCTGAAGACCGTGGTGCGCGAGGCCTGAAGTCTCTCGTCCTCGTCGCCCCTGCCTAGTGCGCAGTTGCGCACGGAGCTGGGGCCCATAACCACCGGCCGTTATCGTTTGCACAAGATGTCTGCCCGATTGCCCCATCGATGGGCCGCGGCGTGTGGGTCTCGGCCTTCGCCGGGACGACGGCGGAGTGTGTGGCTCCGCCATCGTAAACGTTGATGCGGCTTAGTTCTCACCCCTTCGGCACCGTCCCGACATAGGACGAGCTCGGCCGGATCAGGCGCCCGGTGCGCCGCTGCTCCAGGGCGTGCGCGGTCCAGCCGGCGGCGCGCGCGGTGGCAAAGATCGGCGTGAACGCCTGCCGCGGGATTTCCAGCCCGTCGAGCAGGATCGCGGTGAAGAACTCGACATTGGTCTCGAGCGGCCGCTCCGGATTCTTTTTCCGCAGCGCCTCGCGGATGTAGGCCTCGACCTCGGCGGCAAATGGCAGGTCGGCACCGCTGGCCTCGAGGCGCTCGATCGCGACCTTCAGCACGTCGGCGCGCGGGTCGCGCACGCGATAGACGCGGTGACCAAATCCCATCAGCCGTTCGCCGTGCGCCAGCGCGCCGTCAACCCAAGGCTTGATGCGTTCGCGCGTCCCGATCGCGTCCAGCATTTCGAGCACCGGCTCAGGTGCGCCGCCGTGCAGCGGGCCGGTCAGTGCGCAATAGCCGCCGGTGATCGCCGCGAACAGGTCGGCCTGGGTCGAGGCGATCACCCGCGTGGTGAAGGTCGACGCATTCATCCCGTGGTCGCAAACGGTGACGAGATAGGCGTCGAGCGCTGCGACCTCGCGCGGCTCGACCTTGCGGCCCAGCAGCATCCGCAGCGTGTCGGCGGCGTGGCCGGCATTCGGGTCCGGCGCGATCGGATCGCAGCCCCTGGCGCGCCGGACCAGGGCGCCCGCGATCACCGGGAAGGCGCCGACGATGGTCGCCTCGTGCTCCAGCCCGTTCTCGCCGCGGAGGCCTGCGATCGCGGCCCGGAAGCCGTCGACGATCGACATGCCGCGCGTCGCCGGCAGCAGGTCCGGCAGGCGGGCGAAGGCGCGTTCGCGGGCGGCGCCGAGGCTGGCGCGGACATTGGCTTCACTCAGCGACTTGCCGGTGGCGCCGTTCCACAGCCGCGCCGTGACGCCCTCGAAGCTCGACTTGCCCGCGAGGTCGGCGACGTGCTCGCCGGCGATGATCAATTCGCCGCGCTCGCCGTCGACATGGCTCAACACGGTCTCGGCGGCAGGAACGCCGTCCAGACCGATCTGGCTCTTGGTGAGGTGCATATTCATGGCCTGATCTCCTTGCTTCACCCCTTCAAGGTCAGGCCTCTCGACGAGTTGATCAATCTTGATTATATAAATCAATATGAAAAAATCCGCCGAGCTTTACCTCTCCGCTCGCGAAGCCGCCGCCGAGCTCGCGATCTCGCCGGCGACCCTCTACGCTTATGTCAGCCGCGGGCTGATCCGCTCAGAGCCGTCGCCGGATTCGCGCAGCCACCGCTACCGCGCCGAGGACATCAGGGGGTTGAAGGAGCGCCGCGTGCCGTCGCCCGAGCCGCGGGGCTTCCGTAATTTCGACGCCGACCTGCCGGTGATGGATTCGGCGATCGCGACCATCACCGAGCAAGGCCCGATCTATCGCGGCGTCAACTGCGTCGAGCTCGCCGAGCGCGACACGCTGGAGCACACCGCGACGCTGCTGTGGGATGTCACCGGCGTCGATCCGTTCGCGCCGGACAATTGCCCGCACCTCTCGGACGAAATGCGCGCGATCGCTGAGGCCGCGCGCCGCGCCCAGCCGATCGACCGCACGGTGGCAGTGCTGGCGCTGGCGGCAAGTGCCGATCCCGGCGCCTTCACGCGCGCGCCCGACGGCCGCGCCATGGTCGGCGGCCGCATCCTGCGGCTGCTGGTCGCGACCATGCTGAACGCTGCGCCATCGAACGAGCCGCTGCACGAGCAGGTGGCGCAGGTTTGGACGCCAGGCAACAAGCACGCGCCCGACCTGATCCGCCGCGCGCTGGTGCTGCTCGCCGATCACGAACTGAATGCGTCGACCTTCACCGCACGCTGCGCGGCATCGACCGGGCTCAATCTGTACGACGCTGTCATTGCGGGTCTCGTCGCGCTGAAGGGACCGATGCATGGCGGTGCCGGCGTGCTCGCCTCGCGCCTCGTCAAGACGATGCTCGACAATGACGTTGCGCCGGTGGTTCGTGAGCGGGTCGCGCTTGGCGAACGTTTCGCCGGCTTCGGGCACGGCGTCTACAAGAAGGGCGATCCGCGTGCGATCTCGCTGCTCGAAGCGCTGACGCGGGCCGGCGCGCCGCGCAAATTCACCAGGGAAGTGCCGGAGCGGATCGCGGAAGCGACCGGCGAGTTCGTCAACATCGATTACGCGCTGGCGGTGCTGGTGCATGCGCTGCGGATGCCCGCGGGCAGCGAGCTTGCGCTGTTCGCGATGGCGCGCAGCGTCGGCTGGATCGCGCATGCCAGCGAGCAGCTTCAACTCGGCAAGTTGATCAGGCCTCGCGCGCGCTATGTCGGACCGGCGCCCGGGCGGGCGGGAACGACCAACAGCATCTAGCGCATGATCCGGAAAAGTGGAGACCGGTTTTCCGAGAAGATCATGCGCAAGTGAAAGGAATTATTTCGCCGGCTTGGCCGGTTCGATCAGGCTGCCGCCATGCCGGCGGCGGATGGTCCAGGCGGCCAGCGCCAGGATCACGGCGCCGCCCGCGACCGCAAACATCCAGAGATGCTTGCCGACATGGCCATGATGCGGCAGGCCGGCATAGTCATGCAGCGCGGTGACGGCGAGCACGCCGGGCAGCACATGCGCCGGCGCCCAGAGCAGGATCGCGGGGATGTTGACCGCGTAGAAGCGCGCCGGCGGCATGCCGAGCGCGCCGGCCGTGATCGGCACGAAGGCGCGGATCGGCGGCACGAAGCGGGCGAAGAACACCGCGAGCACGCCCCAGCGGTTGAAGAAGGCCTCGCTCTGCGCCACCACGCGCGGGTAGTTGGAAAGCGGCCAGGCCGACAGTATCTCGCGCTGGCTGCGGTGGCCGATCAGGTAGGCGGTGCCGTCGCCGAGCATCGCGCCGGCGGCCGCCGCGGCGAGCACCGGCAACAGCTTCAATTCGCCGCCCGGCACCAGCGCGCTCAACGCCAGGATGATGGTCGACCCCGGCACCAGGGAGCCGACCACCGGCACCGCCTCCAGCAGGGCGGCCAGAAACAGCGTCAGATAGGCAAGCCAGGCATGGGCCGAAACGAACGCGATCAAAGGGTCAAGGAATGAAGTCACAAAATTCCCATGTGGCGGTGTTATCGATTTGAGAGCTAACAACTCCCCGCCGGGCTGAAAAGTGCCCGGCCCGGGCCGGCCGTCGTGGTGCTGCGGCAAAAGTACGGCGGGATTTGCAGGGCAGCCTTCCAAAAACCGAGTTTCGCTCCTATCTTTATGATAGAACAACGGAACTTTGATTTGCTCGCGGGCTTCTGCCAACCGTTGCTCTCTGCTAGGCTTATGCGAAGCACCCCATCCGCAGCCAAACGATTAATCTGGTTTCGGGAACGCCCGGGACCTCGGAGGATGAATGACGACCGCCGTCCAGACCAAAGCTCAGGAACCCGTCGGCTTGCCCGACATGAAGGTGTCGGTCCGGCAGGTCTTCGGGATCGATAGCGACCTGGAAGTTCCCGCCTATTCCGAAGTCGATCCGCATGTGCCGGAAGTCGACAGCGACTACCGCTTCGACCGCGCCACCACGCTCGCGATCCTCGCGGGCTTTGCCAAGAACCGCCGCGTGATGGTCACCGGCTATCACGGCACCGGCAAGTCCACCCACATCGAGCAGGTTGCGGCCCGCCTCAACTGGCCCTGCGTGCGCGTCAACCTCGACAGCCACATCAGCCGTATCGACCTCGTCGGCAAGGACGCGATCGTGGTCAAGGAAGGCAAGCAGGTCACCGAATTCCGCGACGGCATCCTGCCCTGGGCCCTGCAGCACAATATCGCGCTGGTGTTCGACGAATACGACGCCGGCCGCCCGGACGTGATGTTCGTGATTCAGCGCGTGCTGGAAGTCTCCGGCCGCCTGACGCTGCTCGACCAGAACAAGGTGATCAAGCCGCATCCGGCGTTCCGCCTGTTCTCGACCGCCAACACGGTCGGCCTCGGCGACACCTCGGGCCTCTATCACGGCACCCAGCAGATCAACCAGGGCCAGATGGACCGCTGGTCGATCGTCACCACGCTGAACTACCTCGCCCATGACGAGGAAGTGGAGATCGTGCTGGCGAAGGCGAAGCACTATCGCACCCAGGAAGGCCGCGACATCGTCAACAAGATGGTGCGGCTGGCGGATCTCACCCGCAACGCGTTCGCCAACGGCGACCTGTCGACGGTGATGAGCCCGCGCACGGTGATCACCTGGGCCGAGAACGCCGACATCTTCAGCGATATCGGCTTCGCGTTCCGCGTCACCTTCCTCAACAAGTGTGACGAGCTGGAACGGCCGCTGGTCGCCGAGTTCTACCAGCGCTGCTTCAACGTCGAGCTGCCGGAATCCTCGGTCAACGTGGCGCTCAGCTAGTCCATGCCGAAAATCTCCGTCGAGCGCACAGTCACACAGACGAAGAAAGCGGTGCTCGGCGGATTGCTCCACTACAACAACGAGAAGATGGGGAAGCAGAAGTACAAGCGCTTCGCCATCTCGCCGCGGCAAGGCGACGAGATTGTCGGCGGCATCGTCGGCGAGGTCTGGACCGCGGTGTTGTTCATCCAGTTGTTCTGGATGGAGCAGAAGTTTCGCAACAAGGGCTTTGGCGCGAAGCTGATCAAGGCGATCGAGGACGAGGCGCGGCGCTTCGGAGCGACGCGATCCTATCTGGATACGATGAGCTTCCAGGCGCCGGGCTTCTACCGCGCCAACGGATATAAAGAGTTCGGTTCGATTGAGGGGTATCCCGGCGGCGTAACGCGCCATTGGTTTACGAAATCGCTATGACAACCTCCAACATCAAATTCCGTCCCGGATCCAAGGAAGCGCCGACCGAGCCGTTCAAGCGCTCGGTATCGGCGTGCCTGAAGGCGATCGCCAAGAAGCCGGAGCTCGAGGTCTCCTTCGCCGCCGAGCGCCCGGGGCTCGCGCCCGGCAAGGCGCGGCTGCCGGAGCCGGCGCGCAAGATGACCAAGCGCGATGCGGCGATCGTGCGCGGCCACGCCGATTCGATCGCGCTCAAGATCGCCTGTCACGATCCCAAGGTGCATCGCAAGCTGATGCCGGGTAATCCGCAGGCGCGCGGCGTGTTCGAGGCGGTCGAGCAGGCGCGCGTCGAGGCGATCGGCTCGCGGCGGATGGCGGGCGTTGCGAAGAACCTCACCGCGATGCTCGACGATCATTTCCATCGCGGCAAGTATGACGAGATCACTGATCGCGCCGACGCGCCGCTGTCGGATGCGCTGGCGATGCTGGTGCGCGAGCGTCTCACCGGCATGGCCCCGCCCGCGGCCGCCAAGAAGATGGTCGATCTCTGGCGTCCGACCCTGGAGGACAAGATCGGCTCGCGGCTCGACAAGCTCAGCCGTTTCACCGAGGACCAGGCGAGGTTCGGCGACCTCGTCCATGATCTGCTGTCGGCGCTCGATCTCGGCGACGACCGCAACATGGATTCGGACGATGACGACGACCAGGACGAGAACCAGGACGGCGAGAGCGATCAGTCCGGCGCCGAGGGCTCGCCCGACTCCGATGCCGCGCAGGAGATGAGCGCCGACCAGGCGCAGACGTCAGCGGAAGAGATGAGCGAAAGCGCGATGGAGAGCGCGCAGGCCTCCACGTCTGATACGTTCGACGACGGCGAGCTCGGCGACGACGAGACGCCGGGCGAGGCGACGCGGCCGAATGCGCGCGGACAGAACGAGCCGCGCGGTCCGGAATATCACGCCTTCGCGCCGAAGTTCGACGAGGTGATCGCCGCCGAAGACCTTTGCGATCACGACGAGCTCGAGCGGCTGCGCTCCTATCTCGACAAGCAGCTCGCGCATCTGCAGGGCATCGTGGCGCGGCTCGCCAACCGCTTGCAGCGTCGGCTGATGGCGCAGCAGAACCGGGCCTGGGATTTCGATCTCGAGGAGGGCATCCTCGATCCGGCGCGGCTGTCGCGCGTCGTCACCGATCCCTATCATCCGCTGTCCTTCATGCATGAGAAGGAGGCGACCTTCCGCGACACCGTGGTGACGCTGCTGCTGGATAACTCCGGCTCGATGCGCGGCCGCCCGATCACGGTCGCCGCCACCTGCGCCGACATCCTGGCGCGCACGCTGGAGCGGTGCGGCGTCAAGGTCGAGATCCTCGGCTTCACCACGCGCGCCTGGAAGGGCGGGCAGTCGCGCGAGGCGTGGCTCGCGGCCGGCAAGCCGGCCAATCCGGGCCGCCTCAACGATCTCAGGCACATCATCTACAAGTCGGCTGACGCACCCTGGCGTCGCGCGCGGAAAAACCTCGGGCTGATGATGCGCGAAGGCCTGCTCAAGGAGAACATCGACGGCGAGGCGCTCGACTGGGCGCACAAGCGCTTGCTCGCGCGCCCCGAGCAGCGCCGCATCCTGATGATGATCTCCGACGGCGCGCCGGTCGACGACTCCACGCTGTCGGTCAATCCCGGCAACTATCTCGAGCGGCATCTGCGTCACATCATCGACGAGATCGAGACCCGCTCGCCGGTCGAGCTGATCGCGATCGGCATCGGTCACGACGTGACGCGCTACTATCGCCGCGCCGTGACCATCGTGGACGCCGAAGAGCTTGGCGGCGCCATCACCGAAAAGCTCGCCGAGCTGTTCAGCGAGACCCACGGCTCGGCGCCCGCGCCGGGCATCCGGCGCCGCCTCCACTCGTGAGACATGCGCTCACCCCCTAGCCGCCGCCGTTTCCTCCAGGGTATGGCGGCGGGGCTGTCGGCCGCCGCATTGCCGCGTCTTGCGCAGGCGCAGAGCGCGACCCAGCCGCCGGCAACGCCGAGGCCGGCTGCGAGGCCGAGCCCCTACCGGGTCAACGAACCGGTTTCGATCGACGTCAACGCGCGGCCGCTGCCGTCGTTCGACATCCGCGACCGCGCGCGCACGCGGTTCGGCGCGCTGGAATATCGTAGCGGCCTGATCCTGACCTCGTCGTTCTCCGGCTTCGGCGGCCTCTCCGCGCTACGGCTCGATCCCAAGGGCGAACGCTTCATCGCGGTCAGCGACCAGGGCAGCTGGTTCACCGGCCGCATCGTCTATCGCGGCCGGGAGATGGTCGGGCTCGAGGATGTCGAAGCGGCGCCGCTGCTCGGCGCCGACGGCAGGCCGATCACCGCGACCCGCGGCTGGTATGATTCGGAATCGCTCGCGCTCGACGGCTCGTTCGCCTATGTCGGTCTCGAGCGGGTCAACCAGGTGCTGCGCTTCGATTTCGCCAAGGGCTTTACCCGCTCGCGCGGCGAGGTGATTGCGCTGCCGCCGGCGGCACGCAAGCTTCCCAACAACAAGGGGCTGGAGGGGCTCGTCTTCGTGCCGAAAGGCCAGCCGCTTGCCGGTACGCTGATCGCATTCTCGGAACGCGGGCTCGATGCGAGCGGCAATTTGGTCGCCTTCCTGGTCGGCGGCAAGACGCCGGGCCAGTTCAGCGTCCGTCGCAGCGAGAATTTCGATATCAGCGACGCGGTCCTGCTGCCGTCGGGCGGTCTGTTGATTCTGGAGCGGAAATTCTCCTGGTTCGGCGGCGTCGGCATCCGCATCCGCCGTCTCGCGCTGTCCGATATCGCGCCCGGCGCCGTGGTCGACGGCCCCGCGATCTTCAATGCCGATCTCGGCAACGAGATCGACAATATGGAAGGCATCGACGCCCATGTCACGGAGGAGGGCGAGACCGTGCTGACCATGGTCTCCGACGACAATTTCTCCCTGATCCAGCGCAATCTGCTGCTGCAGTTCACGCTGGTGGACTGAGGGCGCCGGCCCGGAGGGACCCCGTCAGGACATTGCTGATCTGCGCCCCGGCCTGCGCGGCCATCCGGACGGTTGGTGATCGGCCGTGCTGCCTCTATCTTAACCGGGCCCTCTCCCCGATCCCGGATATCCGCCGCATGAGCACCCTGTTCTCCCCGATCGAACTGCGCGACCTGAGACTCTCCAATCGCATCATGGTCTCGCCGATGTGCCAGTATTCGGCCATCGACGGCTCCGCCAACGACTGGCACTTCACCCACATCAACATGCTGGCCCTGTCGGGCGCGGCGATGTTCTGCATCGAGGCCACCCATGTCGAGGATATCGGGCGGATCACGCCCGGCTGCCTCGGTCTTTACAATGACGCCAACGAGGCGGCGCTGAAGCCGATCCTGGCCTCGGTGCGCAAGCATTCGAAAGCGGCGGTCGCCATGCAACTCGCCCATGCCGGCCGCAAGGCGTCGAGCCAGCGCCCCTGGGAGGGCGGGCAGTTGATCCCGATTGCCGAAGGCGGCTGGCAGACGGTCGGACCATCTGACGTCCCGCACAAGGAAGGCGAGGCCGCGCCGGTGGCGCTCGACGACGCCGGCCTGACGCGCATCCGCGAGGCCTTTGTCGCGTCGGCGAAGCGCGCCGACCGGCTCGGCATCGATGCGCTCGAGCTGCACGGCGCGCACGGCTATCTGCTGCACCAGTTCCTGTCGCCGATCGCCAACAAGCGGACCGACCGCTATGGCGGCTCGCTCGAAAACCGCATGCGCTTCCCGCTGGAAGTGTTCGACGCCGTGCGCGCCGTATTCCCGGATCACAAGCCGATCGGCATGCGAGTGTCGGCGACCGACTGGGTCGAGGGCGCCTGGGACCTTGCGCAGACCATCGAGTTTGCCAGGGAGCTGAAGAAGCGCGGCGTCGACTGGATGGATGTCTCCTCCGGCGGCGTCTCGCCGTTGCAGAAGATTGCGCTCGGGCCGGGCTACCAGGTGCCGGCGGCGCTGGCGGTCAAGGAGGCGACCGGCGTTACCACGATGGCGGTCGGCCTGATCACGGAAGCGAAGCAGGCGGAGGAGATCGTCTCGTCCGGCAAGGCCGATATGGTCGCGCTCGCCCGCGGCATGCTCTACGACCCGCGCTGGGGCTGGCACGCTGCCGCCGAGCTCGGCGGCGAGGTGAGCGCACCGCCGCAATACTGGCGCTCGCAGCCCTCGACGCAGAAGGCGCTGTTCGGCAAGACCACGTTCGGGACGCGCTGACAGCGCACCTCGCTTGCGAGGTCACGGCATGGCGGGCCCGAACCAGCGCGTCAGCGCGGCGTCGAGGCCCGTCGTGTCGGCGTCGTCGGCCGCCCAGGCGATGCAGGCATCCGGGCGGATCAGCAGCGAAGCGCCGCTACGTCGCGGCACGCATCGCACGAAGATATCCCAGCGTGCCGCGATCGCTGACGCGGCTCCATCAGTCGCATCGACCAGCACGGCCCTGCCGTCCTCCATCCGATCGAACAGGGTTGTTTCCGCGCCGTCGTCGCCGAGAGCAAAATTGCCGGAGAGCCGGCCGACCGATGGATGGTCGCTGCCGAGATCGTAACGGATCCTGATGCCGCTGATCATTTCGCCGAAATAGCGGGTGCCCTCGTCGAGGCTCATCAGATCAGCGACGATCTCGCGCAGGGCATCAGTCATGACGTCAGGCCGCATCAAGGCGACTTGGGCGCGGGTGTTGGCGAGCACTTTTGCCGCGATCGGATGCCGCTCTTCCGTGTAGCTGTCGAGCAGGCTTTCGGGCATGCGATCGCACACGACCGCCGCAAGCTTCCAGCCGAGATTGACCGCATCGAGCAGGCCGAGATTGAGGCCCTGCCCGCCGAAGGGCGAGTGTACATGCGCCGCATCGCCCGCCAAAAGGACACGGCCCCTGCGATAGCTGTCGGCCTGCCGCGCATTGTCGGTGAAGCGCGTCGCGGTCTTGACGGCGGTGACGCGAACGTCGACGCCGCTGATCCGGCGCAGCGTGGTCTCGACCTCCTCGCGCGTCACCGGCGCGCTGCGATCGGCCGGCGGTCCATCGAACTCGGCCAGGAACACCCGGCCGGGAATCGGTCCATAGGCCATCATGCCGACCGGCGTTCGCCGCCAGCCGACCGGCAGAAGTCGATCCGGATGATCGAGATCGACGATGGCCTGGTGTCCGGTGAGGGTCGGTTCGGTGCCGGGGAATGCGAAGCCTGCGCGCTTGCGCACGGCGCTGCGTCCGCCGTCGCAGCCGACGAGATAGGCCGCGTGCAGCGTGGCATCGCCGGACGCGTCCCTGGTCCGCGCCACGACGCCGTCGCCGCTATCCTCGAAATCGATCAATTCGCAGCCGCGCCTGATCTCGATGCCGAGCGCGTGGGCGCGCCCGGCGAGCATCGTTTCCAGGGCTTGCTGGTTCACCCCGCGCAACCGCCGGTCCGGCTCGCGCTGACGCGTCTGGTCGATCAGGAAAATGCCCGAGAAGTGACCGCCGAATTTCTTGAACGGCAGTTCGCTCGCATCGCCCGCGCCCTTCATGAGCCTGGACATGCTGTCCGCCATGCTGCGTTCGACCGCATTCATCGCGTCGCCGAGGCCGCGGCGCTCCAGTGCCTCGCCTGCCAGCGCGCCGATCGCGCCGGCCTTGATGGTCTGGTCGGGCTCGGTCAGCCGCTCGATCACGATCACGTCGGCGCCGCCCAGGGTCAGTTCGATCGCCAGCAGCAGTCCGGTCGGCCCGGCACCGACCACAACCACATCGGTTCGTTCACGCGTCACGCCGTCACCATAAAATTATACTCAGTATAATATTTATTATGGTACAAATTCCCACATGTCAAATCAGGGCGGGTTGCGGGAGCGGAAGAAGGAGGCGACGCGCCAGGCGATCTCGGATGTCGCCACCGAGCTGTTCCTGGAACGCGGCTTCGACAATGTTTCGGTGGCCGAAGTCGCCGAGGCAGCCGAGGTCTCCCGGATGACGGTGTTCAATTACTTTCCACGCAAGGAAGACCTGTTCTTCGACCGTGAAGAGGAAAGCCGTCAGTTGCTGCGGACTGCCTTTGCCGAGCGTCCGGCCGGCGAGGCGCCGATCGCGACGCTCCGCAAGCTGGTGCACAGCCTGGCGGATCGCGTGCATCCGTTCGCGAAATTCACCGACGCAACGGCGAAATTCTGGCGCACCGTCGCCGAGAGCCCGGCGCTCTCGGCGCGGGCGCGCGAGATGCGTGACGAACTGATCGATGATCTCGCGAGCGTGCTGGCGGCAGCCATCAAGCGCCCGCTCGCCGATGCCGATGCCCGGCTCGCCGCGTCGATGGTGGTCACGGCGCTGACCGTCGCCTATGCGGAAGGGCTTCGCGAGCACAAGGCCCGCAGGTCGGCTGCGACGTCACGCGAGACCTTCCTGCGGATCATGGAGCGAAGCTTTTCCGGTATCGCGATCATGCTGAAGGATACGCCCTACGCATGAATCCCGGCCGAGCCGGATGCGACAAGGCCATTGTTCTGCCGTAGCCGGGGCAGCTACTCTCGAAGCGCGTGCGGAAGACACGCATCGAACAAAGAGAGGAAACCCATGGAACTCGGATACTTCGCGATGCCGTCGCATCCGCCGGAGTGCGGATTGAAGGAGGGCCACGACTGGGACCTGCAGGTGCTGCGCTGGCTCGACGAGCTCGGCTATCAGGAAGCCTGGATCGGCGAGCACCACACCGCACCCTGGGAGCCGCATCCGTCGCCTGATCTGTTGATCGCGCAGGCGTTGCTGCAGACCAAGAACATCCGCATCGGGCCCGGCGGCTTCCTGCTGCCGTATCATCACCCGGCCGAGCTCGCCAACCGCGTCGCGATGCTCGATCACCTCTCGAACGGGCGGCTCAATTTCGGCGTCGCGGCCTCCGGGCTGCCGAGCGACTGGGCGATGTTCAATGTCGACGGCATGTCGGGACAGAACCGCGACATGACCCGCGAGGCGCTCGAGATCATTTTGAAGATGTGGACCGAGCCGGCTCCCTGGACCCACAAGGGTAAGTTCTGGACCGTGACCAAGCCGGACACGATGTTCGACTTCCTCAAGCCGCACATCAAGCCTCAGCAAGCGCCGCATCCGCCGATCGGCGTCGCGGGGCTCTCCAAGAATTCGGATACGCTGAAGCTCGCCGGCGAGCGCGGCTTCATTCCGATGAGCCTCAACCTCAACCCTGCCTATGTCGGCAGCCACTGGGATTCGGTCGAAGCCGGCGCGGCCAAGACCGGCCGCACGCCGAGCCGCAAGGATTGGCGAATGGTGCGCGAGGTATTCGTCGCCGACACCGATGAAGAAGCATGGAAGCTGTCGACCGGCGACATGATGGGCCGAATGATGGGCGAGTACTTCCTGCCGCTGCTCGGCCACTTTGGTTTCAAGGATTACCTGAAGGCCTCGCCCGACGTGCCGGACAGCGACGTCACGGTCGAATATTGCGCGCGCAACAACTGGATCGTCGGCTCGCCCGCGACGGTCACCGAGAAGATCGAGCAGATCTACCAGGAGGTCGGCGGTTTCGGCGTGCTCCTGGTGTTCGGCTTCGACTACAAGCACAAGCCGGAAGCCTGGCACAATTCGCTGCGGCTCCTGAAGCAGGAGGTGCTGCCGCGGCTGAAGCATCTCGACGCCTCGGTCGGCCGCGCGGCGTAGGTTTGGCGGAGAGGATAACAAGGGGCAGCGGTAACGCTGCCCCGTGTTCACGACGGATCGCCGGCGTCAGGTGGTGCCGAGCCAGAACCGCGTTTCGGTTTCCGCCCAGCCCTTGCCGATGCGGTTGCTCAGCCAGGTGTCGCTGCGCTTCAGACCCTTGTCCTTCTGGCCCTCTGGCGTGTTGCGCCAGGCCTGCCAGCGATACTGGCCGTAGATGCTGACGATGCGCGCGGCATAGGTCAGCGCCAGCTGCGAATCGCCCCTGATGATGACGAGGTTGTCGTCGTTCTTGGTGCTGGCGCGGTCGGAGAAATTGTGCGAGCCGGTCATGACCACCGCGTTCTTGCCGGCCGGATCCAGCACGATCACCTTGCTGTGCACGGCGATCATGAATTTGCCGGTGTTCTTGATCTCGTGCTCCCACCAGTCCGCGGTCTTGTCGATGCCGGCGGGCCGGATCACGTCGGCGATCTGCTTGCCCTTGAAGACCTGCTGCTGTCCGTCGCCGGCCAGGAGCTGCAGCTGATCCTTCGGGCTGTCCTTGCCCTGCGCCGGGAAATTGTTGAGCACCCCGCGCACATAAAGCTTCTTGTCCTGCGCCTTCTCCAGGATCGGGCCGAGCAGGCCCTTGTTGCCGGGATTGAGCATCAGGCACACCGCGCCATGCACGGTGTCCTCGATCATCTTGGTGGCTTCCTTGAGGTCGCCGCTCCTGGTGGTGGGCGTGAACCAGACGCTGAGCTTCGACTTGCCGATGGTGAAGGGCCATTCGTGATCGCCGGCCACGGCCAGCGCCTTCGGCGACTTGCTGCCGTCGGCGTAGATCGCTTTCCAATGGTCATGATAGGCCGCCGCGACCTTGTCGTCGGTGATCTCGAGCCCGTTGTTGTTCTGGGTGCACAGTCCGGTCCGGGTCCAGTTGGTGCTGCCGGTCCAGACCACCTTCGGCTTCTGCGCGCCGTCGCAGAACACCGCGAACTTGTTGTGGGCGTAACGGCTCGGCGCGATCTTGCGGCGAACGATGTCGACGCCGGCCTTCTTCAGCACGCCGGCGTTCTTTTCGGTGTCCTTGGCGGTGGCGTCGGACTTGCCTGTGCTGTTGCCGAGCACGACGTGCGCCTTGCCCTTCATCGCGGTCAGCGCGGCGATCAGCTCAGGGTCGTTGAGCTCGTAGAGCGCGAGATAGACGTCGCGCTTACTCTTCTTGGCTTCAGCCAACAGCGCCAGCAGGCGGGCGCCGAGCTGGCCCTTGAGGAAGTCACGGATCTTGTTGCCCTTGGTCGAGATCGCCTTCTCCAGGGTTTGCGCCGGCTTTTTGTCCTTGCCGATCGCGCGCGACAGCCATTGCGCCGAGATCGTGCCGCGGTTGAACCATGGCTTGAGCGGGCCCGACGGCATTGCGGAGACGTATTCGGTCCATGTCGCTGGCGCACTGTAGGCGGGCTTCACCTTGGTGGCGCCGTCCTTGAGAACCGGAACGACGCCATAGCGGACCGGCGCGTCGGTTGGCGCCAGGAAATCGGTCCAGTTGGTCTTCTGCACCGGCCATTCGGTGCTCGGCCGATGTTCGCCCGGCTTGTGATCCTGCGCCTGGTCCTCGAACCCGACCCAGGTGTCGACCACGGTTGCACTTTTGCCCTGCTGCTGACGATACAGCGCAAAGCCGAGGCAGTCCGGGATCATTGCCGCGACCTCCCAGACCACGAAGATGCCGTCGGTGGTCGGGAACGCCTGAATTGTGGAAATCATGGTGATGCCTCCAAATCGCGGCTGAGAAATATCCGGTCGACATGAACCTGGCGCGTCAACGTCGCCCGGCGATCCCTGAAGTCGCGTCGGATCGTTCCGGGCGTCGGGGCAGCTGATCTAGCAAGGAGAGTATGCCAGACAATCTACAACCTGGTCTGTCGGCAGGATCACAGATCGGTCACGTCGTGCGCACCCGTTGGGCCGCGATGCTGTGGGCCCGATCGCGGCTTCCTACAGCAACCGCACCGTGACCTTCGCCTTGCCCTTATGGTCGCCGTAGAACCATCCGCAGACCCAGGGCAGGCTGATGACGGCCTGGTTGACGTAGAGGAAGATCTCGCCGCTGCGATCGGCGGTGAAACGCGCCTTGTAGACCTGCGGGTCGGTGTTCGACACCGGCAGGGGGTCGAGAAAATACTCGTCGACGCCGGTCTCTCCGACCCGTGCGATCAGCCTGAACCATGGCCGGAACAGGATCCGCCGCAGGAAGATCGCGAAATAGCCGCGCAACTGCTTTGTGCCTTCGATGGTCGAGGTCCGGTATCCGATCGGCGTCACCGCGCGGCCGGCGTCCTCCCATGGCTCCGACATCGTGATCGCGATCTCGTATTTGAACCCGGTGCGGACCTTGAGGCCGGTCGGCGCACAGATGGCGCCGGTGTCGAAGTCGGCGGCATCCTGCGGGATGCCCTTGTCGACGGCGACAAGCTTGTCCGTTGCAGTGCCCTTGCAGAATGCCCCCGTCGAATCGGCGAGATTGAACAGGAAGTGGCTGACCAGCGTCACGCTGAACCAGACCAGCAGGGCCGTGAGCAGGAAAGGGACGACATGCCGCTTTCCGACATTGAGAATCCACTGATAGACCGCGCTGGTACGGAATCGATAGATCGCATCGTGCATGAACCCGGAGAGTGGCGTCGGCTTCGCGCGGTCACGCCAGATGATCCGCATCCTGTCGCTGATCGTCGCGCTGAGCGAACTGCCGGCACCCATCAGCACGATGACAGCAAGGATGCCGCCGGCGAACCATTCCGGATTGCCGGCGTACCAATCGGTCCACCAATGAAAGGAATCGGGCAGGAACGATTGAACGAAGCGCACCAGCTCCGAGATCATCCTGACAGGTGAGCTGAATTCGTGCTCCTTGTGCTGGTTATGGAACAGCCAGAACGCGGCCAGATGCAGCGACGCCGCCAGCGTGGCGAAGTAGGCGATCCGCCGCATCCAGACGTAGTTCCACAGCTTCTCCTGTGCGGCATAGCGCGCCGGTGCGCCCGCGGGCGTCTCAAACGTATTGGCGCCGAGCGGAGTGACCTGGCCGCTGCGCGACACGACCACGTAGTTCGGCGGAAGTCCGATCGGGGCATAGGCATTGGCGCCGCTGTCGATCCGCTCGAACACGCTCTCGTGGATCTTCGGCATCGGCACGCTGACGCCGGCATAGGGATCGTTGCAGAGGTCGGCGACCTTGCGCGGACCGTACCGGTAGTACGCGCCGAGGCCGGCCCGGGAATCGTAGAGGCGGCCATCCTTGTCCTCGGAGGACTTGATTGACTTGATCGCGTCAGGGTCGGCGATCGGTGCGCTCTTGAATGCGAGGCCGCGCTTGACGGCTTCGTCGACCAGCCAGGCCAGCGGCACGAATGCGACAGCGTCGTCCGGATAGCCGCCGCCGACATTGGCGTGCATGCCGACGAACCAGACCTGGACGAGGCGCTCGCCATCGATGCTGGTCGGCACGGCCGGTGCGGGCTGCCCCGGCTCTTGCTCGGTCCAGAGCACCGGATGAAAGGTCGTGCGCTCGTCGTCGAGCGCCAGCGCGTGTCGCGCGCACTTGACCTTCGGGCTTAGAATCCGGTTCGGTAGTTCGAGCGGCCACACCCAGTTGGAGATGCCGCGCGTCATCTCGTCGATCGGCAGGCCATAGGCCGCGACGGTGTCCCAGATGCCGATGAACTCGATCGCCGGCACCGGCTTCCGCGCGATCCTTGCATACGGCTTGTTGCCTCGAAGGCGATCCCACAGCGGCACAAGAACATAGTCACGCAGCGCGCGGAACAGCACCTCGATGCGCCAGATCGAGTGGTAGCCCTCGGCCCGGTATGCGCGATAGGCCTTCACCGCGCCGTCGTGCAGCTCGGATTCGGTGTCCGCGACGATCAGGCCCTGATCGAGGATGAGTGCGGCGAGCGTGCGCACGGTGAACGCGCCGCGGCTGAATCCGAACAGGTAGACCTTCGAATCGTTCTCGTGGTCGTAGTTCCGGCAGATGAACTTGTAGGCGTCGAGGATGTTGCGCTTGAGGCCGTAGCCGAAGGCGCCGCCGAGGATGGCCAGCGGAATGAATTTCGACGTGCCGACGCCGTCATCATACTTGGCGGCCTGCGTATTGCCCTGCAAATCCAGCGACTGAAATATCCGCCAGACATTGGTGCGCCAGACGCTGGAAGCGGCGTTGCCGGTGCCGTCGGACAGAATAATGATCTTCGGACTCGGCATTAAAGGATACTCGCTGAAACGAATGAAGCGGATGGCGCAGCGTAGCAGGGACCGGATCGATTGCTACCTTTGATCGTTCTTTAAACATTCCATGCCGCGATAGGTGTGAACTGGCGCACAAAGCGTCACGTGGTCGCGGCCATGTGAGAGGTGACCGCTTTCGCGCTGCTGCGAAAAGGCCTAGCCTGATAACGGCGCAATTCATTGATGAGGCACAGCCATGCGCAGCCACGTCAGAAAATTTGCCCATGTCCTAGAGCGCTTCGGCCTTGCTTTGGCGGGAGCTGCAAGCGGTCTGTTTGTCGCCATCCATGTCGGCTCGAGCGTCTCGGCGCTGACCTCGCAGGCGTTCCTGCTCATCATGATGCTGGGCGGCGCGATCGGCTTCTATCTCGGCATCGATACGCCCCCCAAGCTGTTCCATCCGAAGGATACGGCCTCGATGCGCAAGATCGACGCGGCGGAGCTGCTCGGCGCGATCGGGACCTTCCTCGCGACAATGGTTGCGTTCTTCTCGGTTGGCGTCGTCGTGCTGCGCAGCGAGCCGGACATCGGCTGGACCGCGGCCATCATGGCGGGCTGGGTGCTCGGCGTTGCCATGCAGATCGTCGGCGGCACGATCGCGCGGGCGCGCGCGTGAAGCGTCGGAGTGGCGTTGGACGAGGCTGGTTTGCTGGCTCGGGATCGGTCGTGTTGCAGGGGGGATGGTCTGAACGCAAGTCCTGTGTCGGCCGTCACCGCTACGCCGGGACACCGCAAAGGCCTACGCCAAGCCGGATCAGCTGCTACTGCGCCTCCCTCATCGGTTCGCGACCTTGACCGCCTTGAACGTCTCCTGCTCGACGCTGTAGAGCTCGCCGCCGACCTTCTCGACCCTGCGAATGTAGATGTCGTGGACGACTTCGCGCGTCTTCGGGTCGATCGACATCGGGCCACGCGGGCTTTCCCAGGCCATGCCCTTCATGGCTTCGACCAACGCATCGCCATTGGTCTTGCCGCCGGTCACCTTCAGCGCCTCGTAAATCAGATGCATGCCGTCATAGGCGCTGACGCTGATGAAGTTCGGTCGAACATTCGCGTTGGCCTTGCGAAACGCCGCGACATAGTCGCGGTTCAGCTCGGATGGATGCGCGGCGGAGTAGAACCCCGCCGTGATCATGCCGATCATCGCATCGCTCATGCCCGGCAGGTCCTCGTCGTCGGCGATGTCGCCGGGGCCGATCAGCTTGATCCCGCTCTTGTCGAGCCCGCGCTCCACGAACTGCTTGGCCAGGATACCGGCCTGGCTTGTCGGGACAAAAATGAACAGAGTGTCGGGATTGCCATCCCGCGCGCGCTGCAGGAACGGCGCGAAATCGGGGTTGGCCAGCGGCACTTTCAGCGCTTCGACGATCGTTCCACCTGCCGCGGTGAAGCTCGCCGAAAATACGCCGGCGGCTTCGCGCCCGGGTGCCCAGTCGGATGCGATGATGGTGGCCCGTTTCGATCCGTTTCTCGCCGCCCAATCCGCCAGCACGCTGGCCTGCTGCGCGTGCGTCCAGCTGGTGCGCACGAAGTAAGGCGACCGTTCGGTCACGATCGAAGTGCCCGATACCATCACGACGGTTGCCGTCTTGCTCTCATTGGCCAGCGGCGCGAGCGCCAGCACGCTCGGCGTCAACCCGCCGCCGAGGATCGCCACCCCGTCGTTGACGATCAGCTCCTGCGCAATGCGCTTGGCATTGTCGGGCACGCTGGCGTCGTCCCGGACGATCAATTCGACCTTGCGGCCGGCGACCATGTCGCCGTGCTGCGCCATGTAGAGCCGCGCCCCGGCGACCCCCTGCTTGCCGACCGGCCCCAGAACGCCGGTCAATGGCATCACCAGCCCGACCCTTACGACGTCCTGCGCCTGGGTGAGTCCCGGTCGCACCGCCGCAAGCGACAGAACAGCCCCGACCAACATGGCAAACCGGGTGCTCGACATGGCCAACCTCCCGCGAGCCCGGAATGATGCCGGGCCGGTTCGCGACTATCGGCTTCGCGCCAGGGAAGTCCTGATGAAGAAGTGACAGAACGGCGAATTTGCTGCTAAATTTTCCCGTTTGGTGCCGTCTGTGGGCATGGAGTGACCTCTATGGACCCGGCGACTGATTCCGTTTTGATATTTGATTCCTTTGAGCTTGATCTCGCCCGCGGCGTAGCCCGCGTGGATGGCGTCGATCTCGATCTCAGGCCGAAATCATTCGCGGTGCTCGGCTATCTCGCCAGCAATGCCGGGCGGTTGGCATCCAAGCAGGATCTGCACGAGGCGGTCTGGGGTAACGTCGCGGTTTCCGACGACTCGCTCGTCCAGTGCATCCGCGAGCTGCGCCTGAAGCTGCGCGATGATGACCACCGCATCATCAAGACGGTGTCTCGCCGCGGCTATCGTCTCGATGCCAGGCCGCTGCCGCCGCCGCACGATCATGGATCGCAGAACGTCTCGCGCCGAACGTCCGCTCCACGCGGCATCGCGGCACGCTTGGCCGCACTTCCCCGATGGTCGCTGATCGCCGGCCTGTCGGTGATCGCCTTCGCATCATTCGCATCCGCGCCGCCGATCGCCAACGGGATGTGGCATCCTCTGGCCGAATTGGCGCACTGGCTTGTGCCGCAGGATCACGGCATCGTGCCGGAGCAGGATGTCGAGCGGATCACCGCGCTGGCCGCCGAGAAGCAGCTGCCGCTTCCCGCCTATCGCGTTCGCGCGCCGGCAAGTGACGTACCGGACAATGTCCGCCGCTTTCTCGGCGTGTGGGTGAGCGCCGAGGGTTGGATCAATTCGCACCGCCAATTCATGATGATCGTCACCAATGTCGATCGGGATGGTGTCGCGACCGGCTATCTCGTGAACGGCCCGGCGATGCCGCACAGCCGTGTACCCGGGCCCGGCTTTTCCGGTGGCTTCACCGGATATGTCCTCGACGACGTCTTGCGCTATGACGGCAATACCGGACTGCATTCCGCCTCCATCACCGCGGATGGGCGGATCGAGTTCAAGCTCGTCTTCCGCGAGGGAGGTACCGGTGTCGTGTTCCTCGAACCGCTCTGGACCCTTGCCCACCCGGGCCCCATTGCACGCAGTCAAACCTGATCGAAGCGCACCCGGTGTGATTACGCGCGCCGCGAAACACCGAGCCCCGCCAGATGCGTGTCGACGAACTGCGCGAGGCGCTCGCGCAGCATCTCAGGCGGGACCGCGACCATGCGCTCTTCGAGGCCGAGCGAGATGATGCCGTGGACCGCGGAGAACATCGTCCGCGACAGCAACGCGACATCGTCGGGATCGCGATCGGACAGCAGCCGGAGCAGCGGCGCATGCATCAGCGCGAACGCGTCCATCACCATCGTGAGGATGTCTTTCGGAAACGGCCGGTCGTCCTCCATCCGGTGCTCGAACAGCGAGCGCAGCAGATTGGCGTGCTCGGTGGCGAAGCCGAGATAGGCGTCGGCAAGTCCGTGCAGCTGGCGCAGGGGATCGTCGGCCGGGACCGCCTTGAGCCGCGTGGTCAGGGCGTGAACGGTCTCCCGGTTCACCGTCAGGATCAACCCGTCGAAGTCGCCGAACTCATTATAGACACTGCCGATGGAGCAGCCGGCGGCCTCGGCGACATCGCGAACCTTGAGTGATCTCAAGCCTTTAGTGGCGATTGACCGACGCGCGATCTCGATCAGCAGAGCCCGCCGCTGAAGTTTTTTTCGGTCTCGTCGCGATTCTTCTTGAACAATGTTCATTTTCGCACTACTAATTTGAGCGTTGCTCAAATTGGTATAGGAGGCCACTCAGATGCAGACCCTAGCACTTCAATTGACCGCCACCCTTGTCGATGACGCGATCGAGCTCGTGAAGGGCTTCGGCCGCGCCGTCCTCACGCTGGCGACCGCGCCGATCGAGCGGATCGCCCGCGCCTGCGACGTCGCAGGCGTCCTGGAGCAGCGGCGCGCGGATCGGCGCGCGCCGCGCCAGGCGGCTGCGAGCGGAGGCCGCTGCAAGCCGCGCAACTGCCGATGGTCACCGTTCGGCGGCTTGAGTGAACTGACCTGAAGCACGCGGCCCGCAATTGTCGGCGAAACCTCAACAAAGCGCTCACCATGTCCCCTGCGAGCCTATCCGGCGTCGATCAACCCCAGGTCTGGATAAGGTCTCGTACATCTCTGGCGGGCAATGTCGCGACGTCCCGGTTCGCCCGATTTTGCGCGCCTTCGAACCGATAAGTTGCGGAAAAGACTAAAGGCTGCGGCATCCCCGTCATTTTCTCCACGCTCACCATTCTCCGCCACCCGAATTCGCAGACCTGCCAGCGCCGTGCGCGCTAACCCAAGGAACCGGTCATGATCAAGGAATTGATGACGTCCCGCCGCTTCGCGCCGCTGTTCTGGTCGCAGTTTTGCTCGGCGTTGAACGACAACGTGCTGAAGAACGCGCTCGTCATCATGCTGCTGTATGGCGTCGCCAACGAGCAGGGGCCGGCGCTGGTCCAGCTCGCGGGGGCGGTGTTCATCGCTCCGTTCTTCGTGCTCTCGGCGCTCGGCGGCGAGCTCGCCGACCGCTACATCAAATCCGTCGTCGCCCGCCGGCTGAAGTTCTTCGAGATCTTCGCCGCGGCCTTTGCCGCCGCCGGCTTCTTCACCCATTCGATCCCGCTGCTGTTCATCGCGCTGGCGCTGTTCGGCATCGTCGCGGCGCTGTTCGGTCCGGTGAAATATGCCGTTCTGCCCGACCAGCTGTCGGTGTCTGAACTCGCGACCGGCAACGCGCTGGTCGAGGGCGCAACCTTCATGGCGATCCTGATCGGCACCATTGCGGGTGGCATGTTCGTCGCCGGCGCCAGCCACATGGGCTGGATCTGCGCCGCCGTGGTCGGCCTGTCGGTGCTGTCCTGGGCGTTTGCATCGCGCATCCCGGTGACGCAGCCGTCGGCGCCCGATCTGCCGATCACAAAAAATCCCTGGACCTCGACCGTGCGCCTGTTGAAGTCGCTCTATGCCGAGCCGCGGCTGTGGGACGGCATGGTGATCGTGTCCTGGTTCTGGATGGTCGGTGCGATCGTGCTGTCGCTGCTGCCTGCGCTGATCAAGGAAGGCGTCGGCGGTACCGAGGGCGTGGTCACGCTGTGCCTCGCCGTGTTCGCGATCGGCATCGCCGCCGGCTCGCTGTTCGCCGCGCAGCTGAGCCATGTCCGCCCGAACCTCGCGCTGGTGCCGATCGGCGCCATCGTGATGGGCGTGGTCGGCCTCGACCTCGCCTGGGCGATCGCCACCACCTCGCTCGGCAAGGATGTCACCGCGGTTGCGTTCGCGACCTCGTTCGGCGGCTTCCGCATGCTGGCCGACTTCTTCCTGTTCGCCTTCGGCGGCGGCCTGTTCGTGGTGCCGTCGTTCGCTGCCGTGCAGGCCTGGACCGCGCCGTCCGAGCGCGCCCGCATCATCGCCGCAGGCAACATTTTGCAGGCCGGCTTCATGGTCGCCGGCGCGGTGTTCGTCGGCGCCCTGCAATATATCGGCCTGCCGATCGCCTGGATTTTCTTCGGCCTCGCCGTCGCGAGCTTCGGCACCGTCTGGTTCGTGCTGAGCAAGTGGGGCAAGGAGGGCGTGCGCGACTTCGGCGCGCTGCTGTTCCGGGCGCTGTTCCGTGTCGAGGTGCGTGGCATGGAGAACCTGCCGCCATCGGGCACGCGGATGCTGATCGCGCCCAACCATGTCAGCCTGGTCGATGGCCCGCTGCTGCACGCCACCTTGCCGATCGATGCGAGCTTCGCGGTCGACACCGGCATCTCCAAGGCGTGGTGGGCCAAGCCGTTCCTGAAGATGATCAAGCATTACACGATGGACCCGACCAAGCCGCTGGCCGCGCGCGACCTGATCAAGCTGGTCGCCGCCGGCGAGCCGGTGGTGATCTTCCCGGAAGGGCGCATCACGGTCTCGGGTTCGTTGATGAAGGTCTATGACGGCACCGCAATGATCGCCGACAAGGCCGATGCGGTCGTCGTCCCGGTCCGCATCGAGGGCGCGCAGCGTTCGCATCTCAGCTATCTCAAGAATGGCGAGATCAAGCGCTCCTGGTTCCCCAAGGTGACGATCTCGATCCTGCCGCCGGTGAAGCTGCCGGTCGACCAGTCGCTGAAGGGCAAGGCGCGCCGCAATGCCGCCGGTGCCGCGCTGCAGGACGTGATGATCAACGCCATGGTCCAGAACGCGATGCTCGACCACACGCTGTTCGAGGGCCTCGGCCACGCCTATCGCGACCGCGATACCGGCAAGCCGATCATCGAGGACGCGCTCGGCACCAAGCTGACCTATCGCAAGCTGATCCTCGGCGCCCAGGTGCTGAGCCGCAAGCTCGAGCAGGGCACCGCGGTCGGCGAGAATGTCGGGGTGCTGCTGCCGAACTCGGCCGGCGTTGCCGTCGTGTTCATGGCGCTGCAGACCATCGGCCGCGTGCCGGCGATGCTCAACTTCTCGGCAGGTCCAGTCAATGTGCTGGCGGCGATGAAGGCGGCGCAGGTGAAGACCGTGCTGACCTCGCAGGCCTTCATCGAGAAGGGCAAGCTCGACAAGCTGATCGCGGCGCTCGCCGGCCAGGCGCGCGTCGTCTATCTCGAGGATGTCAGGGCCGGCATCGGCCTCGCCGACAAGGTCGCGGGCTTCCGCGCCGGCATCGCGCCGCGCGTCGCCCGCAAGGCCAACGATCCCGCGGTCATCCTGTTTACCTCGGGCTCGGAAGGCACACCGAAGGGCGTCGTGCTGTCCCATCGCAACATCCTCGCCAACGCGGCGCAGGCGCTGGCACGGGTCGATGCCAATGCCAACGACAAGGTGTTCAACGTGCTGCCGGTGTTCCACTCGTTCGGTTTGACCGGCGGCATGATGATGCCGATCCTCGGCGGCATCCCGATCTTCATGTATCCGTCGCCGCTGCATTACCGCATCGTGCCCGAGCTGATCTACCAGACCGGCGCGACGATCCTGTTCGGCACCGACACCTTCCTCACCGGCTATGCCCGCTCGGCGCATGCCTATGACTTCCGCACGCTGCGGCTCGTCATCGCCGGTGCGGAGGCGGTGAAGGAGCGCACGCGGCAGATCTACATGGAGCGCTACGGCATCCGCATCCTCGAGGGCTACGGCGTCACCGAGACCGCGCCGGTGCTGGCGATGAACACGCCGATGGCCAACCGTCAGGGCACCGTCGGCCGGATCTCGCCGCTGATGCAGTACCGTCTCGATCCGGTCCCCGGCATCGAGGAAGGCGGCCGGCTGTCGGTGAAGGGCCCGAACGTCATGCTCGGCTATCTCCGCGCCGAGAATCCCGGCGTGCTCGAGCCGCTGCCCGAGGGCTGGCACGACACCGGCGACATCGTCACGGTCGACGCGCAGGGCTTCATCGCGATCAAGGGTCGTGCCAAGCGCTTCGCCAAGATCGCCGGCGAGATGGTCTCGCTGTCGGCGGTGGAGGCGATCGCGGCTGCGATCTGGCCGCAGGCGATGTCGGTTGCGGTCACGCTGCCCGATCAGCGCAAGGGCGAACGCATCGTGCTGCTCACTACGCAGAAGGACGCCGACCGCGCCGCGATGCAGCGCCAGGCCAAGAGCGTCGGCGCCTCCGAGCTCGCGGTGCCGGCCGATATCCGCGTCATCGACAAGGTGCCGCTGCTCGGCACCGGCAAGACCGACTATGTCGGCGCCACTGCATTGGCCAAGGAAATAGCAGCGGAACTCGCCGCGGCGCCTGCGCCGCAGGTCGAGCACGCCGGCGATGAGGGCGAGGCCGAGCCGGCGCGGCTGGCGCAACACGTTGCATGAGGCTTGGCATGATGGTTGTGCTTTTCGGGACCATGTTGTCAGATAGACGGCAACTGCTCCCGAGAAAGCACGATCATGCTGGACAAACTGAACCCGGCTACGGAGGACGCGCCTGAACTTGCCGCCGAGCAATGGATCGGCGCGCTGGATGCGGCGCTCGCGAGCCGCTCCATGGAGGCTCTATCCGCATTGCTTGCGCCGGAGAGCCACTGGCGCAATATCTTCGGCATCTCCTGGCAATTTGCGACCTTCAGCGGGCGGCAGCGCGTCGTTGCCGAACTGCTTGCGCGCGCTGAAGCGGCCGGCGCGCGCGGATTTCGTCTCGATGCCCGTGCCTTGATACCGCGGCGGGTCGTGGTGGCCGGACGCGAGGTGATTGAGGCCGTCTTCACCTTCGACACGTCCAATGGTCCCGGCAGCGGCGCGGTCCGCCTGCTGCATGAGAGGGGCGGAAATTCCGCGGCGTGGACGTTCTCCACGATGCTCGACTTCAACCGCATCTGCGAGGCGCGCACCGATCGCGCCGCCGAGCAATCCCACGCGCGCGATTTCGCCGCACCCGACTGGCTGGAGCAGCGGCAGGCCTCGCGCGCCTATGCCGACCGCGAGCCCGACGTGCTTGTTGTCGGCGGCGGCCATGCCGGTATCGCGGCCGCGGTCGAGTGCAAGCGGATCGGGCTCGATGCCCTGATCGTCGATCGCGAGCGGCGTATCGGCGACAATTGGCGGCTGCGCTATCGCGGGCTCAAGCTGCACAACAAGACGCCGGTCAATCTGTTTCGCTACCTCCCGTTCCCGCCGAGCTTTCCGGACTACATCCCGAAGGACAAGATCGCGAACTGGCTGGAGAGCTATGTCGACATCATGGAGCTCGACTTCTGGACCGAGACCTCGTTCGAGGGCGCGCGCTATGACGATACGACGCAGCGCTGGACCGTGACGCTGCAAGGGACCAGCGGCCCGCGCACGCTGCATCCGAAGCACATCGTGCTCGCGACCAGCGTCAGCGGCACGCCGAACATTCCCAGGATCGACGGCATCGGGAATTTCGAGGGGAAGGTGCTGCACTCCAGCGCCTTCGCGGCCGGGCGCGAATGGGCGGGGCGTTCGGTCGTCGTGTTTGGCACCGGCACCAGCGCGCATGACATCTGCCAGGAGCTGCACGCCGCCGGTGCCGACGTCACCATGGTGCAGCGCAGCCCGACCATGGTAGTCAATGTCGAGCCCGCGCAGCTCTACGACAAGACCTATCTCGGCGACGGACCGGCGATCGAGGTGCGCGACATCCTCAATTCCGGCGTGCCGCTCCCGGTGATGAAGATCGCGCACAGGATCATCACCGACGAGGTCAAGCGGCTCGATGCGTCGTTGCTGTCGCGGCTGGAGCGCGCCGGCTTCCGGCTCGAGTTCGGCGAGGACGGCACCGGCTGGCCGCTGAAGTTCCGCTCCCGCGGCGGCGGCTATTACTTCAATGTCGGCTGCTCCGAATTGATCGCCGACGGCAAGATCCGCCTGATCCAGGCCGCCGACATCGCCGATATCACCGCCGCCGGCCTTGCGCTGAAGGACGGCACGTCGCTCGCCGCCGAGCTGTTCGTGCTCGCCACCGGCTACAAGGGCCCGGACCATCTGGTCGGCAGGTTGTTCGGCGAGGACGTCGCCGCCCGCGTCGGCCGCGTCTGGGGCTTCGACGAGGCGACCCAGGAGCTGCGCAACATGTGGACGCGCACGCCGCAGCCCGGCCTCTGGTTCGCCGGCGGCGCGTTCTCGCAGGCCCGCATCTACAGCCGCTTCATCGCGCTGCAGATCGCAGCGATCGAGGCCGGCGCGCTTTCCAAGCAACTCACCTGAACTCCACGCACTCGCACAAGGACTCCCATGCCGCTTCCGCTCGATCCCGTCATTGAGAAGATCATCCCGCTGCTGCCGCTGCGCGATCCCGAAACCATGACGCCGCAGAGCTGTCGCGATTCGCTGCGGGCGCTGGCCGAGGCGCGCAAGGCGGTGCCGCCGCCGCCGGTCGACGTGGCCCGCGATATCGAGGTCGCTGGCGCCGCCGGCAAGCTCGGCGCGCGGCTCTATCGGAGCGGCCGCGGCACGGCGCCGACCGTGATCTTTTTCCACGGCGGCGGCTGGGTCGCCGGCGATCTCGAGACGCATGATCGCCAGGCCCGCAACCTCGTGATCGACACCGGCGCGGTCGTGATCTCGGTCGATTACCGCCGCCCGCCGGAAACCCGCTTTCCCGGCGCGTTCGAGGATGCGTTCGCCGCGATCCGCGACGTGGTCGCGCGGATCGACGAATTCGGCGGCGACCTTTCCCGCGTCGGCGTCGCCGGCGATTCCGCCGGCGGCAATCTCGCCGCCACGTCAGCGCTCGCCTGCCGCGACGCCGGCATCAGGCTCGCCGGGCAATTGCTGGTCTATCCCGTCACCGATGTCGTCGGCAATTTTGCCGATGCCGCCGAGAACGCCAAATTTCCGTCGCGCGCCGAGAATGCGGACGGCTACTTCCTGACCCGGGCGACGATGCAGTGGTTCTGCGGGCACTATCTCGCCGACAAGGCCGAGGGCGCCGACTGGCGCGTCTCGCCGCTGCGCGCGAAGAGCCTTGCGGGTGTGGCACCGGCGGTCGTCACCACAGCCTGGTTCGACCCGCTGCGCGACGAGGGCCATGCCTACGCCGAGGCGTTGCAGGCGGCCGGCGTGCCGGTGACCTATCATTCCGGCGAGGGGCTGATTCACGGCTATTTTGGTCTCGGCGACGCCTCGGAGGCCGCACGCGCCGAGGCGCAGCGCGCGCGGGCGGATTTTCGGGCGTTGCTGGAGCGGGGCGTCTAAGCTCCCGTCGTCCCGGCCTTTGTTTGCGAACGGACTCTAACCTCCTCGTCGTCCCGGCGGAGGCCGGGACCCATAACCACCGCAGCCTGTTGTTGCAGCGGGCTGCGGCCCCAGCGTCGCGCCACTCCATCCAGTCGGGGTAATGGGTCCCGGCCTTCGCCGGGACGACGACGTGGATGGATTTGCGTTCAACAACCCCTCAATCATTCCCGATCGTGTCGCCGAACAGCTGCCAGGTCTCGCCGTTGAACTTCTGCAGCCGCATCGCTTCGACCGGGAAGTAGTCGGTCGGCGAGGTCTTCACCTTGATGCCGGGCAGGAACATCGGCAGCGCGACGTCGAGATTGGCGGCCTGCTTCATGATGTTCTCATGGGTGAGGTCGTCGCCGCACTGCTTCAGCACCTGCACCGTCGCCTCCGCCACCACATAGCCGTAGACGATCAGCTGGTCCTGCAGATTGCCGTCCGGAAAATACTTCTTCATGAAGTCCTGCCACGCGATCACGTCCGGATCCGACTTCCACTGCGGATCGTTCGGATCCTTCAGCGAGTAGGACGAGATGATGTCCCTGGAATATTCGAAGCCGGCCGGCTTCAGCACCGAGGACACCGAGGTCGAGGTCGCCGCGAGGAAGAACAGGTCGGGCTTCCAGCCGATCTCGCCGATCTTCTTGATCGCCTGCGCCGCCTGCTTGGGGATCGCGTGCATGAACAGCACGTTGGCGCCGGATGATTTCAGCTTCACGATCTGGCTGTCGACCGTCGGATCGGTCGATTCATAGGTCGTTTCCGCCACCACCATCTTCGCGGTGTTCTCCGGCCCGAGCCCCTTCTTGAAGCCGTTGCCGTAATCCTTGCCGGCGTCGTCGTTCTGGTAGAACAGCGCGATCTTGGCGTCCGGCTTGTTGGTCAGGACATACTTGGCGTAGACCGCGGTCTCGGCCTGGTACGACGGCTGGAAGCCGATCGTCCACGGATAATGCGCGTAGTCGCCCCACAACGTGGCGCCGGCGCCGACGAACAGCTGCGGCACCTTCTTGTCGTTGAGATATTTGCGCACGGCCAGGCCGGTCGGCGTGCCCAGCGGATTGAGGATCGCGGCGACCTCCTCCTGCTCGACGAGCTTGCGGGTCTGCTCCACCGTCTTCGGCGGCGAGTAGCCGTCGTCGAGCGTGATCAGGTTGATCTTGCGCCCGTTCACGCCGCCCTGGTCGTTGATCATCCTGAAGTAGGCGGCCTGCGTCTTCGCGATCACGCTGTAGGCCGACGCCGCGCCGGAGAATGGCGAGGTCTGTCCGAGTTTGATCTCGGTGTCGCTGGCGCCCGTGCCATATTTCTTTTCGGCGGCGTGAACCTGTGTCGCGAGCGCAAGCGCGACTGTTGCCGCAATGGCCTTCCAGATCATCGTGAGCCTCCCTGTGGCTTTTTGTTTTGTTCGCGAGGGAGAGCTTACGTGAGCGGCCGCACGTTGGGCTTGTGGTGAGACGCCGGGGCAGGGATGCGAAAATGCGGCTGGTGCTATAGCGGCACGGTGTAACCACCAGCGTCGTCCCGGCGAAGGCCGGGACCCATTACCCCAACTGCTTATTTGGAGCGACGCTGGGGCAACATTCCGCGTAACGGCAAACTTTAGTGATAATGGGTCCTCGCCCCCGTGCGCAATTGCGCACTCGGCCGGGACGACGATGATGAGAGAGTCGCGCCTCAGCGCACCCGCACGCTGCCGGTCGTGACCGGATCGGTCGGCAGCACGGTGGCGCCGGCTCTGCTGGCGGCGGCAGAGGTGATCATGCCGGGCTCGGCCGCGGCCTGCACATTGCGGGGCGGGTTGAATTCGAGGATGACGAGGGCGGCCGTGGCGAGCACCGCCACGGCGGCGGTTGCAATCGCAGGCACCAGTCTTCCGCGCGGATCGGCTGCGCGAACTTGCATCGAGCAATTCCTTTATCGGGGTCGTTCTTTGGACGTGACATAGGAACGGCCAGGCTTCTTCCCAAGAGTGCGGCGCACATGCCTCACAATCAGTTGTGCTGGCCGTGATGTCTCTCACGGTCTTCGAGACGATGCGGCGTACCGCGTCGAATCGCATTCGTGTCGGACGGCTTGTTTGCACACTAATATCTGGAAGAGATCGTGGCGTTTTGCATGCGCCTCATGCGCTCGTGATTGATCGCGTGAGGTTGTGATTAACGCCCGCCTTCGCCAAGGCTGCGGCGCGACAAGCCCACGCGAGAAGCCGCTTTTGCCTTTATTTATAGGCTTTCTTTGTGGGTCGGGCGCGCGCGTTAAGCGTTTCTTCACGCGCTCTCGATGGATCAAGCAGAAGATTCGTGTGATGTGCGCGTGATGGAGGAGATGACACCGCTGTCATTGGCAGCAGCTGTCAGCGAACTGTCGCAACCCATGGTGACGCCGTCATTGCGAGAAGCGAAGCGACGACTTGTCCGCCGAAGCCTTGGCGAAGCGACGAAGCAATCCATCTCTCCTTACGCAGAGCAATGGATGATTTTACTTCGGTCGTCATTGCGCAAAGAAGATTCCACTTCGCCGTCGGGCCTCGATCGCGGTCTCATTTCAATTCTATTGCTTTGATACCAAGTCGACGAAATGCACTGATGCGTCGCTTGACACGAGAGCCCGCGTGTCCCCTTCCCAAATTGGTCCAGCGTTCACGCATGAATGTGCGACGCATGCAACCAGAGCGACCATCTCGGTAGCCAGTTTGTTGGCCAAGCAAAAACGGCCGGGTCATCCGACCCGGCCGTTCAAAACTCACCGCGAATTCCGCTCTCGCAGTCTCGCTCAGCTCGCCTTCTTCACCGGGGCCGGCTTGCCGACCTTCTTCTCGATCGCGCGCTTCAGGTCGAGGGCGCGGGGCGAGAGCACGTCGGCCTTGGCCTTGAGCAGATAGGCGTCGAGGCCGCCATTGTGGTCGACGCTCTTCAGCGCATTGGTCGAGACGCGCAGGCGCACGTTGCGGCCGAGCGCTTCGGAGATGAAGGTGATGTTGGCCAGGTTCGGCAGGAAGCGCCGCTTGGTCTTGATGTTCGAGTGGCTCACCTTGTGGCCCGTCTGGGGGCCCTTGGCCGTCAGTTCGCAGCGCCGGGACATCTTACAAAATCCTTATTGCATCCCCGCCTCTCTGCCAGGCGTGCAATCACACGGCCCGCGCGGGGGTTTTGAATTCGCGTCCATTTTCCAGGAACTGCGGGTGTATAGGGGGAGAATACCCGAGCGTCAAGATTATATCGCCGCATGGCGGTACCGGAGAATGCCGGTTCATAAGCCGTTCCAGCCACTTAACGGCTCATATGGCAACCATATAAAGGGCGTATTCGGCTGCAAGTCTAGGTTCCATAAGAGATGCGCGGGTTGTCCGGCCGAATTGAACGCCGAAATGGACAACGGATAGAGCGCCGATAGCAGGACCGTCAGGTAGGTTAAGTGACCACCGCCATTGCCATTTTGCCCCCGCTCGGCCGGCTGCTCGGCCTGTGCGCGGGCGCATTGCTGCTGTTCTGCGCCGAGCGCGCCAGCGCGCAGGGGCGGCTTGACGCCCAGTATGAGGCGACGCTCGCCGGTATCCCGGTCGGCAAGGGCAGTTGGACCATCGAAGTCGGCGACGACAGCTTCTCGGCCTCGGCCCAAGGCGGCACCGCGGGCCTTCTGAAAGCGTTTTCCGGCGGCTCTGGCGCGGGCGCCTCGCAGGGCCGCGTCGTCAACGGCGCGCTGGCCGCCACCTCCTACACCGCGACCACCACCACCTCGAAGAAGTCGGAGACGATCCGGATGGTGCTGGCCAATGGCGGCATCAAGGAATCCGCGATCGAGCCGGAGCCGCCGGTCGATCCCGACCGCCTGCCGGTGACCGATGCACAGAAGAAGAACGTGTTCGATCCGATGACCGGCTCGTTCCTGCGCGCGCCCGGCAATGCCGAATTGATGAGCCCGGATATTTGCCGCAGCGGCGCCGGCATCTTTGACGGCCGCATGCGCTACGACCTCAAGCTCGATTTCAAGCGGGTCGAGATCGTCAAGGCCGAGCGCGGCTATCATGGCCCGGCGCTGGTCTGCGCGCTCTATTTCGTGCCGATCTCGGGCTACATCCCGGATCGCCCGGTGATCAAATATCTCGCCGCCCAGCGCAACATCGAGATCGCCTTCGTGCCGATCGCCGGCACCCGCCTTCTGGTGCCGTTCCGCATGACGATCCCGACCCCGCTCGGCCAGGCCATGCTGGAAGCCACCTCGTTCGTCACCACGGCCGCGCCGCCGCGCGTGGCGAAGACGCAGTAAGTCGCACCGTCATTCCGGGGCGATGCGGCAGCATCGAACCCGGAATCTCGAGATTCCGGGTTCGCGCTACGCGCGCCCCGGAATGACAGACAGAGGTAGGCGCGGACCAGCAACAAATGTCACCGGAATCCAGTTGACTCTTGTCCGCTTCTGATTCGACTCGCCAGCCCCTGGAACTTAAGGAATTCAGTCCGCATATCCTGTGCTTGTGGAGCCCTCTCAAACTTGATCTAGTGCCGCCGCCGTCAGCCTACCCGAGATGTTGCGGTGAACGTATCAGGTCCCAAATCGAGTCAGCGATTCGGCCGCGATTCGTTCTAGAGTCGTTCCAGAGCTTAAGGTAGGCGCGGAAAGCGTCGCATTGTGAGACAGATTTTGTGAAAAGGACGCGTGAAGGAGTGAAGACCAGAGCGTCAATCCCTCACCGTCACCCTGAGGAGGCCGTGCAGCGGCCCTCTCGAAGGGCGACGGCCCTGCTGTCTCATCAAGATCGCCGCAAACGGGTCGATCTCGGCCGTGCATCCTTCGAGACGCGCTGACGCGCTGCTCATAGGTACAACGGCGAATTCGCCGTTGTACCGGGGATGACGGATCAGAGAGCGCCCCAACAATTCAAGAAACACCTGCAAAATATGGTTTTCTCAACTTCGTTCGGAAATGACCGCGTGCCCGGTGCAGGCGTCACCGCGGTGCTCGGGCCGACCAACACCGGCAAGACGCATCTGGCCATCGAGCGTATGCTGGCGCATTCGTCGGGCCTGATCGGGCTGCCGCTGCGGCTCTTGGCGCGCGAGGTCTACAACAAGATCGCGGATCGTGCCGGCGTCGATAACGTCGCGCTGGTCACGGGCGAGGAGAAGATCAAGCCGAAGGCGCCGCGCTTCTGGGTCTCGACCGTGGAAGCGATGCCGCGCGATCTCGATGTATCCTTTCTCGCGGTCGACGAGATCCAGATCGCGGCCGATCTCGAGCGCGGGCATGTGTTCACCGATCGCATCCTCAACCGCCGCGGCCGCGACGAGACGCTGCTGCTGGGCGCGGCGACCATGCGGCCGATGATCGAGCGGCTGTTGCCGGGTGCCTCGATCATCACGCGGCCGCGGCTCTCGCAACTCGAATTCGCCGGCGACCGCAAGATCACGCGGCAGCCGCGCAGAACGGCAATCGTCGCGTTCTCCGCCGACGAAGTCTACGCGATCGCCGAATTGATCCGCCGCCAGCATGGCGGCGCGGCCGTGGTGCTGGGCTCGCTCTCGCCACGCACGCGCAATGCCCAGGTCGCGATGTTCCAGAACGGCGACGTAGATTATCTCGTCGCCACCGACGCGGTCGGCATGGGGCTCAATCTCGACGTCGATCACGTCGCCTTCGCCTCCGACCGCAAGTATGACGGCTATCAGTTCCGCCGCCTGACGCCGGTCGAATTCGCGCAGATCGCGGGCCGCGCCGGGCGCGCGACGCGTAACGGCACCTTCGGCACCACCGGGCGCTGCGCGCCGTTCGAGCCGGAGCTCGTCAACGCGCTGCAGAACCACACCTTCGATGCCGTCAAGGTGCTGCAATGGCGCAACGCGAAGTTGGACTTCGCCTCGCTCGGCGCGTTGCAGGTGTCGCTGGCGCTGTCGCCCAATCATGAGGCACTGACGCGGGCCCCGGTGGCCGAGGACCTGCGCGTGCTCGAGCATGTTGCGCGCGACGCCGAGGTGCGCAATCTCGCGCATGGGGCGGCCGCGGTGGAGCGGCTGTGGGAGGCCTGCCAGGTTCCGGACTACCGGAAGCTGTCGCCGGCCGCCCATGCCGAACTCGTGACCACGCTGTATGGCTTCCTGATGCAAAAGGGGCGTATCCCTGACGCATGGTTTGCCGCCCAGGTCGACCAGGCCAACCGGACCGACGGCGATATCGACACGCTATCGGGCCGGATCGCGCAGATCAGGACCTGGACCTTTGTTGCCAACCGGCCGGACTGGCTCTACGACCCGGACCACTGGCAGGGGATCACGCGCGAGCTCGAAAATAAATTATCCGATGCGCTGCATGAACGGCTCACGGAGCGTTTCGTTGACAGGCGGACCAGTGTATTGATGCGCCGCCTGCGGGAGAACTCAGTTTTGAATACGGAAATTGGCAAGACCGGTGAAGTGATCGTGGAAGGCCACGTGATCGGCCGGCTCGATGGTTTCACCTTCGCACCTGATGCGGCCGAGGCCGGCAGCGACGCCAAGGCGCTGCAAGCCGCCGCCCAGCAGGTGCTGGCGCGCGAGATCGATGCGCGCGCCGAGAAGCTGGGCGCCGCCCCCGACGAGCAGTTCGTGCTGACCTCCGACGGCACCATCCGCTGGACCGGCGATGCGGTCGCCAAGCTGGTGGCCGCCGAGGACGCGCTGCATCCGCGGCTGCGCATCATCTCCGACGAGCGGCTGACCGGCGCCTCGCGCGAAGCGGTGCAGACCCGGCTCGACCTCTGGCTCAAGACGCATATCGAAAAGCTGCTCGGGCCGCTGTTCGAACTGTCCAAGGCCGAGGATCTGCAGGGCATCGCCCGCGGCATCGCCTTCCAGCTGGTCGAGGCGCTCGGCGTGCTCGAACGCGCGAAGATCGCGGCCGAGATGAAGGATCTCGACCAACCCTCGCGCGCGGCCCTGCGCAAATACGGCGTGCGGTTCGGCG
The DNA here is from genome assembly GCF_032654765.1 of Bradyrhizobium sp. 33ap4. Taxonomy (NCBI): domain Bacteria; kingdom Pseudomonadati; phylum Pseudomonadota; class Alphaproteobacteria; order Hyphomicrobiales; family Nitrobacteraceae; genus Bradyrhizobium; species Bradyrhizobium sp. 33ap4. The sequence goes on along the minus strand of NZ_JAUMTJ010000015.1, from coordinate 60,379 downwards.
CCTACCACATCTATTTCCCGCAGCTCTTGAAGCCCGCGGCACGCTCGCTGGCCTCGCTGCTGTGGGCCGAGAAGCAGAGCAATGCCGACATGGCGGCATTGTCGAATGTGCAGCATCTCGCCTCCAGCGGCCGCACCTCGTTCCCGGTCGACAAGGCGTTGCCGCGCGATGCCTATCGCGTACTCGGCTATCGCCAGTGCGGCGAGCGCGCGGTGCGCGTCGACATCCTGGAGCGGCTCGCCGACCTGATCCGCCCCGCTTTGGCCTGGCGCGAGACCTCGCCGGGCGAGAAGCCTGCGGGTGCGTTCGACGGCCGCGGCTTTGTCGTGACGCAGGCGATGACCTCGCTGACCGGCTCCGCAGGCGAGGATTTTGCCTCGATCCTGCGCGCGCTCGGCTACCGCATGGACCGCCGTCCGCCGCTGCCGCCGAAGCCCGTCGAGGCCGCGCCGGCCGAGGCCACCGAGGCCGTCGCCGAGACCACGGAGACCGTGGCCGGGACCACCGAGACGGTCGCCGCCGAGACGCCGCCGGTCGAGGCCACCTCTGAGGCCGCCGTGGATGCGCCGGTCGGTGCCACCGCCGAGGTTGTGGCCGAAGCGCCCGAGGCTGCCCCGGATCAGCCGGTGTCGGGCGATCCCGCACCGTCGGCCGCGCTGCTGCCCGATGTCGGCTTTGCCGAGGTGGTGTCCAGCGAGGCTACGCCGGTCGTCGTCGAGACCAAGCCCGAGCCCGTGGCAGAAGTTGCCGCGGAGCCCGCCGCGGTCGCCGAAGAGCCCGCTGCTGAGGCGCCCGCTTCGGAAGTATCCGAGCCCGCGCCTGCCGTGGAAGCCACTGCAGAGACACCCTCCGAGACCGCCACTGAGGCGGCCGCGGAGACCGCGAGTGCCGAGGCAGCACCGAATGAAGCCGCCGCCGCGGAGACGCCGGCCGAGCCGCAGCTGGTCGAAGTCTGGCGTCCCGGCGGCCGCTCCGACGAGCGCCGTCCGCATCATCGCGGCCACGATCGCAACCGCGGCCGTCACCAGGGCAAGCCCGCCGAGGGCGCGCAGGCCGCTGAAGGCGGCGGCGAGGGCGACAGCAAGCGCGAACAGCATCGCCGTCCGCGCCGTCACCAGGATTTCCGCGCGCCGCGTCCAGGCGCGCCCGCGGATCCGGCTGCGGCGCCCGCCGAGGGCGCGCAGGCCCGCGACAACAGGGACGACAAGGGCCAGCGCCGCGAACGCTTCGAAGGCAAGGGTCGCGATCGCGACAATGAGCGTCGCCGCGACAACAAGTTTGGCGGCGACCGCAAGGGCGAGCGCGGCGATCGTGACCGCGGCGGCCGCGATTTCGGCAAGGGCGGCCGCGACAAGCGCGAGGGCGGCCCGTCGCATCGGCCCTACGCCTCGAGCGCGCCGCGCGAGCGCGACCGGCCGATCGATCCGAATTCGCCATTCGCCAAGCTCGCTGCCCTGAAAGAGCAGCTCGCAGGCCGGAAGGAATAGTCCAACCCTTAGTTTAACGCTTGGTCTAGTTTGGATCGACAGCGCCTCGACAAATGGCTGTGGCATGCGCGCCTGGTGAAGGCCCGCACCAGTGCCGCTGAACTCGTCGTATCGGGGCATGTCCGGATCAACGGCGCGCGTGAGAAATCGCCGGGCCATGCGGTGAAGGCGGGCGACGTCGTCACCGTCGCGCTCGACAACAGCGTCCGCGTGCTCAAGGTGATCGGCTTTGCCGAGCGGCGCGGCGATGCCAACGCGGCGCGGGTGCTGTACGAGGATTTGCAGGCCGGCAATTTGCAGGCCGGTAAGGAGTAGTTATCTAGCGCTTGCTATCTCAATTTGGGTGGCAGGAGCGTGAGAATACTGGCGTTTTTCGAGGGCCGCTTCCCTTGCGGCCCCGGTATTCCTGCGCTACGCAACCCCAGAAAAATCGATCGTTCCGGAGTTTTGGATGACCTACGTCGTCACTGAAGCCTGCATCAAGTGCAAATATACCGACTGCGTCGAGGTCTGCCCCGTCGATTGCTTCTACGAGGGCGAGAACATGCTGGTCATCCATCCCGACGAATGCATCGATTGCGGCGTGTGCGAGCCGGAATGCCCGGCGGACGCCATCAAGCCGGACACCGAGCCGGGCCTGGAAAAGTGGCTCGAGGTCAACCGCGACTACGCCAAGAGCTGGCCGAACATCACCCAGAAGAAGGACTCGCCGGAAGACGCCAAGGAGTGGGAAGGCAAGGAAGGCAAGTTCGATAAATATTTTTCTCCGAATCCCGGCAGCGGCGACTGATTCGCTGGGGAATACCGTGGTAAGGTCGGGCTCTGCTCCGCCGCGGCCCTCCGTTCGGCCGCCGATTTAACCCTAATGACGGACATATGACCTGAACGGCCCCTGTTATGCCCGGAATCGGGCGTAAACCATTGATTTTTGCGGAAAATGTGCTATATCTGACACATTACAGGCCAAGAACCCCCTGCCATGCGTACCTTGTGGCTTCGAGGTTCCCGCAAACTCGAACAGGGGCGTGGCAGTTTCCGCGCGCAGGCTGTGTCACAGAAAACGCGTAAAAAGAGTGCTTCAAAGACGACGAAAAAAGCCGCTGTCGTTGCTCGCAGCGCAACCAAGGGCCGTGCCAAGGCGTCCGTGAAGGGGGCCAAGAAGGCGGCGGCTGCAAAGTCCTCAAAGAACAAAAGAAGCGTGATGCCAGAAAAGACTGCCAAGACTGCCGCGAAAGCGGCAGCTGCGAAGCCCGCTGCTGCCAAGGTCGCCCCCAAGCCTGCCGCGACCAAGACGGCTGCTGCGCCGAAGCCGGCCGCCCCGAAGGCTGCCGTCCCCGCCGCTGCTCCGAAGGCTGCCGCCAAGCCGGCCGCCGCGCCGCGCGTCGAGGAGCCGAAGAAGGTCGTGACGCAGCGTCAGGGCTTCAAGGCCAATGAATTCGTGGTCTATCCCGCTCACGGCGTCGGCCAGATCCTGGCGATCGAGGAGCAGGAGATCGCGGGCGCCAAGCTCGAGCTGTTCGTGATCAATTTCATGAAGGACAAGATGACGCTCCGCGTCCCGACGGCGAAGGTCGCCAATGTCGGCATGCGCAAGCTGTCGGAGCCGGCGCTGGTCAAGAAGGCGCTGGAGACGCTGAAGGGCCGTGCCCGCGTCAAGCGCACCATGTGGTCGCGCCGCGCCCAGGAATATGAAGCGAAGATCAACTCGGGCGACATCGTCGCGATCGCCGAGGTGGTCCGCGACCTCTATCGTTCGGAATCGCAGCCCGAGCAGTCCTATAGCGAACGCCAGCTCTATGAAGCGGCGCTCGACCGCCTGTCGCGCGAGATCGCGGTCGTGCAGCACTCGACCGAGACCGAGGCGATCAAGGAGATCGAAGGCCAGCTCGCCAAGAGCCCGCGCCGCGGCGCCAAGGCAGAAGCCGAGGGTGAAGGCGAGGGTGATGCCGACGGCGAGGATGCCGATACCGATGGCGACGATACCGCCGTCGAGGACGAAGCCGCCTGAAAGGGTTCGACGGATTGAAAACAAAAGCCCGGTCGCAAGACCGGGCTTTTTGCTTTGGCGGCGTGTCCGTGGGGCACGCTTACCTCTCCCCTTGTGGGAGAGGTCGGATTGCATGGCAAATGCAATCCGGGTGAGGGTGCAGGCTCTCCGCAAGTTGCAGCCCCCGACCGCGATCTTCGCCCGGGCAGATCGATATTCCAAACTGTCCGCGCCGCTGGACTCTTGGACCAGCGGCACTCGTTGCCGACTTATCCCGAAACGGAACGCCGGTAACTTTCGCGCGTTCGCTCGCCAATGAGGAGAGCGGACCATGACATCAAAGGCAGGCATTTTTTTCGCAGGCGTTGGAACAACTTTTATTATCCTAGGCGCTGGGTTCGGTGGTGGACTGTTCATGGCGAATTCGGCGCTTAAGGATTCTGCCGGCGCCCCCGCGCGCGTCTCTTCGCCAGCGCCCGCGGAACCAGCGCGCGTTATCCTGCCATCCACGGCAGAAGCTGCGCAGCCACCGCAGCCTGCCACCCAACGAGAGCCCGCCACGCCAGACGCAGCCTCACCGCCGCAGCCGCCACTGGAGCCGGTCAAGGACGTACAAGCGCCTGTCGAGAAGCAGGCGGACGTGGTGGACACGAGAAAATCTGACATTGCAGAAAAGGAGCGGCGTAAGCGCTACGCCGAACGCAAGGCGAAGCGCGTCGCGACCGAGCAGGCGAGGCGTCAACAGCGGCGCATCGAACAAGGCGAGCAACGCCGCGAAGCTCCGGTGCTCTTGGAGCAGGCGCGACGCCACGAAGTGCCGATCATGGCGTCTGAAGACGATGACTCCCCGCCGCGTCCGTTCGCGAATTTCTTCAGGAATGACTGAGCGCATCGCTTTAGTGAAGGAGCCGAGGAACAGTCCGCAATCGAGGGACGTTAGTGCTGATACAGAAGGCCCGTTCGTCTGATGGCTAACGAAAACTCCATTGCTTCAACTGCCAGTCCTGAACAACGCATAGAGCAGGCGTCAGAGGCGATCCGTCAGATGGCTGAGCGCGGCGTATTCGAACCTTTGCCGGAACAAGATCGGTGGCTGCATCACTTGAGTGAAGCGACCATGGCGGCTCCGCTTCAATCGCTGGCCGTTGCATTCTTGCTGGGGGTCTTCCTGGCTCGGCGGTAGCCCGTCGGCTACGCCGTTGATGCTGCCGCGCCGCGTGCTCAATACGAGCGCTGCTTGATGCCCCAGCGGCGGTTCTCGGAGGTCACGATCCATAGATTGCGGTGACGGCTGGCAATCGATCCGTCGGCGCGGTCGCGGCTGTATTCGACCAGCAGATGCACCTTGCGCGGCCCGACCAGCACCGGCTCCTTGCACTGATAGGTGCTCTTCGTCCATCCTGTGGTGCGCGCCAGATCGTTGAAGAACGACGGCGGCAGCTGGCCCGGGCCATCCCAGATCACGAGCTGCTCGCCGGACAGGATGACGTGCGGGAAGTGCAGCAGCGCGTCCATGCCGGCGAGATCGCGAGCGTTGAAGCGGTCGGTGAAATCGTCGATGCAGCGGATCGCCGCCGCGATCATGGCCGCATGGTCGGCATTGTCAGGGTCGGGTTGGAAGAGCTTGTCGGCATTACTCATGCCGTCGCTTTACACTGGCAGCGAAGCGAGCCGCAATGACGCTCGAAGCTACGTAAACGATCCTGACCAGTATCGTCTTGTCTTGCTTCATGGATGACGACGGCAACCGGAGCGCGGCGTGCTATGCTGACCGCCCTGCCGTTATTTGATCGACATTAAACTGACCCCATCAATTTGCAGCGAGGAGAAATTCGATGGCATCCAATGTTGAGGCAACCAGGAAGGGTTATGAGGCCTTTCAACGTGGTGACATTCCGACGCTCATGAGGGATCTGATCGATGACGACTGCACGTGGATAACCCCGGGTCCCCAGGACAAACTGCCTTGGGCCGGGACCTTCAAGGGAAAGCAGCAGATTGCAAACTTCTTCGTCCAGGTTGGCGAGAATCTGGAATTCAGCGAGTTCGCGCCGCGTGAGATGATTGAGCAGGGCGACACCGTCGTGGTCCTGGGTACACTCACGGCGCGGGCAAAGAAAACAGGCAAGACTGTAACGAACGAATGGGCCCACGTTTTCAAGTACCGTGACGGGAAGGCGGTCCGCTTTCAGGAGTACATTGACACTGCGGCGGATGTTGCCGCGATGTCGTGACAAAGCAAGAGGCAGGCGCGCATGCGCGGATGTCGTCGGCGTCATCCGCCTCTATCGCCTACTTCACCCGCTGCTTCTCGAGCTTGCGCGCCAATGTCCGGCGGTGCATGCCGAGTCGGCGGGCGGCTTCCGAGATGTTGAAGTCGGTCTCCATCAGGGTCTGGTGGATGCGCTCCCATTCCAGCGTCTTGATCGACGTCGGCCGCGCACCGACCTCGATGGCGGCATTGCCCTGCGCTTTAAGGAACGCGGCCTCGATGTCGTCGGTGTTTGACGGCTTGGCCAGATAGTGGCAGGCGCCGAGCTTGATCGCCTCGACCGCCGTCGCGATGCTGGCAAAGCCGGTCAGCACGACGATCAGCATCTCAGGATCATGCGTGTGCAACGCCTCGACGCAGGCAAGGCCCGATGCACCGCCGGCGAGCTTCAGGTCGACCACCGCATAGCCGGGCGATTGCTGCTCGAGCAGCTGGCGGACCTCGTCGAGCGAGGCCGACACCGCCACATCATAGCCGCGGCGCTCGAACGAGCGCTTCAATGTGCGGGCGAAACCCGCATCGTCCTCGACGATCAGGAGCTGGCGTTCATCCGTCAAGATGGTCTCCGATCGCGAGCGTCGAGAGCGGCAGCTCGAGCCTGACCGCGGCGCCGATGTCCGGCCGGTTGCGCGCCGTCACCACGCCGCCCAGCTTGCGCACCACGTTGACCACCAGGAACAGGCCGAGGCCGCTGCCGGGGCTGCCCTTGGTCGATTGATACGGCTTGCCGATATGCGCCAGCATCTCGCGCGAGAAGCCCGGGCCGCGATCGGTCACCGACAGCACCAGCGTGTCGGCATTGCGCTCGGCGGTCAGCTCGATCCAGTCGCGCGACACCTCGGCGGCGTTGTCGAGCACGTTGAAGATCGCCTGCTTGAGCGCGATGTCGGATACGATCGCGAGATCAGCGCCGAAGGCGTTGCGGAAATACAGCGTGGCCGACGGCCGCGTCGTCCGCCATTCCTCCACCAATGCCGTCAGGAACGCCGTGACCGTGGTCGGCGAGGAGCCTTCGCCGCGGGCTTCGCCCGCCGAGAGCAGGATGCCCGTCACGATCGACTTGCAGCGCTGCACCGAGATCTCCATCTCGCCGAGGTCCTGCGACATTTCAGGGTCGGAGGCGAGCGCGGGCATCCGGCGCCAGTCGCCGAGGATGACCGAGAGCGAGGCGAGCGGCGTGCCGAGCTCATGCGCGGCGCCGGAGGCCAGGAGGCCGATCCGGACGATGTGATCCTGCTCGGCGGCGTGCTGGCGCAGCGCCGCGAGGCGCAGGTCGCGATCGCGCAGATTGCGGTTGATCCGGGTCATGAACACCACGAGCAGCACGGCATCGAGCACGAGGCCGATGAAGGTGCCGGCGATATAGAGGTTGAAGGCATCGGCGAAGCCTTGCTGCGGCAGCTCCAGCGGCCGGTAATAGCTGGTCAGCCAGGCGAAGTTCATGCAGACCAGCGCCACCAGCGACCAGGTCGAGGGCGCGTCGAGCAGCACCGCGCCAAGCGTCACCTGCAGCAGATAGAGCGAGGTGAACGGGTTGGTGGCGCCGCCGCTGAGATAGAGCAGGGCGGTCAGCGCCGCGACGTCGAGCGCCAGCGCGACCAGCAGCTCGCGATTGTTGATGTCGGCGCGGTAGCGCAGCCACAGCAGGCTGACGACATTGAGTGCCACCAGCCCGGAGATCACGGCCGCCAAGGGCAGCAGCGGCAGCGCGACACCCATCCAGAACTGCACGAAGCCGATGGTGGCGATCTGGCCGATCACGGCGATCCAGCGCAGCTGGACCAGGAGGGCCATGTTCTTGCGATTGGTCGCGATGTCGGCGGGCGCGGCGAGATCGAACGGCATGCCGGCAGCCGCGCCCGCGGCGGACGGCATCACCGCCGCGCCGTTCGCGGCCTTGTCGTCATGCAGATCCGATGTGCGCTCGAGCATCTGGGCCTGTGTCGCGAGACAGATTGCGGGCTGCGCCGATCAGGCGGCGCACTGCGGCGCGCCGTGAGCCCCACCTTGGATCGGAGGCGCCGGCGCAGCTCCTGCCGCTGATGACGCGCAGGAGCGCGCCCGCCAGCATAAGGGCCAGCGCGAACCATGTCAGCGCGTAAATCAGGTGGTTGTTCGGAAACCGCACGATAGTGAGCCCGCCGATTGGGTAGCCGCCCGGATTTGGCGTCGCATCGGCGTCGATGAAGAAGGGGGCTACATGCGACAATCCGTGCGCGGCGGCGATGGCGGCAACGTCGCGGGAATACCAGCGGCCGGCCGAAGCATCGTTGCTGCGCAGGAAGCCGCCCTTCGGCTCCGACATCCGCAGCAGTCCGGTGACGCTGACGGCGCCCTGCGGCTCGCCATCGCGCCGTGTCGCGGGATCGCGCTTATCAGCGGGAACAAAGCCGCGGTTGACCAGCACGGTGGTTCCGTCGGCGGCTTGCAGCGGGGTCAGTACCCAGAAGCCGGGACCTTCGGCCGTGACGGCCTGCACCAGCGTTTCGTCGGCGTTGAGGAACGTGCCGCGTAGGGTGACGCGGCGGTATTCATCGCTCGCGGCCGTGACCGCCGGCCATGACGATGGGGGCGGCGGCGCGACCGGCGCGGCATGCATGCGCTGCTCGACCCGCTCGATCAGCGCCAGCTTCCAGGTCCGGCGTTCGATCTGCCAGATACCGAGCGCGCTCGGCAGCACCACGCCCAGCATGCCGAGCGTGAGCAGCACAAGCGATGGTCTGGCAGACCGCATGATCACGGCATCTGGCTCATGTCGTGCAGCGGCATCATGTTGACATTGAGATGATGCATGACCCACAGCGAGCCGGTCAGCGCGATCACCACCATGATCACGGTGAAGATCATCGCCATCATGGTCCAGCCGTTCTCGGACCGCGTGTTCATGTGCAGGAAGTACACCATGTGCACGACGATCTGCACCGCGGCGAGCACCAGCACGATCAGCGCGGTGACCTGCTTGTCGGCGATGGCGTCGGTCATCACCAGCCAGAACGGCACCGCGGTGAGGACGACGGAGAGACCGAAGCCGATCAGATAGCTCTGCAGCGAGCCGTGAGCCGCGCCGCCGTGATCGCCATGTCCGTGGCTGGCATTGGCTTCGAGCGTATGAGCTTTGGCGTGAGCTTTTGTTGTCATCGCAGCATTCCCAGGAGATAGACGAAGGTGAAGACGCCGATCCAGACCACGTCGAGGAAGTGCCAGAACATCGAGAGGCACATCAGCCGGCGCCGGTTGGCTTCGATGAGGCCGAAGCGCGCGGTCTGCACCATCAGCGTCACCAGCCAGACGAGGCCGAAGGTGACGTGCAGGCCGTGGGTGCCGACCAGGGTGAAGAATGACGACAGGAAGGCGCTGCGCTGGGGCGTCGCGCCCTCGTGGATCATATGCGCGAACTCGGTGAGCTCGATGCCGAGGAAGGCGAGGCCGAACAGCCCGGTGATGGCGAGCCAGGCTTGCGTCGCGCCGATCCTCGATTTCTCCATCGTCAGCATGGCGAAGCCATAGGTGATCGAGGAGAGCAGCAGCATCGTGGTGTTGAGCGCGACCAGCTTGAGGTCGAACAGGTCCTTCGGCGATGGGCCAGCGGCATAGTTGCCGCCGAGCACGCCATAGGTCGCAAACAGCATCGCGAAGATGAGGCAATCGCTCATCAGGTAGATCCAGAAGCCCAGCATGGTGCTGGCGCCTTCCGGATGATCGTGCTCGTCCACAACGTGAAAGATCGGCTCGGAGTCCTGGGTGGAGACGGTTGTTGCTACGCTCATGTCTGGGCTCCCGCGGCGAGCACGCGTGTTCGCGCGTCTTCAGTCCGCACCACCTCATCCGTCGGGATGTGGAAGTTGCGGTGATAGTTGAAGGTGTGGCCGATCGCGACCGCGAGCAGCGCAACGAAGCTGACGGCGGCGAGCCACCAGATGTACCAGATCAGGCCGAACCCCATTACCGTCGCGAGGCCGGCGAGGATGATGCCGGTGCCGGTGTTGGACGGCATGTGGATCGGCTTGAAGCCGGTCAGCGGGCGCCTGTAGCCGCGGCGCTTCATGTCCCACCAGGCGTCGTTGTCGTAGACCACGGGCGTGAAGGCGAAGTTGTAGTCCGGCGGCGGCGACGAGGTCGCCCATTCCAGCGTCCGCGCGTTCCAGGGATCGCCGGTGGTGTCCTTCAGTTGCTCGCGGCGCAGAATGCTGACCGCGAACTGCACCAGCATCGCGACGATGCCGAGCAGGATCAGGAACGCGCCGAAGCCCGCGATGATGAACCAGATCTGCAAGGAGGGATCGTCGAACACGCGGAGCCTTCGGGTCACGCCCATCAGGCCGAGCACATAGAGCGGCATGAAGGCGAAGTAGAAGCCCGAGACCCAGAACCAGAACGACAGCTTGCCCCAGAACGGATCGAGCCTGAAGCCGAACGCCTTCGGGAACCAGTAGTTGATGCCGGCGAACAGGCCGAACAGCACGCCGCCGATGATCACGTTGTGGAAATGCGCGATCAGGAACAGGCTGTTATGCAGCACGAAATCGGCCGGCGGCACCGCCAGCAGCACGCCGGTCATGCCGCCGATCACGAAGGTCAGCATGAATGCCACCGTCCACATCATCGGCAGCTCGAAGCGGATGCGGCCGCGATACATCGTGAACAGCCAGTTGAACATCTTCGCGCCCGTCGGGATCGAGATGATCATGGTGGTGATGCCGAAGAACGAGTTCACGCTGGCGCCGGAGCCCATCGTGAAGAAGTGGTGCAGCCAGACCAGGTAGGACAGGATGGTGATGACGACGGTGGCGTAGACCATCGAGGTGTAGCCGAACAGCCGCTTGCCGGAGAATGTCGCGGTCACCTCGGAGAAGATGCCGAACGCCGGCAGCACCAGGATGTAGACCTCGGGGTGGCCCCAGATCCAGATCAGGTTCACGTACATCATCGGGTTGCCGCCGAAGTCGTTCGTGAAGAAGTTGGTGCCGACGTAACGGTCGAGCGACAGCAGCGCCAGCACCGCCGTCAGCACCGGGAAGGAGGCGACGATCAGGACGTTGGTGCAGAGCGAGGTCCAGGTGAACACCGGCATCTTCATCATCGTCATGCCCGGCGCGCGCAGCTTGACGATGGTGCAGATCAGGTTGATGCCCGATAGCGTCGTGCCGACGCCGGCGACCTGTAGTCCCCATATGTAATAGTCGACGCCGACATCGGGACTGTAGCCGATGTTCGACAGCGGCGGGTAGGCGAGCCAGCCGGTGCGGGCGAATTCGCCGACGAACAGCGACATCATCACCAGCACGGCGCCGCCGACCGTCATCCAGAAGCTGAAATTGTTGAGGAACGGGAAGGAGACGTCGCGAGCACCGATCTGCAGCGGCACCACGTAGTTCATCAGGCCGGTGACCAGCGGCATCGCCACGAAGAAGATCATGATCACGCCGTGTGCGGTGAAGATCTGGTCGTAATGATGGGCCGGGAGGTAACCGTCGGAGCCACCAAAGGCGATCGCCTGCTGCAGCCGCATCATCAGCGCGTCCGCGAAGCCGCGCAGCAGCATCACGATGCCGAGGATCATGTACATGATGCCGATGCGCTTGTGGTCCACGGTGGTGAACCACTCGCGCCACAGATAGGTCCAGAGCCGGAAATAGGTGACGATCGCAAACAGCGCGAGGCCGCCGGTCGCCACCACCGCGAAGGTGCCGACCAGGATCGGCTCGTGGATCGGCAGCGCCTCCAGATTGAGGCGACCGAAGATCATCTTGACGAGATCGGGATTCATGCGGTCCTCCTCAGGACTCTGATTTCGGACGCTGACCGAGCAGCAAGGATGTCGACGAGGGGTGCGCGGGCGAGAGCGGCGGGCGCTTCAGCCCGAAGCCGCGCAGCGGCGTCAGGTCGAGCGGCGCGGTGACCTCGTGTGACGGCGCGTCCTTGATCTCGTCCATCGAACAGATGCCGGCGACGAAGGTCGGCTCGGAGCCGAGCGGCGCGCCGCGGCGGGCGTATTTGTCGTAGGTCAGCGGCAGCGTGTTGTTGAAGCCTTCGCGGCCGAGGCCGCCCTTGGCGTCGATCGCCATCATCTCGCTCATGCACATCTTGCCGGGCTCGACGCACATGTTGAGGACCGCCTTGTAGAGATCGCGGTCGACCGAGCGGTAGAGCCGGACCGGATCGTTCTGGCTCGGACGCTCGAGCTGCAGATAGTCGGTGCGGCCGAGCATATTGGCGCTGGTCTTGGCGGTGGCGATCCACTTGTCGAAATCGGCGCCAGACAGGCTCTTGAAGTCGAAGTGCATGCCGGAGAAGCCGGCGCCGCTGTAATTGGCCGAGAAGCCGCGATAGGTGCCTTCCTTGTTGGCGACCGCGTGCAGCTTGGTCTCCATGCCGGGCATGGCGTAGATCTGGCCGGCGAGCGCGGGGATATAGAACGAGTTCATCACGGAGGACGCCGTGATGCGGAAGCGGATCGGGCGGTCGACTGGAGCTGCGAGCTCGTTGACGGCGGCGACGCCGTAATCCGGGTAGATGAACAGCCACTTCCAGTCGAGCGCGACCACCTCGACATTGAGCGGGGCGTCCTTGCTCTCGATCGGCTTGTCGGCGGCGATGCGGCCGAGCGAGCGGTAGGGATCGAGCAGATGGGTGCCCATCCAGGTCAGCGCACCCAGGCAGATGATGATCAGCAGCGGCGCCGACCAGATCACGAGCTCGAGCTGGGTGGAGTGATCCCACTCCGGCTCGTAGGGGGCCGCGGTGTTGGACTGGCGGTAGCGCCAGGCGAAGAACACGGTCAGCGCCATCACCGGAAGCACGATGATGAGCATCAGCACGGTCGAGATGACGACGAGGTCGCGCTGCTGGGCGGCGATGTCGCCGGCAGGCGCCAGGACGACGAAATCGCACCCGCCAAGGAGCGCCGCGAACGGCAATAAGGCCAATAATTTCAAGGCGCGCACGGCTCACCCCACTTGAATTTTATGAGTTCCGCCAAGGGGTAGCTGCGATGCAGCAAAGTTCACATTGGACAATTTGTCCAATGTTGCACTGCGGGATGAAGGGTCAGAAGGTGAGGGGGACCGCGTGGCAATCTGCCCGTGGCCTCACTTTCTTGTTTGAGCACGGTCTGTTCGGAAAACCGGTTTGATCGTGCTCCAAAGGACGGTTCTCCGGCGATGGCACAAGCCCCAGCAATGGCTCACGGCACCCCGACCGCATCAGGTCACGGGCAGGCGAAACCCGGCGAAATCGCCATCGGCGTCATCATCGGACGCACGTCGGAATTCTTCGATTTCTTCGTCTATGCGATCGCCTCGGTCATCGTGTTCCCGAAGCTGGTGTTCCCGTTCGTCAATGAACTGACCGGCACGCTCTATTCATTCGGCATCTTCGCGCTGGCCTTCGCCGCGCGGCCACTCGGCACCGTCATCTTCATGGCGGTCGACCGCCGCCACGGCAAGGGCGCCAAGCTCGTCATCGCGCTGTTCCTGCTCGGCACCGCCACGGTGGCGCTCGCGTTTCTGCCCGGCTACGACACGATCGGCGTCGCGGCGATCTGGCTGTTGGCCGCCGCGCGCGTGCTGCAGGGTATCGCCTGGGGCGGCGCCTGGGACGGCCTTGCCTCGCTGCTGGCGATGAATTCGCCGGCGCATCGCCGCGGCTGGTACGCGATGGTGCCGCAGCTCGGCGCGCCGCTCGGGCTGATCGTGGCCAGCGCGCTGTTCGCCTTCTTCGCCGGCAACCTCTCGGCGGATGATTTCTTCGACTGGGGCTGGCGCTATCCGTTCTTCGTCGCCTTCGCGATCAACGTGGTGGCGCTGTTCGCGCGGCTGCGCATGGTGGCGACGGATGAATATTCCGAGCTGTTCGAAAGCCGCGATCTCGAGCCGGCGCGGGTCGGCGAGACCATCGCGCAGGAGGGCCGCAACATCCTGCTCGGCGCCTTTGCGCCGCTGGCGAGCTTTGCGCTGTTCCACATGGTCACGGTGTTTCCGCTGTCCTGGGTGTTCCTGTTCACCAAGGAAAGCCCGGTGCGCTTCCTGATCATCGAGATGATCGGCGCCATGGTCGGCGTCGTCGCGATCATCGCCTCCGGCATGATCGCCGACCGCGTCGGGCGCAAGCCGCTGCTGCTCGGGTCTGCGGTCGCGATCGCGGTCTATAGCGGCTTTGCCCCGCAGCTGCTCGATGCCGGCGCGTTTGGCGAAACGGTGTACATGGTGCTCGGCTTCGTGCTGCTCGGCCTGTCGTTCGGCCAGTCGTCGGGCGCGATCGCCTCGAGCTTCGCGCGCAACTATCGCTACACGGCCTCGGCACTGACCTCGGATTTAGCCTGGCTGTTCGGTGCCGGCTTTGCGCCGCTCGCGGCGCTGCTGCTGGCGACGCATTTCGGCTTGATCTCGGCCGGTGCGTACCTGTTGTCGGGCGCGGTGTGGACGCTGCTGGCGCTGTGGCTGAGCGGATTGCGCGAAGCCGAGGGTTGAACTCTTCTCCTTCCCCCTGAAAGGGGGAAGGTTGGGATCAGCCACAGGCTCCGCTGCAAGCGGAGAGAGCAGATCCCCACCCGCTTTGCTCTGGCGAGCAAAGCGACCTCCCCTTTTCAAGGGGAGGTGGGCTAGCGGAACAATCCGTCGACGCGGAACGAGTACCCCAGGCCGACGATGTAGTTCGGCGAGTTGCGGCTGAGTCCGAACGCGACATGGAAGTCGACCTGCTGGGTCGGCGTGATCTGGTACAGGCCGCCGGAGTTGATGAGCTGGGTCGGCCGCGCACCGTCGGGATAGTCGCCGACATATTCGGTGAACACACTGATCCGCTCGGTCAGCTTCTTCTCGATCACGAAGGTCGCTTCCGACATGTGCCGGCCGGTCAGCTCGGCAGGGCGGAAGAATTCCGTGAACATGCCGCTGACGCCCCAGCCGTCATGCAACTCCCATGACCACGGCAACTGGATGTAGGGCTGCGCGCCGCGACCGGCGATTTCGGCAGCGCCCGTCGGCAGCGCGACGCCGGCCGTGATCGAGAGGTCGATCTTCCCCGGCGGCGGACTGATCTGCCATTTGATGGCAGGCGCGACGTCGGAAAAGCCCGACGCGCCGGGCGATTTCACGGTGCCGACATAGCTCGGCAGGTCGATCAGCACCTCGAGGCAGGGCGCAATCCCGAGCCGCCAGCGGCTGTTGCTGCCGTCGATGCTGCGGCCACTGCTCCGGCCGGTCAGGTTGATGCCGTTCTCGTTCTGCAGGCTCCCGACCGGCACGACGATACTCGAATTGGTGACGTCGGGCCGGTCGGTCGCGATTTCGTCGCCCGGCTTGGGACAGCCGTCCGCGCGCGCGGCGGTGGCTGCTGCGAGTGTGAGCGCAGCAAGCACGCACCCGAGTTCGGCAAGTCGAGCGACGGCGCCGAACCGATTCTGAAACACTGGGGATGCTCCAATAGCCCGGCGCCGCTGCGGAGGTGGCAGCTTTCGATAGAGATCGGCGGCGCGCGGGGAAATTCCCGGTCGGCTCAAAAATCTTCGTCAGTCGCCGGTCGCGCGAGCGCGCGGCATTCCAGGGAATAGAATCGCGGCATGCCTGCTCCTGTTGTGGTGGCAAACAGGAGAGCCCCGGGAATGAGCATTCGTTCGATCGCAGGCGTGCTGGCGCCGCGGCAAGCCAAAATTGCCGCGATGGCGGCCATCGCGATTCTGCTCGCCCTGAACAGCGCCCGTGCCGCGGGAGATGCGGCGCGCGGCGCCAAGCTGTACCAGGGCTGCGGCGATTGCCACTCGATCGACAAGAACGACGTCGGCCCGATGCACAAGGGTGTCGTCGGCCGCCTAGCCGGCTCCGTCGCAGGCTACGACTACTCGCCGGCGCTGAAGAACTCGAAGATCGTGTGGACCGAGGAGAATCTCGACAAATGGCTCACCGGTCCGGACACGATGGTTCCGGGCACCAAGATGTTCTACGAGGTTCAGGACCCGAAGGATCGCGCCGACATCATTGCCTTCCTCAAGGAGAAGGCGAAGTAGAATGTAGCCTGTCGTCCCGGCCTTCGCCGGGACGACAGCGGTGGTGAGGCGCGAGCACGACGCCTCGCGGCCTCAATCCACCACGATCTTGACGCGGTCGCGCGGCTTGACCTGGGCATGGGCGTCGAGGCCGTTGAGCACGCGGAAGCGCTCGGCCGGGTGATCGACGCCGGACATGCGGTGCGACAGCGATTCCACGGTGTCGCCGGGCTGCACGTTAATGACCTTGATGCGCAGCGGGCGCGCGGCCTGGATCTCGTCGAGCGTCAGGCGGCGGAACGAATTGACGGTCTCGCGCGCGTTACGCTCGCTCTCGGTGGACTTCTGCTTGGCGGCGAAGATGAAGCGGTAGACGTCGCTGCCGAAGCGCAGCGCATAGACCTTGAACTGCCACTGGTCGCCATGGGCGGTGGCCGACGCCGCCGGAAAGCCGTTGATGTTGAGGTCCTCGGTCGATGACTTCTCGACCCCTTCCATCCAGCCCGAATTCAGGTAGTCGCCGAGCGACTGCTCGGCCGGGACCCGCACCACGTCGAAGCGCATCGCCTGGCTGCCGCCCTCGCGCACGCCGATCACCGCCTGCGCGGTGTTGTCGAGCGTGAAATTATCGGGCGCGGTGAAGGTGAAGCCGAGCTTGGGATGCAGGAAGCGGCGGCCGCGCACGAACCCTTCGCTGGGATCCTCGCCATAGACGATGTTGTCGATCGCGGCGAGATAGGTCTCGCGATCGCGCTCGTTGCTCTCGGGCGATGAGTATTGCCGTGCGGTGGTCTGCGCGTTGTTGATGCGCTCGGGCGTCGCCGGATGCGACGAGGTGAAGTCCTGCGCCCGCGGATCGAGCGCGGTCTTGCCGATCTTGAGCGCGGCATTGCGCTCCATCGCGGTCAGGAAGCGCGCCGCGCCGTAGGGATCGAAATGCGCGCGAGCGGCGATCCCGACGCCGATGCCGTCGGCCTCGAACTCCTGCTGGCGCGAGAAGCTCGCCATCGTCAGTTTGGTCTTGGCGAGCGCCAGCGCGGTGAGATCGGGATCGGTGCTCATGTCGGTGACGACGCGCGTCACCACAGCCGCCTGGCGGGCCTGGTCCTCGCGCATCGCCGCGTGCTTGGCCAGCACATGCGCCATCTCGTGGCTCAGCACCGAGGAGAGCTCGGAGGTGTCGCTGGCGAGCGCAATCAGGCCGCGCGTGACATAGAGCTGGCCGGTCGGCAGCGCGAAGGCGTTGACCGCGCCGGAATTGAGGATCGTGACCTTGTAGGCCTGGTCGGGCCGTTCGGAGGCGGCGACCAGCCGCTCGACGGTCTTGCTGATCAGGGCCTCGAGCTTCGGGTCGTCGTAGGCGCCGCCATAGGACGACAGGATGCGCTCATGTTCGCGTTCGCTCGTGGGCGTCTGCTGTACCACGCGGTTCGGCTTTACCGGCGCCGCTGCTGCCGTGGGCGCGGCCTGCTCGAACCGGCCGACATTGCCGCAGGCCGACAGCGTCAGGGCGGCGCAGACGAGCGCCGGCGCAGCCAAAAGGCGGCGGCCAGTCCCCTCTTCACGCCGTCCTGCGCGCTCAATCACGTCAAAAACTCACAAATTGTCCCGTAAAAAGACCGGGGCATGGCCCCTGGGTCTCTTGAGTCCCTTGGGCCTCTAGTTCCCGCCGAGCACTTCAAGCTGCCCCACCCGGAGCAGTTCGATTCGCGCCCCACGTCGTGCTTCCACCCAGCCTCGTACACGAATCTTACGATTTTCCAGAGACTTGGGCGCAAGCCCGGCCGCCTCGAACGCAGGGACTATGCGCCTTGAAATAGTCGCAGCAAAGTCCTGAGTCCAGTTACGACCGAAATTCAGGTAGGTCGTCGCGCCCGCCTGACGCACGGACAAAACCCTGCCCTCGACCACTGTAAAACGCCCGATCCCGGTCAAAATATCGGCGGAACTTTCGGCGTTTTTTATGACGGTGGCCTCGGCCCAGGTTCCCGATCGGGCGGCCCTGGCCTCGGCCTCGGCCGCCATCAGCGCCGCCGCACAGTCCTTGTCGGCGACCTCGGATGACGCCACAGCGAGGCCCTGGCGCAGCAACTCGCTTTGCACGGGCTTCTCACTGCCTTCGAGGAATGCGTAGGCCGGCTGCCGGCCATAGCGGTCCGGCGTGTCGTCCTGTCCGCGCAGCGTCACCTCGCGGCCGACCAGCAGCGCCGTCAGTGCAGCGATGGTCTTCGCCTTGTCGGCCACCTCGATACCGGCGAGCTTGACCTCACGGGCGTCGTCGAGCCGCAGGCTGCGCGCATCGACGATGGCGGCGACGCGACCCTCGCCCTGAATCTCGAAATTGCATCCAGCCGCTTCGGCGCGTCCGCTGCACGCGCCGATCGCGAGGACGCATGCTGTCATCATCACCGCCCACGGACGGCGACGCCATGCTCTATCGCGTGAAGGCGTCATGCGGCACTCGTCACTCCGGCGCGCTCCGCTCGGAGCGTGGTCGCCAACAAGGACAGTCTGACGGAAAGATCGCTTCAGAGCCACCACAAGCGAAGCGAAATCGCATCGAGGGATGCCATCGTTGATTCGGTGGTCAATTTTTCTGCGGCGCTTCTCATCGCGTGCACAGGCGAAATTGGTGTTTCACATCAATGCGTGCCTGTCGCGGGACGAACTCGTCTTCAGCACCCCTTGTCGTGACGAAAATTGCCGTCCGATCGTGCGTCGAGCGGCCCTCACACGCGTCAACCTTACCCATTCATGATTGCAACTCCGTGCGCGGAATGAGAATTCGTTATTGTTGCCAATGACTTGCGGCGCAAGGTAACTATTCGGCAATTTTTTGAAAGGCGACCGATTGCGGTCGCTCACGCATATTGCCGAGGTCCTTGTGTCGAATCCCGTTGTTCTGACGCTGACGACCAGCGATCCGCTGCACGATTATCTCCAACTCTACAACGCGATCTCGGCGATCAGCGTCGGCGGTGGTCTGGCTGCGGCCAACACCGATTACGTCATCAACTTCTCGCTCTCGTCCGGCGCGCGCACGCTGCAATTGCTGGACGATCTGCCGGCCATCAATCTGATGAACGGCTCAACGCTGACCTTCGACGGCAACTCCGACTACAACAATCAACTCGGCGGACAGGACTATAGCGACATCATCGATGCGCGCGGCTATCAAGGCTTCGTCGTCACATCAGGCACGGTGACGTTCAAGAACCTCACGATCGTCAACGCGGTTGCGAGCGGCGGCAATGGCGGGGTCGGCGGTGGCGGCGGCGGCGCGGGCCTCGGCGGCGGCCTGTTCGTCGGACAGAACGCCAACGTCACGCTGAACAACGTCAATTTCGGCAGCAACACGGCCAAGGGCGGCGATGGCGGCGTGGTCGATCCGGCCGGCGGCGGCGGCGGTGGCGGCGGCATCGGTGCCGATGGCGGCAGCGGCAATGGCGGCGGTGGTGGTGGCGGCGGCTTCGGCGGCCAAGACTATTACGGCTATCACGGCAATGGCGGCAGCGGTTACAGCGAGGCGGGCTCCGACAGCCAGCATCCCTCGACCGGGGCGCAGACCGCGGGCGGCACGCCGGCGACGATCGAAGGTGCGGCGGGCGGCGGACAGGGCGCCGACAATTACGGCGGCTCAGGCTACGGAGCACATGCCGGCGGTGGCTCGAGTGGCGGCGGTGGTGGCGGCGGTGTCGGTGGCGGCGGCGGCGGCATCGGCGGCGCCAACTCGGTGGGCGGCGGCCCCTCGGGCACCCTGATCGGCTTCGGCGGCGCCGGCGGCATGGGCGGCGGTGGCGGCGGCGGCATTTATGGCGGCGGCAATGGTGGTTTCGCCGGCGGTGGCGGCGGCTCCGGCAACGGCAGCGGATACGCGCATACCGGCGGCAATGGCGGTTTCGGCGGCGGAGGCGGCGGTTCGAACGGCACGCCCGGCACCGGCGGATTCGGCGCCGGCAGCGGCTCGCTCGCCGGCGGCGGTGGCGGCGGCCTTGGCGCCGGCGGCGACATCTTCGTTCAACAAGGCGGCACGCTGACGGTCATCGGCGGCACCTTGATGGATGCGACCGAGACCGGCGGCACCGGTGCCAATGGTGCGGGCAACGGCTCCGCCTATGGTGACATCTTCATCCAGGGCACGATGGTCGTCACGCCGACGCACACCGTTTCCACGGTCTTCGAGGGATTGCAGACCGTCACCACGCTGACGATCGGCGACAGCATCGCCGATGAGCGGGGCATCAGCGGCAGCGGCACCACTGGCAAGCTGGTCGTCTCCGGCGGCGGTACGCTGACGTTGACGGGTGCGAGCACCTATGTCGGCGGCACGCAGATCGATGCCGGCAACACTCTCTCGATCACGGCCGACAACAACATCGGCGGTTCGGCCGGTGCGCTGATCCTCAACGGCGGCACGCTGACCACGACCGGCGGCTACACCTTCACCCACAACATCCAGGTCACCGCCGCTGGCGGCACCTTCGACATCTCGTCCGGCACGATTGCCGACACCGGCGCGATCAGCGGCTCCGGTACGTTCACGCTGTCGGGCGCCGGCACGTTGCAGCTCGGGCTCGGTCAGCTCGCGGGGTTGACCGGGACGCTCAACCTGAGCAGCGCGCATCTTTCGCTGACGACGGGCGGCACGTTCGACGACTCAATTTCGGTCGGCGGCAGCTCGCTCCTGAAGATCGCGAACGGCGCAACCGTCACCGATACCGCCCTGATCAGTGGCGGCGGCAATCTCGGCATCGACGGCGGCGGCACCTTCGTGCTCGGCCATGCCAACACTTATGGCAGCACGACGATCTATTCCGGCACAGTGTGGCTTGCGACGGCCGGCGCAGCCGGCACCGGCAACATCTCCTTCACGACCGGCCTTCCCGGCACGCTGAAGATCGACGACGCCGCGCTGACCGGCAACGCGCTCACCAACAGCATCTCCAACTTCAATCCCGGCCAGTCCATCGACCTGACCGGGCTGCACTACAACACCCAGAATACCTCGCTCAACACGGTCAGTCTTTCCGGCAACACGCTCTCGATCTCGAACGGCACAGTGACGGATACGCTGACGGTGAACGGGCTCGACGGCGGCGCCCGCTTCCAGCTTTCGCAGGATGCGAATGGCGGCACGGTCGTGCAGCTTGTGTCGACCCGCGTCTTCAATGTCTCAAACGTCACCGAGCTCAATGCGGCCATCCTGCAGATGGATTCCGGCGGCCAGAACGCCGCGCCGAATGCCAACTACACCATCAACATCACCGCCAGCTTCAGCCTCTCGTCGGAGCTGTACGCGCTCAATCTCTTGAGCGGATCGAGCGTCACCATCAACGGCAGCGACGGCCACGGCGGCACGCACACGATCGACGGCCTCAACGCCCAGCGTGGCTTCTTCGTCTATGCGGGCAACGTCAATCTCGAGAACCTGACCATCCAGAACACGGTGGCGGCCGGCGGCGGCATCATCCAGGGCGGCGGCGGCGGTGGCGCCGGGCTCGGCGGCGCCCTGTTCGTCTCGGCGAACGGCAGCGCCACGATCGACAATGTCGTATTTCACAACAGTGTCGCGATCGGCGGCAACGGCGGAACCGGCAGTACCGCGAGCAACGCCAACATCGACGGCTTCGGCGGTGGTGGCGGCATGGGGGGCCAAGGCGGAAACAGCAGCGGTGGCGGCATCGGCCTTCACGCACAGGGTGCGAACTCTGCCGCATTTCAGAACGGGGCCGCTGGCATCGTTCCCGGCGCCGCGGGGGGCGGCAAAGGCGTCGACGGCTACCTGATCCCGTTCGGAGGCGGGACCATGCTTTACTGGTATGGCGGAACGGGCGGCGCCAATGGCGGCGGCGGCGGCGCGGGTGGCTTCTTCGGCAACAACAACCGCGCGCACGGTACCGGCGGTGGCGTCGGCGGCGGCAACGCAATCGACGGCGGCAATGGTGGCTACGGCGGTGGCGGCGGGGCGTTCGGCAATGGTGGCTTCGGTGGTGGCGGCGGCTATGGCGGCGGTGGCGGCTTCGGCGGCGGTGGCGGCGTCAGCGGGCTCGGCGGCTTCGGCGGCGGTGATGGCACGGCGGGTGGGGGTGGCGGCCTCGGCGCTGGTGGCACCATCTTCGTTCAGCAAGGCGGCTCGCTGACCGTCAAGGGCGGCTCGCTGTCGAACGATTCCGGCTTCAGCGCCGTCAAGGGCGGCACCAATGGCATCGGCCAGGCCAGCGGCTCGGGTTTCGGCTCCGGCATCTTCATCCAGGGCAACAACAATCTCAGCTTCACGCCGGCCAGCGGCCAGACGCTGACGGTTGCCAACGACATCGCGGACCAGAGCGGCAATGGCGGCACCGGTGCCAATGCGGGCATTGGGGGCCTCGCCATCAGCGGCGGCGGCACCGTCTTCCTCGGCGGCAACAACACCTACACCGGCAATACCACGGTCAGCGGCGCCGGCACCCGGGTGTCGATCTCCGCCAACGTGAATCTCGGCGCGGTGACCAATGTGCTGAAGCTTGGCGACGGCACCGGTATCAGCTTCACCGACGGCTTCACGCAGACCCGCAACATCACCGTCGCGGGCGATCCGGTCTTCAACGTCGCCGCCGGCGAGACCGTCACCCAGAGCGGCGTCATTTCCGATGGCACGACGCCTGGTGATGTCGAGGTGACCGGCGGCGGCCGGTTGGTGCTGTCCGCGCACAACACCTATTCGGGCGGCACCGTCATCAAGGGCTCCATCCTGGAGCTGGCGGCGAACGGCGCGGCCGGGACCGGCGCGATCGCCTTCACCGACGGCAGTACCGAAAAACTCGTGCTCGATGCCGCGGCATTCTCCGGCGCCTCCTTCAGCACGTCGATCACCGGCTTTGCCGGCGGCGACACCATCGACTTCGGCAACATCGCCTATGATGCCACGACGACGCTGTCCTATGCGAACGGCGTGTTGCTGGTGAAAAGCGGCAGCGGCACGACGCTCGCATCACTGAACCTGAGTTTTGGCGCTGGCGCCTCGGCCGGCTCGCTGATGCTGGCGTCCGACGGCTCGGCCTCTCCGCATCTCGAGATCCGGTCACAGGCGAGCATCGCCTCGGTCACTTCTGACACCACCGATCATCTCACGATCCTGAACGCCGGCAAGGTAGTGACCATCACCGTCAACTTCAGCAACACGGTGAACGTGACCGGCGCGCCGGAGTTGCTGCTCAACGACGGCAAGGCCGCGACCTATCTGAGCGGCAGCGGCTCGCAGGCGCTGGTGTTCAGCTACACGGTGCAGGACGGCGACAGCACGTCCGATCTTCAGGTGCAGAGCCTCTCGCTCAACGGCGGCACGATCAGGGATCCCGGCGGCCAGGACGCCGACGTGACCCATGCGGCGACCGACCTGCATCTCGTGATCGACGCGATCGCGCCGACCGTGTCGGTTGCGGCGAGCTCGACCGCGCTGCTGGCCGGGCAGACCTCGACCGTCACCTTCACCTTCTCCGAGGCGGTTACCGGCTTCGCGTTGACGGACACGACGGTGAGCGGCGGCGCGCTGAGCAACCTCGTGCATGTCGGCGTCAACGCCGCGCACCAGGACATCTACACGGCAACCTTCACACCCGACGTGACCAACGCCGAGGCGGGCTCGGTGCAGGTCAACGCGTCAAGCTATACCGACAGCGCCGGAAACGCCGGCGCGGCAAGCAGCGCGATCAGCTTCACCGGTGATACCAAGGCGCCGACGGTGGCGGTTGCAGCCGATCACACCACGCTGGTTGCCGGCGATAGCGCGGTTGTCACGTTCACCTTCTCCGAGGCCGTCAGCGGCTTTGGATTGGATGATGTCACGGTCCAGGGCGGTTCGCTGGGCAACCTCACCCATGTCGGCATCGATGGCGCCGGCCACGACGTCTACACCGCGACCTTCACGCCGGATGTGACCAACACCGAGGCAGGTTCGGTGCAGGTCAATGCATCGAGCTATAGCGATACGGCCGGCAATTCCGGCTCGTCGAGCAACACGATCAGCTTCAGCGGCGACACCAAGGCGCCGACTGTATCGGTCTCGGCTGACCATGGTACGCTGCTCGCCGGTCAGACCGCGGTCGTGACCTTCACCTTCTCCGAGGCCGTCGCGGGCTTCGCGCTCGGCGACATCAGCGTCAGCGGCGGCGCGTTGGGCAGCCTTGTCCATGTCGGCGTCAACGGCGCCGGCCAGGACATCTACACCGCGACCTTCACGCCCGACGTCACCAACGCCGAGGCTGGCTCGGTGCAGGTCAATGCATCGAGCTATAGCGATACGGCCGGCAACGCCGGCGCTGCCAGCAACGCCATCAACTTCACCGGTGACACGCTGGCGCCGACGGTCTCCGTCACGCTCAATCCCGACACGGTGCTGGCCGGCGACCTCTCGGTCGCGACCTTCACCTTCTCGGAGACCGTGTCGGGCTTCGCCCTTGGCGACATCACCGTCCATGGCGGCGCGCTGAGCAATCTCGTGCATGTCGGGCTCAACGGTGCTGGGCAGGACGTCTACACCGCGACCTTCACGCCCGATGTCAGCGACACCGAGACCGGCTCGGTGAAGGTGAATGCGTCCAGTTACAGCGATGTGGCCGGCAATGCCGGCGCGGCAAGCAACACCGCGACGATCGGCGGCGATACGCTGGCGCCGACGGTGTCGATCGCGGCTGACCGTCACGCGCTGCTGGCGGGCCAGACCGCGCTGGTGACGTTCACTTTCTCCGAACAAATCGCGAGCTTCGCGCTCGGTGACGTCACGGTGCATGGCGGGGCGTTGGGCAATCTGGTCCATGTCGGCGTCAACGCATCAGGCCAGGACGTCTACACGGCAATTTTTACGCCGGACGAAAGCAACACTGAAGCGGGCTCGGTGCAAGTCACCGCCGCGAGCTATACGGATGTTCCCGGCAATACCGGTGCGGCGAGCGGCACCATCAGCTTCACTGGCGATACCAGGGCGCCGACGGTGTCGGTTGCCGCGAGCCCGAGCACGGTGCTTTCGGGCCAGACTTCGGTTGTCACCTTCACCTTCTCCGAGCAGGTCGCGGGCTTTGCGCTCAGCGATACCGTCGTCGCCGGCGGCACGGTGACCAATCTGGTCCATGTCGGGCTCAACGTGTCGGGGCAGGACGTCTACACCGCGACCTTCACGCCCGATATCAACGACGTCGTGGCGAGCTCGATCCGGGTCACCGCCGCGAGCTATGCCGACGTATCAGGCAATATCGGCGCGGCGAGCAATACCGCGACGATCGGTGGCGACACGCATCCGCCGACGGTATCGGTGGCGGCCGATCACACCCTGCTGCACGCCGGCGACACCGCGTTGATGACGTTCACCTTCTCCGAGGCGGTCGCAGGTTTCGGACTCGGCGATGTCACGGTCCATGGCGGACTGCTGGGCAGCCTCGTCCATGTCGGCATCAATGGCGCAGGTCACGATATCTACACCGCGACCTTCACGGCCGATGTCACCGACGATCTGTCGGCTGACCTTTCGGTTGCCGGGGCGAGCTACACCGACATCGCCGGCAATGCCGGCGGAGCGAGCAACGCGGTCAGCTTCACCGGCGACACCAAGGCGCCATCGGCGCCGACGCTGGCACTGCACCGCGACACCGGCGTCGCCAGCGCCGACCACATCACCAGCAATCCGCTGATCGATTACACCAAGTTCGATGCGGCCGACACGCTGCGCTACAAGGCCGACGGCGCGTCGGGCTTCTCCACGGCGGCGCCGGTCTTTACGACTGATGGTATGCACTCCGTCACGGTGCAGGAGGTCGACGCCGCCGGCAATGTCAGCGCATCGTCCAACCTGACCTTCACCCTCGACACCACGGCGCCTCATCTCACCGGAATCACGGCGACGCCCTCCGGTGGCGTCGCGACGCCGGGTTCGCTGGTCCAGCTGACGGTCGGCTTCAACGAGGCGGTGCATGTCAATGGCGGCACGCCGAGCCTGACGCTGAACGATGGCGGCACCGCAATCTACGACGCCGCGGCGACGGCGCTGCTCGGCGATTCCTCGAAGCTGGTATTCGATCACATCGTGTCGTCGACCGATCGCGCCGGCTCGCTGGCGGTGACCAGCTTCGCCGCCAATGGCGCCGATGTCGTCGACCTGGCCGGCAATGCGGCCTCGCTTTCGACGGTGTCCGCCGTGTTCGACGCCCTGCATATCAACGAGACCATCGTGCCGGCCTACACACTCGGGGCCATTACCCGGCCAGAATTGCATCTGGATCTGGGCGGTCGCATCATCATGGATGCAACGGCATCGGCATTCGCCGGACATTATGGCATGCAGTACCTGTTCCTCGGCCTGCCGGCGGGAACGCCCCATCAGACCGTTCCCGACTTTCATCTCTGATCGCAGCGCGGCCGAAAGCTCCGGCGCGGCGCTTCATTCCGCTTAGTGGAAAACAGATTGCTGCCGCTGCGGCTTGCTGCAGTGCAGGCCATGCGGCATGATCCGGCCCTCGAAACGGACCTGATGGAACGAGGTCCGCGCTGCAAGGGAGGATTGGAATGAGACGAGTTTTGGCCGGCGTGTTGGCCTGTGCGTTTGCGATCTCGGCGAATGCGTCGCTGGCGCAGGACAAGCCTCCGCTGAAGCTCGGCGGCATCCTCGATATGTCGAGCCTCTATGCCGACATCACCGGTTCGGGCAGCGAAACCGCTGCCAAGATGGCGGTGGAGGATTTCGGCGGCGAGGTGCTCGGCCGCAAGGTCGAGATCGTGGTCGGCGACCATCTCAACAAGGCTGACCTCTCCGCCAACATCGCCCGCGACATGATCGATAACCAGGGCGTCGAGATGATCTTCGACGTCGCGGCCTCCGCGACCGCGCTCGCCGCTGCCGAAATCGCCAAGGCGCGCAACAAGATCATCATGTTCAACGGTCCGGGTTCGATCCGCCTCTCCAACGAGGCCTGCGGCCCCTATACCGTGCACTACGTGTTCGACACCTTCGCGCAGGCCAATGTGACCGGCCTTGCCGCGGTGAAATCCGGTCTCGATACCTGGTTCTTCCTTACCGCGGACTACGCGTTCGGTCAGGACCTGGAAAAGGACACCAGCAACGTCGTGGTGAAGTCGGGCGGCAAGGTGCTCGGCAGCGTGCGGCATCCGATCAACACCTCGGATTTCTCGTCCTTCCTGCTGCAGGCGCAGGCGTCGAAGGCCAAGGTGATCGGCCTTGCCAATGCCGGCGGCGACACCATCAACGCGATCAAGCAGGCAGCCGAATTCGGCCTCACCAAGAGCGGCCAGAAACTGTCGCCGCTATTGGCCTTCGTCACCGACATCGACAGCGTCGGGCTCGATACCGCGCAGGGCCTGTTGCTGGCGGAAGCCTTCTACTGGGATCTCAACGACGACAGCCGCGCCTTCACGAAGCGCTTCATGGAGCGCACCAAGCGGGTGCCGACCTCGGCACAGGCCGGGGTCTATTCCTCGGTGACGCACTATCTCAAGGCGGTGAAGGCCGCCGGCACCACCGATGCGGCCGCCGTCATGAAGGTGATGAAGGAGAGCCCGATCAACGACATGTTCACCAAGAACGGCAAGATCCGCGAGGACGGCCGTATGGTGCACGACATGTATTTGTTCGAGGTCAAGAAGCCGTCGGAATCGAAGGGCCGCTGGGACGACTACAAGCTGGTGGCGACCGTGCCGGGCGACCAGGCCTTCCAGCCGCTGTCGGAGTCGCGCTGCCCGCTGGTGAAGAAGTGACGAAGTGACGAAGTCACGCAGTCATCCCGGGGCGTGCGAAGCACGAACCCGGGATCTCGAGGTTCCGGGTCTGGTGCTTACGCACCATCCCGGAATGACGGATTCAAAATAACAACGAAAGGCAAAACGCCATGAGCGATAATCAGATGGTCCTCCAATCCCTCGACAAGGGCCTGCTCACCATCACCATGAACCGCCCCGATCGGCGCAACGCGCTCAATCCCGACATGACGCGCGGCCTCGTCGAGGCGGCGCGGCGGGCGCAGGACGATACCGAGGTGCGCGCCGTGCTGATCCGGGGCGCCGGCGGCACCTTCTGCGTCGGCGGCGACGTCAAGTCGATGGCGGAAGGCCGCGCCCCGCTGCCGTTCGAGGCCAAGATGGCCAACCTGCGCCGCGGCATGGAGGTCTCGCGCATCCTGCACCAGATGCCGAAGCCGGTGGTGGCGCAGCTCGACGGCGCCGCGGCCGGCGCCGGGCTTTCGATCGCGCTGTCCTGCGATCTCCGCGTTGCCGGCGCCTCCTGCAAGATCACCACCGCCTTCGCCAAGGTCGGCTTCTCCGGCGACTACGGCGGCACCTACTTCCTGACCAAGATGCTCGGCAGCGCGAAAGCGCGCGAGCTCTACATGATGTCGCCGGTGCTGTCGGCGCAGGAAGCATACAATCTCGGCATGGTCTCCAAGGTGGTGCCTGATGCCGACGTCGAGGCCGAGACGCTGGAGCTGGCCCGGTCGCTGGCGCAGGGGCCGTCGGTGGCGCTCGGCTACATCAAGCGCAACATCAACAATGCCGAGACCATGACCCTCGAAGCCTGCTTCGACGGCGAGGCGATCCACCACACGCGTGCCGGCGAGACCACGGACCACAAGGAAGCGGCAAAAGCCTTCGTCGAGAAGCGCAAGCCCACCTTCCAGGGGCAGTAGACCATGGCCGAGTACATGCGGCTGCGGCAGATCTGCCTGGTGGCGCCGCAGCTTGCGCCCGTGATCGCGGACATCTCCGCGATCATGGGCCTCGACGTCTGCTATCGCGACGGCAACGTCGCGAAATACGGCCTCGAGAATGCGCTGCTGCCGGTCGATACCATCCTGCTCGAAGTCGTCGCGCCGTTCCAGCCGGGGCCGGGCACGGCGGCCGGCCGCTTCATCGAGAAGACCGGCGGCCGCGGCGGCTATATGGCGATCTTCGTTTGTGAGGATCCCGACGCGCGTGGCGCCAAGGCCAACGCGATGGGCGTGCGCACCGCCAACGTGATCACGCACGCGCCATATCACGGCGTGCAGCTGCATCCGCGCGACTGCCGAGCCGCCTTCATCGAGTTCAACCACACCGACGGCAGCGACGACGTGCTGGGACCGTACCCGCCGGCCGGCCCCGACTGGCAGAAGTCGATCCGCAAGGACACGACTTTGGCGCTGACCACGGTCGAGATGCAGAGCCCCGAGCCTGAGGCGTTGGCGACGCATTGGGGCAGGATCATCGGCATTCCCGCCGATGGTGCCGTGGTGAAGCTGCCGAACAGCACCTTCCGCTTCGTCAAGGGCGACAGCGCGATCATGAGCGGCTTGACGTTCAAGGTCGCCGACAAGGCGAAGGTGCTGGAGGCGGCGAAGACGAGAGGCTGTGCGGTGAAGGGCGATGAGTTCCAGCTCTGCGGCGTGACGTTCAAGCTGACGGCGTGATTTCGTAGCCCGTATGCAGCGAAGGGAAATCCGGGGCCGCCGCGTTCTTCGCGGATAGACCGGCCCCCGGATTGCGCTGCGCTGTATCCGGGCTACGCATCTTTCTCCCGTCATCCTGAGGAGCCGCGAAGCGGCGTCTCGAAGGGTGCACGGCCCGGCTGGTGGCCGTGCACCCTTCGAGGCTCTCTTCGCTCGCACCTCAGGGTGACGGTGAACGATTGGTGCTTGCGGGGAGAGCGGTTGAGCCGGCGGCGGTGATCCAATATCGTCAAGAGCAACAACAACAATTGGGAACACGCCCCCATGCCGCATCCGCTCGATACCTTCTTCGCACCAAAGAGCATCGCGCTGATCGGCGCCTCGCGCGATCATGAGAAGATTCCCGGGCGGCTGCTCGCGATGCTGCGCAAGAACGGCTATCCCGGCGCGCTCTATCCGATCAATCCGAACTATGACGAGATCGACGGGCTGAAATGCTTCAAGTCGGTCGCCGAGATCGGCGCGCCGATCGATCTTGCCGTTATCGTCATTCCCGCCCGTGCAGTGCTGCCGGCGCTGGAGCAATGCGCGGCGGCCGGTGTGAAGAACGCGGTCATCATCTCGTCCGGCTTTGCCGAGGAAGGTGGCGACAGCGCTGACATGCAGGATGCGATCGTCGCGCTGGCGAAGCGGACCGGGATGCGGATCAGTGGCCCTAACGCCGAAGGGTTTTACAGCCAGGCGCAGAAGGTCGCCGCGACCTTCAGCCCGACCGTCGACGTCAAGCCGGATGCGCCCGATCTGGTCGCCAGCAAGCGGCGGATCGGCATCGTCGCGCAGAGCGGCGGCATCGGCTTTGCGATCTATCATCGCGCCAAGGCGCTCGGCGTCGCGCTGAGCTATGTCGTCAGCGCCGGCAATGAGAGCGATCTCGGCGCCGGCGAGTTCCTCGACTACATGGTGCAGGATGCCTCGACCGACGTGATCCTGCTGTTCATCGAGGGTATCCGCGACGTCGACAAGTTTTTGGCGGCGGCGAAGCGCGCCGCAGAGCTCAAAAAGCCCGTCATCGTAACTAAAGTGGGCCGCTCCGGCGCTGGCGAGCGCGCGGCGGCCTCGCACACCGCGAGCATGGCCGGCTGGTCGGCGGCCTATGACGCGGTGTTCGCGAAATACGGCTTCATCGTCTCCAACGACCTCGACGAGGCCGTGACCATTGCCGCGGTTCTGACCACCAATCCGCTGCCGAAGGGCGATCGCGTCGCGGTGCTGACGGTGTCCGGCGGCGCCGGCATTTGGGGCGCCGATACCGTCTCGATGCAGGGCCTGCGCGTGCCGGAGCTTTCAGCCGCGATCCAGAGCCAGATCAAGCAATGGATGCCGTCCTACGGCGCGGCGGGCAATCCGGTCGACGTGACCGCGCAGGGCGTGTCATCCGGCGGACTGCAGAAGAGCATCGAGCTGTTCGACACGTCTGATGAAGTGGACGCGACGCTGGTGGTGCTGTCGCTGTCGAGCGAGACGCGGATGCCGTTCAAGGAAGCCGA
The DNA here is from genome assembly GCF_032654765.1 of Bradyrhizobium sp. 33ap4. Taxonomy (NCBI): domain Bacteria; kingdom Pseudomonadati; phylum Pseudomonadota; class Alphaproteobacteria; order Hyphomicrobiales; family Nitrobacteraceae; genus Bradyrhizobium; species Bradyrhizobium sp. 33ap4. Next base: position 29,698 of record NZ_JAUMTJ010000015.1, on the reverse strand, counting down.
GCTGAAGCCGGTGATCGCGGCGCAGAACAAGCCGGTGGTGTTCTATTCCTACACGCTGCCGTCGCAATTCGCGCGGCAGGAGCTGGCGAAGTCGGGCGTGGTGGTGCTCTCGGGACTGACCCATGTCGGCGTCGCAATGCGGCGGCTGGCGGACTATGCCGGCTTCAAGCCCGCGCCGGAGATCTCGGCATCAGCGTCGCCGGCGCACGATCTCTCCATGCATCTCACGTCGAAGACGTTGTCGGAATATGACAGCAAATCGCTGCTGCGCGCGGCCGGCATTGCGCTGCCGGATGAGGTGCTGGTGACCGACCGCGACGGGCTCGACGCTGCGATCGAGCGCGCCGGATTTCCACTGGTCATGAAGATCCAGTCGCCCGCGATCGCGCATAAGAGCGAGGTCGGCGGCGTCCGCGTCAACATCGCCGCCAAGGGCGCGGCATTCACGGCCTATCGCGACATGCTGGAGACGGTGCAGAAGCAGCGGCCGGGCGCTGAAATCCAGGGCGTGCTGGTCGGGCCGATGGCCAGGAAAGGCGTCGAGATCATCGTCGGCACCATGACGGACGCGACCTTCGGGCCGATGGTGATGGTGGGGCTCGGCGGCATCACCACCGAACTGTTCAAGGACGTGGTCTATCGCCCCGCGCCGGTGAGCGTGGAAGAAGCGACCACGGTGCTGGAGACGCTGAAAGCCGCGCCGCTGCTGCACGGTTTCCGCGGCGCGCTGAAGGCGGATGTCGCGGCGCTGGCGCGATTGATCTCGCAGATTTCGGTGCTGGCGGCCCAGCACGCGAACGAGATCGCCGAGATCGAGGTCAATCCGGTGCTGGTGCACCCGGAGGGGCAGGGCGTCACGATCGTCGATGCGCTGGTGGTGCCGAGGGGTTAGCTAGATATCTCCCCGGTGTCGTCCCGGCGTTCGCCGGGACCCATAACCACCGAAGTGAGTTGTAAGAGAAGCCGACGCCGCTTGTGCCCCTTCCGCGGGCCGCGGCGTATGGGTCCCGGCTCCCGTGCGCAATTGCGCACTAGGCCGGGACGCCCCGTGGAGAGAGCGGCGCTTGCGGCTACCGCCCCTTGAAGTTAGCGACGCGACGCTCGGCGGTGGCCTTGACGCCTTCCTTGAAGTCTTCGGTCGCGCGCAGCTTGGTCTGCTCGGCGAGCTCATGGTTGGTTGCGGCGAGCACGCGGTCGGCGAGGCCGGCGCGCATGGTGGCGCGGGTCGAGACCAGGCCGAGCGGCGAGCATTCGGCGATCTCCTGCGCGAGCTTCATCGCTTCCGCCCGCACCTGATCCTGCGGCACCAGCACATTGGCGAGGCCCCAGCGATAGGCCTCTTCGCCGGTGACGCGGCGGCTGGTGTAGAACATCAGCTCGGCATTGTTCTTGCCGATCAGTTCCGGCAGCGTTGCGGTCAGGCCGAAGCCCGGATGGAAGCCGAGCTTGGTGAAGTTGGCCGAAAAGCGTGCCTCGGGGCAGGCGACGCGGAAGTCGGCGGAGACGGCAAGGCCGAGGCCGCCGCCGATCGCGGCGCCATGGATCGCCGCGACGATCGGCTTCTTGTTGCGGAAGATGCGCACCGCCTGAACGTAGAGATGGTTGATCGGCAGGTTGGAAGCCGGATCGCTCTTGGCGCGCTCCTCCTGCTCCTGGCGGGCCGGATCGCCGAAATTGGCACCGGCGCAGAACGCCTTGCCTTGCGCCGCCAGCACCGAGGCGCGGATCTCGATATTGTTGTCGAACTCCTCCAGCGCGTCGGCGATCTGGTTGATTAGCGCGACGTCGAAGAAGTTCAGCGGGGGTTTCCGGATTTCGATCAGGCCGACATGGCCGTGGGTTTCGACGCCGATATCAGTGTACTTGGTCATGATCTGTCCTCGTTGAATTAGCGCAGGCGAGCCCGCGCGGCTAGCGCAGGCCAAGTCCGCGGGCGATGATGCCGCGCAGCACTTCGGTGGTGCCGCCCTGGATCGTCAGCTTGGGCGCGGTCTTGATGGCGAAATCGAGCTGCTTTTCCAGCGTCTCGCGGTTGGTCGCGGTCTCCTCGACGAAGGCGGCGAGATCGCGGACGCGATGCGGCAGCTGCTGCTCCCACACCGTGCCGATGTCCTTGACGATCGAGGCCTCCACCACCGGCTCCTTGCCGGCCTGCAGCATGCCGGCGACCGACACCGACATGCGGCGCATGGTGTGCACCTGCGCCACCAGGCGTCCGATGCCCTCGGCGCTGCGGGTGTCCGGGTTCTTGCCGACCGCGCGCACGAGCTCGGTGAGCACGTAATAGGTCTCGAGGAAGCGCTCGGGACCACTTCGCTCATAGGCGAGCTCCGACGTCGCCTGCTTCCAGGCGCCATCGACCTCGCCCAGCACGTGATCGTCGGGCACGAAGTAGTCGGTGAACACGACCTCGTTGAACTCGAACTGGCCGGTGATCTGGCCGATCGGATTCACCTGGATGCCCGGCTGCTTCATCTTGACGAGGAACTGGGTCAGGCCGTGGCGGCGGTTTTCCTTGGTCGGCGGCGAGGTACGGAAGATCGCGATCATGTAGTCGGCGATGTGCGCCGACGAGGTCCAGATCTTGGTGCCGTTGATCAGATAGCCGCCGTCGGTCTTGGTGGCGCGGGTCTTCGCCGCGAACAGGTCAGAGCCGGAGTTCGGCTCGCTCATGCCGATGGCGAAACAGACCTCGCCGCGGCAGATGCGCGGCAGGATGTCCATCTTGATGTGCTCGGGCGCGTATTTCAGCAGCACCGGCCCGCTCTGGCGGTCGGCGACGAAGAAGCGCCGGGTCGGCGCGTTCGCCACCCGCATCTCCTCGGTGACCACGTAGCGCTCGAGGAACGAGCGCTCCTGGCCGCCATATTTCTTCGGCCAGGTCATGCCGAGCCAGCCCTTGGCGCCGACGCGACGGGAGAATTCCGGCGCGTCATTGTCCTCGCGGTTCGGCGCGTGGGGATCGAAGGTGCCGGCGGCGATTTCCTCGGCGAGGAAGGCGCGCACCTCCTTGCGGAGCTGCTCGCATTTTTCCGGCAGGCGGATCGGATCGAAACGAAGGGCTGCAGTCATGATGTCCAGTCCTGATCTTTCTGCCTGATCTCAGCGCGAAGCCACCAGCGGCCACAATTCATCGGCGCCACGATTCGCGACGAGCTTGCCGAGCTCGACCGCCCAGTAGCTCTCCGAGCCGAAATCGTCGCGCCAGGCCAGCGCCCGCAGCGAATAGCGGTGCAGGATGTGCTCGATGGTGAAGCCGATCGCGCCATGCACCTGATGCGCGATGCCGCTGCCCTTCTCCGCCGCTTCCGAGCAGCGGACCTTAGCCGCTGCGGCTTCCAGGAACACCGCATCAGTGTCCAGCGACTTGGCGTTCACGATCGTGTCCGCCGCCGAGGTCGCAGCGGCCAGTGCCGCGGCGTTTTCGCCGGCGAGCCGCGCGAGGTTGTGCTGCACCGCCTGGAATTTCGAGATCTTCTTCTCGAAGGCGATGCGCTCATTGGAATAGCGCACCGAGATGTCGAGCATCGCTTCCAGCGCGCCGGCGATCTGCAGGCTGCGCACCACGCCGCCCATCAGCATCAGCGTGGTCTGGTCAAAACCCTTCGGCGCCGGCCTGGTGGCGACCGGCTGCACCTTGTCGAGCGTGACGGTATCGTTGTGATCGCCGCCGAGCCCGATGCCGGATTCGATCCGGCACTTCGCTGCATCGAGCAGCGCGACCGACACGCCGCCATTGCCTTCAGCCAGCACCGCGAAATGTTTTGCGTCCTTGGCGAACGGCACGCCGCGGGCGCGGCCGGAGAGCGAGCCGTCGGCGTTCAGCGTGACGCGGTCCTTCGGGCTTGCCGGCAGCACGGTCATCTCGCCTTCGGGAGAGGCGATCCTGGCTTGCGTCAGCAGCCAGCCGGCCAGCATTGTTTCGGCCAGCGGAACAGCGATCGCATGCCGCCCAGCGACGTTGAGGACGCTGAATCCTTCGGCGAGGCTGGCGCCGGAACCGCCGAGATCGTCGGGCACCCAGGACAGCGGCAGGCCGGCTTCGGTCAGCGCCTGCCACAGCGGCGCCTTCCATGCGCCCTGCTTGTCGTGATTGATGGTTTGGGCATCCGCGAGATCGGCGAAAATCTTTTCCGCGGTCTCGGCGACGATGTTTTCACTCTCCGCCACAGCGTTCCTCGTGTTGATTGGCTCGGGCTGGCTGTTCGGCCATGCCCTGCTTGCGATGTTGTCTTGCGCTCAATGATGCGGAAAAGCCATAGCCGTGACAAGCGCTGCCCGCAGGGCCACTTGCGCGGATGGCATGAAGCCGGACTTGGCGCATGAATTCCGCATAGTGAACTTTCGATTGTCCCCGTTTGTATGCCACGCACACGCGCAAACCGGCCGCCGACATAAGTTCAGTCCGCCAGATGAAACTCGATTGCCTTCCGCATCAGGTCGGCGAACTCGGTCTCCTGGGTGACCAGTGCGTCGTTCAATCCGGCCACGCACAGCACCAGCGGTTCGTTCGATTCCGCAATCGGCGGCAGGTTCATGGCGACGGCGCCCGCGCCCGGCGTGACCAGGCCGAGCGAGAAAGCGTGCCCCTTGGCGCGGACCTTCTTCAGCTCAAGCAGCAGCGCCTTGATGTCGACCTGACGATCGGGCCGGCTCTCGTTGGCGTTGATCAGGCGCACCAGGCGGCGCACCTCCTTGTCCGGATAGGCCGACAGCAGCGCGTAACCCGACGCGGATCGCGCCAGCGGCCGCAGCGTTCCGGCCTTGACATACAGCCGCATCGGCAGCTTGGCCTGAATGATATGGACATACTGCGCGCTGAGCCCGTTGCGCACCGCGAGCATGATGGTCTCTCCGGTCCGCGCGGAGAGCTCTTCCATCAGATTGACCAGGCGTCCCTTCGTGAACAACGCCGGGCTCAGCCAGTGCCCCAGCATCGAGATCCGCGGCGTCGGGATATAGGTGCGGCGGCTGGTGTCATAGTGGAGATAGCCGAACGCCGTCATCGTCCGCATCAACGCCGAGGTGCTGGATTGCGGGAACTTGAGCGCGGCCGCGACTTCGATCGCGGAGGCGGCGCGCTGGTGCTCCTCGAAGAATTCGAGCACGTCGAACACGCGCCGCGCCGACTTGACTGCATTGTCCATCTTCGGCAGGTCGCGCGAGGTGTCGCCGGGGAAATCGGGGCCGTCGAAAGACCGCGCGCCGGCAGCCGCGCCGGCCTTCGCTACATCCTTCTTCGCCACCGGCATCGCTATCGTCCCTGCTGCGCCACCCGCCGCTTCAGCCACCAGCCATATTGCTCCGGCCAACTCGTCCACTCCGGATCGCATCCGAGCGCAAGCGCCGTCTGCGCGGGCCAGTTCGGATTCCACAGCAGTTCGCGGCCGAGCGCAATAAGCGTCGCCTTGCCGTCCCGCAAAATGGCTTCGGCGTAGTCCGGTTCGCGGATCAGCCCGACCGCCACCGTCGGCATGCCGACTTCCTTCTGGATGCGCTCGGCGAACGGCACCTGGAAGCCCGGGGTGCGCGACACCAGCGAATTGCCGCGCGGTAGCTTCATGCCGCCCGACGAGCAGTCCACCATGTCGATCCCGATCGCCTTCAGCTCCGCCGCAAACGCGATCGAGTCCTCGATCGACCAGCCGATGTCGACGCCGTCGACCGACGAGATGCGGACGAAGGCCGGCAGATGGCTGGGCCACTCCTCGCGCATGATCGCCGCGATCCGCAGCGGCAGGCGCATGCGGTTCTCGCACGACCCGCCATACTCGTCGTTGCGGTTGTTCGCCAGCGGCGACAGGAACGAGTGCATCAGATAGCCGTGCGCGCAGTGCAGCTCGATGACGTCATAGCCGGCCGCCCTGGCGCGACGAAATGCCTGGCGATAGTCGTCCACCAGGGCATCGATCTGCTCTGAAGTCATCATCTGCGGTGCCGGCCAGCCGTCATCGAAGGGAATGCCGCTCGAGGCCGCGATCTGCCATGGGCCTTCGCCGCGTGCCTTGATGTCAGCTTCGCCGAGCGGGTTGCCTCCTTCCCACGGCCGCTGCGAGGAGCCTTTCCGGCCGCCATGTGCGATCTGGATCGCGGCCTTGGCGTTGAAGCTGTGGATCAGCGCGGCGAGGGCGGCGTGGTCCGCGATGTGCGCATCGTCCCAGATGCCGAGGCATCCATGGGTGATGCGCCCCTGGGTGTTCACCGAGCTCTGCTCGACGAACACGAGGCCGGCGCCGCCGGCGGCGAGCTTGCCGATATGCGCGGTGTGCCAATCGGTGGCGCGCCCCTCCCGCGCCGAATAGGTCGCCATCGGCGAGACCATGATCCGGTTCTTCAGTTCGAGATCGCGCAATTGCAGTGGGGTAAACAGCAGCGGCAGCTCAGTCATGGGATGTCCAGCCTTGCCTGTGGTTTCTTGCCTGTGACTTGCGAGTTTCGTCAGAGCGATCATTTCTTCAGCAGCGGACAGGCGCTCTCCTCCGGCGTCGCGAACGCCTCCTTGCCCGGGATCACCTGAACCAGCTTCTCGTAGTCCCAGGCACCCTTCGATTCGGCCGGCGACTTCACCTGCACGAGATACATGTCGTGGATGAGCTGGCCGTCCTCGCGCAGGAATGCGTTGCGGGCAAAGAAATCGTCGATCGGCATGTCCTTCATCTGCGCGATCACCTTGGGGCCGTCGTCGGTGCCGGACTCCTCGACCGCCTTGAGATAGTTCATCACCGCGGAGTAGAGGCCGGCCTGCACCATGGTCGGCCGCTTCTTGGTCCTGGCCATGAAGCGCGCGGCAAAGTCGCGGGTCTTGTCGTCGAGATCCCAATAAAAGGCGGTCGCGAGCTGCAGCCCCTGGGCGGCCTGCAAGCCGATCGCGTGGATGTCGCTGGTCTGCATCAGGAAGGCCGCGAGCTTCTGCGTATGCGCCATCCCGAATTCCTGCGCCTGCCGGATCGAGTTGGCGAGGTCGCCGCCGGTGTTGGCAAAGGCGATCACGTCAGCCTTCGAGCTCTGGGCCTGCAGCAGATAGGACGAGAAATCCATGCTGTTGAGCGGATGCCGCACCTCGCCGGCGATGCTGCCGCCGACCTTCTCCACGGTCTTGGCCGCGTCGTTGCGCAGGGCGTGGCCGAAGGCGTAGTCGACCGTGACGAAGTACCAGCTCTTCGCGCCTTCCTTGGCCAGCGCCCGCACCGTGCTGTTGGCGAGCGCATAGGTGTTGTAGGTCCACTGCACCGAATTCGCCGAGCAGCCCTTTCCGGTCAGATCGGAGGAGCCGGCCGACGACACCAGCATCGCCTTGTTCTTCTGCTTGGTGAGCTCGAGCACGGCGAAGGCGACGGCGGAATTGGCGAAATCGACGATGACGTCGACATTCTCCTGCTCATACCAGCGCCGCGCGATGCCGGCGCCGATGTCCGCCTTGTTCTGATGGTCGGCATCGACCATCGCGATCGGCTTGCCCAGCACCTTGCCGCCGAAATCCGCGATCGCCATCCGGACCGCTTCGACCGCTCCGGGGCCGGCGGCGTCGGCGTAGAGTCCGGCCTGATCGGTCAGCACGCCGATCTTCACCGCGTCGTCGGAAATCTGCGCGTGGGATGGCGCGGCGGCGAAGGCGACTGAGAGGATTGCAGCGCTCGCGGCGATCCATCCGTATCTCGATGTCATTGTCCCTGGTTTCCTCTAGTTCGATTGCCTTATGGCGTTGGTCTTGTCTTGCCGCAGGTCGATCATGCCCGGATGCGACTGCGGATCCCTGTCCGCGCCGAGCAGCACGTGCTTCTGGATCTTGTTGGTCGAGGTCAGCGGCAACTCGGCGATGAAAGCGATCCACGCCGGCAGCTTGAACGCCGCCAGGCGTTCGCGGCAGAAGCGGAAGATGTCCTGCGCGAGCTCGCGTGAAGCATCGGCGCCGTCGTTGCTCACGATGAAGGCCGCAACTTCCTCGTCGCGGATCGGATCGCGCGCGGCGATGACGGCGGCCTGCTTGACCTGAGGCGACGTCGTCAGCACGGCCTCGACCTCCGCCGCCGAGATGTTCTCGCCGGCGCGCCGGACCAGATGCTTCAGCCGGTCGACGAACACGAAGGCGCCGTCCTCGTGCTGCCAGGCGCTGTCGCCGGTGTGAAACCAGCCGCCGCGCCAGGCCTGCTCGGTGGCCTCGGGGTCCTTCAGATAGCCGGAGAACAAGCCGCGCCGCGGCGTCGCTTCCGAATGGCGCACGCAGAGTTCACCGACTGCGCCAGCCGGCAGCGTATTGCCGTCGGCATCGAGGATCGTCATTTCGAGCCCCGGTACGCTGCGGCCGATGGTGTTGGTCTCGAGATGGCGCGGCTCGACCGTGTTGAACGGACTGCGCCCGGTCTCCGTCATGCCCCAGCCTTCGACGAAGGGGATGCCGAAGCGCTCGCGGGCTCGCGCGCGCTGCTCGGGATTGGCGCCGACGCCCATCGAGAAGCGCAGCGCATGGGCCTTCTCGTCCGGCGTCTCCGGCTGCGCCAGCAGGGCCGCGACGATCACGCCGAGATAATGCAGCACGCTGGCGCGGCATGCGACGATGTCGTGCCAGGCAAACTTTGCGTTGAAGCGTTCCGGCAGGATCAGGCAGCCGCCGGTCAAGATCATCGCGATCGGGGTCAGCGTCAGGCCGGCCATGTGGAACAGCGGCAGCGGGCTGTAGAGGCGCTCCATTCCGGCATGATACGTCGCCTCGCCGCCGTGGCTGACGTACCAGCGGCCGGTCGAGACCACGTATTCATTGGTCAGGATGCATCCCTTCGGACGCGCCGTCGTGCCTGACGTGTAGAGCAGCGCAGCCTCGGTCTCGCTTCCCGGCCCGTCGGCGCGCGGTGGCGGCCGCTGGGCGTGCGGGACTGTCTCGACGCTGGCGCCGAGATCGTCACCGGAGACGGTGAGCAGCGGAACGTCGCCGGTCAGCGCCTTCTGCAATTCCTTCTGATCGGCCAGCGTGACGATCAGGTCGGGTTCGGCATGCGCGATCAGGTATTCGATTTCCGCTGCGCGATAGGCCGGGTTGATCGGAACGATCGAGACGCCGATGCCATTGAGCGCCAGCCAGTGCACGATGAAATCGGGGCGGTTCTCCAGCAGCAGGCAGGCGCGGTGGCCGTGGCCGAAGCCTGCTGCGCGGTACTGATCGCGCAATGCGCAGACCTGCCGCGCAATGCCGCCATAGGACAGTTCGACGCCATCGGGAAAGTATGCGCGGTCGGCACGCGCGGGAATGCAGAGAAAGGGTTTGAACGCTGCCGCATCGGATGTCGCAGCGAACGTGCTGAACACGGTGTACATCGTGGCGAAACTTCCCTTCGACGGCCGCTGATCGATGCCAACGATGCCGATCCGAAGGAGCCCGGGTGCTTCGTTGAGCGCATTTGTCATGCGATCGCGACGTTGCGCGGAAGCTATAAGGACGAATAATATGCTGTCAAATCCATTATGAGTTTCCATAAAACTCATATGTAGTTTGAATCCAAAAGCGGAGGTAACGAGATGAAGATGCATATGTTGTCGGGCGGCCGTCTCCAGATGTCGAAGCGGACCTATCTGCCCGATGCGGCGCGCGGCGAGATGATTGAGCTTCCGGTCGCCTGCGTGCTGTTGCGGCACGCGCAGGGCAATGTGCTGTTCGACACCGGATGCCATCCCGATGTCGCGACCGATCCTGAAGGGCGGCTCGGCACGCTCGCCAAATACATGCGCCCGATCATGCCGGCGGATGATCATGTGCTGACGAGCCTGAAGGCCGTTGGCCTTGGCGCTGATGACATCGACGTGGTGATCTGCTCCCACCTGCACACCGACCATTGCGGCTGCAACGCCTTCTTCAAGAAGGCGACGATCTTCGTCCACGCACTCGAGATCGAGGCCGCGAATGCCGATAACGCGTTCGATCGCGGATACATCAAGGCGGATTGGGATCATCCGCTGAAGATGGAGATCTTCGACAAGCAGATGGATGTGTTCGGCGACGGCAAGCTGACGCTGGTCCCGCTGCCCGGACACTCGAAGGGAACGACCGGCGCGCTGGTCAAGCTCGACAACAGCGGCGAATTCCTGCTCGCCTCCGACGCGCTCAGTGTGCGCGCCAATCTCGACCAGCGGACCTCGCCGAGGAACAGCCTTGACGTCGGCCAGTTCCTGAAGTCGCTCGACGAGATCGCCAGGCTCGAGGCGTCCGGCGTCAAGATCATCTGCGGCCATGACGAAGCGCAGTGGGCCAGCCTGCAAAAGGGCCTGAATGCGTACACGTGAGGATTTTGGGCGCGGCTTGCAGATGTCGTTCCACGCGATATGGTGTGCCGCCGCCGGAGTTCATCTGGCTCACAACAACAAGGAAAATGCAGATGTCCAAGGATGGTTTGTGCGCGATCGTGACGGGATCGGCATCGGGACTCGGCGCCGCCACCGCGCAAATCCTCGCCACGCAGGGCGCGCGCCTCATCATCAATTATTCCAACAGCAAGGCGGAAGCCGAGGCGACCGCGGAAGTCTGCCGCAAGCAGGGCGCCGAGGTGCTGGTGGTGCAGGGCGACGTCTCGCGCGATGAGGACTGCAAGAAGATCGCAGCCGCCGCGCAGGGCTGGGGCCGCCTCGACGTGCTCGTCAACAATGCGGGCACCACCAAGCACGTGCCGCATCACGATCTCGACGGCCTGACCGCGGAAGATTTCCAGCGCATCTACGCCGTCAACACCATCGGCCCGTTCCAGATGGTTCGTGCCGCGCGCGCGCTGCTCGAAGCCGGCGCGAAGGCATCTAGCCGTCCGTCGGCTGTGGTCAACGTCTCCTCGGTTGCAGGCATTTCCGGCGGTGGTTCGTCGGTCGCCTATGCCGCGAGCAAGGGCGCGCTCAACACCATGACGCAGTCGCTGGCGCGCGCGTTGGCACCGTTGATCCGCGTCAACACGGTGTGTCCGGGCTATATAGATACGCCCTGGTTCACCAAGGGCCGCGGCGAGGCCGGCGCCAAGCAGGTGCGCGATGCCGTGGTGGCGCGCGTGCCGCTGAAGGTCGCCTCGACGGCCGAAGACATTGCCAACCTGGTCTGCTTCCTGGCGAGCCCGGCGTCGAGCAACATGACCGGTGAGTTCGTCCGCATGGACGCCGGCATGCATCTGATTCAGTGACACGGCTGCGGAGCGGTTTGCCGAAACGAAAATGCCCGGGCGAGGCCCGGGCATTTGCATTTTGAGGCAGGCTTTGCGGTTATTCGGTCATTCCGGGGCGATGCGTCAGCATCGAACCCGGAATCTCGAGATTCCGGGTTCTCGCTTCGCGAGCCCCGGAATAACCGTTGAGGATGACGCCTACGGCGTCACCTGTTTCCGATATCCGGGATCACGCGCGCCGCGACCAGCCGATTCCAGATGAACAGCACCACCAGAGCGCCGATCGTGGCGGTGATGAAGCCGGCACCTTGTTCGGGACCGTAATGGCCGATCGCCTGGCCGATGAAAGTCGCAAGAAACGCGCCGGCGATGCCGAGCACGGTGGTGAGAATGAAGCCGCTTGGATTGTTCGGCCCCGGCGACAGGAACCGCGCGATGATCCCCGCGACAAAGCCGACGATGATGACCCAGATGATGCCGCCCATGACTGTCGTCCTCCTCAGATGGAATCAACGCTACCGTCAGAGCCTGCGGTGCAACTCGTCGCCGCTCGGCAGCCGGCCGTCCGGCGTCAGGTGATTGATCGCGTCGGGCAGATACTGGCTGAGGCCCTGCAGCAGTTCGTCGCGCGAGAGGCCACTCTGCGATGCCAGCGAGTTGATCTGGTCGGCGCCGAGCGCGTTGGCGAGATCGCCGGGCGCGATCTGCTTGTTGGGACCGTTGCTGACCCAGGAATTGGCCGCGTCGCCATGGCCCTTCTGCTGCAGCTGGTTGAGCAGATCGCCGAGGCCGCCGCTGAGCACGGTGCCGGCTGCGCCGCCGGCGAGCAGGCCACCAAGGCCGCCCTTCAGCAGATCGCCGAGCCCGCCGCTGCCGGCGCCGCCAGGCAGGCCTGCGGTGACGTTGCCGGGAGGAAGCGGCGGCGCCTGCGCCGGCTTCGGCTCAGGGGCGCTCGCGTCCGCCTGGCCGCCGGAGAAATGCTTGACCGCCTTCCAGGCGAGCAGCGCGAGGATAGCCATCGTCATCGGCGACATTCCGCCGCCGCTCGAACTGTCGGATGAGGTGCTTGGCGCGCTCGGACCGCGCGGGCCGTTCTGCATGCCGTTGAGTACGTCGAGTAAACCCATGATCGTCTCCTGCCGCAACCGTGCCCCGAGCGGGAAACATAGCTTCCGCCCCTGACGGTTACAAGGCGGGCCACCCGGCCCGCGGTGCGTCGAAATAGGCAGGCAACCCCAGGTCTGCTATCGAGCCAATGATGAATGGACGTTTGGCCACATGAACGAGGACCGGCCGATCGGCAATGCGGGCGCCGGAAGCATCGGCTGCTTCGTCGGCGGCACGCTCGCGGCTGCGGGGCGCCGTGTCGTGCTGCTGGCGCGGCCGCGGCTGATCCAGGAGATCGCAGGCAACGGCTTGCGGGTCAGCAGCTTTGACGGCTCCGAGCGGACGGTATCCGCGGACCGGCTCATTGTGTCCGACGATCCGTCGATCTTGCCCGACGTTCAGACCGTGCTGGTGACGGTGAAGAGCGCCGATACCGCTGCGATGGCCGATGCGATCGCGCGCCACGCGCCTGGCGATGCCGCGGTGATCAGCCTGCAGAATGGCATCGGCAATGTGCCGCTGCTGCGCGACCTTCTGCCGGGCCGCAGGGTGCTCGGCGGCATGGTGCCGTTCAACGTGGTCGCGCTCGGCGACGGCCGCTTCCATCGCTCGACCTCCGGCGACATCGTGATCGCGCAGGATGACGCAGGCACCGCGGCGCGGCTGTCGGTGCCGGGTCTTGCGATCAAGTCCACTGGCAATATCGACGGCGTGCTGTGGGGCAAACTGGTCGTCAATCTCAACAATGCGCTCAATGCGCTGTCCAATATTCCGCTGCGGCAACAGCTCGCGCAGCGCGGCTGGCGACGACTGCTTGCCGATCAGATGGCCGAGGGCCTGGCCGCGGTGCGCGCCGAAGGCATTGCGCCGGTGTCGCCGACGCCGCTGCCGTCGAACTGGATGCCGCCTTTGCTGCGGCTGCCCGATGCGCTGTTCGACATGCTGCTCGGCCGCACCATGAAGATCGATCCCGAGGCGCGCTCCTCGATGTGGGAGGATCTGCAGCGCGGCCGCCGCACCGAGATCGACTATTTGCAGGGCGTGATTACCGCGATCGCGGATCGCCGCGGGCTCGAGGCGCCATTGTCGCGCCGCGTCATCGCGCTGATCCGGAAGGCGGAGGCGGACGGCAAGGGCTCGCCGGGGCTAACGCCCGAACAGATCCGCGATGGCAGTGACCATGAACGCCGATGATCGTCCGCCACGTCGATCGAACAACAGAGGAGATGACATCATGAAATGGTCCAGCATCATGCTGTTCACGCTTGTTGCGCTCGCGGCCGGCCCGGTCCGTGCGGCGCCGCCGACCGTGACACCGTCGCCTGGCTATGATGCGCGCTTGCAGGAGCAGCGCGCGGCGGCTGCGGCAGCCAGCCGAGCGGCCACGCCTGCGCACAAATCGGTCGCGCCCCGACACCACAAGCGCACCCGCGCGCACTGATCCATTACAGAGACGACTTCAGATGAAGCTGCTGTTCCTCGCGCTCACCTTCGTGTTTGGCTTCACCACGGCCTCAGGTGCCGCCGACTATGCCGGCTCGATCAGTGCCTACCGGCGCGCCAACCGCATGCCCGCGGTGAAGCTCGACGCGAAGCTGAACGCGATGGCGCTGAAGCAGGCCCAGGCGATGTCGGCGACCGGATCGGTCAGCCACTCCGCGGGCGGCAGCTTCTTCACGCGCATCGCGCCGCTCAAGAAGCAGCGCGCCGCCGAGAATATCGGCGCCGGCTTCATCGCCTTCGCCGAGATGCTGAAGCAGTGGGAGAATTCGCCGGGCCATCGCGAGAACCTGCTGATGCCGGGCGCCAAGCGCGTCGGCGTCGCCTTCGTCGACAATCCGAAGTCGCCGTACCGCAGGTTTTGGGCGATGGTGATTACCGATTGAGCCTGCGGTGTCATTCCGGGGCGGAGCGAAGCGACGAACCCGGAATCTCGACGGCAGAGAGATTCCGGGTTCTCGCTTGCGCGAGCCCCGGAATGACCAAGCGAACCGTCAGTTTCGCTTCGCAACCTTGGTCGGTGGCGGCGGTGTCGGCGTGAACAGCTTCTTCAGGCCGTCCAATCCCTCGGAAAGCCGCGGCCATTCGCAGGAGAACGTACCCTTCACGCAGTTGCTTGCCCGCGGCCGCGGCTCAGGAATAGGTACGGCAGCGCCCCGCGGCTTGACCGGCCTTGCAGCAGGGACGGGGACCTTCGCAGTCTCACTGCGCACCGGCTCATTGTGCAACGACGCCTGCTGGACCTGCGGCGGACGCACCGGCTGTGTCTCCTGCCGCTCGAGCTGTTTCGCATTGAACGCCGCGACGATACGCGAGCGGCGCTGCTGCTCGAGATAGCCGGTATATTCCTGGTCGATCTTCTTTTGCTCGTCCGGCGTCGGATTGGGACCGGCGATGTCGAAGCTGCGGTCCTGCATGAAGTCGTAATAGGTGTAGCCACCGCCAGGCTTGCGACGGCCGGCGAACTTGGCGTTGCAATCGGCGAGTTGCGCGGTCTTGTCTTCCCTGGTCTTCGCCTTCTCGGCGAGGTCTGCGCAGTCCTCGAAGTCCTTCGGGCCGCCGCGCCACCATTGCGCGTGCGCGCTCATCGGCGCCAGCACGCAAGCGACGGCGAAAGCGGCAACAGCCAACGTCGATGATCGTGACGGCATCACGGACATTGAGACCAAACCCGAACGACACAGAGTGAGCAGATTGTCGCCATTTTAGTGACACTTGTCACCCGGGAACCCGACGATTTTCCTGACCTGTGGAATGTTGCCGCGGCTGATGGAACACAGCCTTCGCGATTGGAATAATTGAAGAATCTCATCGGAACGGGCCGGAGATCAGAACAATTCGCCTCTAATCGTTCACTTCACCCTGTGCAGCAACGCAACCAGTTCCGCCTGCCGGTGGGTGCCGGTCTTCTGGAAGATCGTCTTGAGCTGATTGCGCGCGGTGGCAAGGGCAACGCCGGCCGCCTGCGCGGCCGCTTCGACCGAATCGCCGCGCGCAAGCCGCGCGGCGAGGCGTGCCTGCGCCGGCGTCAGCTCGAACGTCGCCGCCAGCAGCGCCTGATCGAACGCGGCGCTGCCTTCGAGATCGCGGATCAACAGGATCGCGCGCGCCCCGAGGAACGGCGAGCGCGCCGCCGGAGGCACCGGTTGGATCTGGATCACGATCGGCCGCTTGTCGATCCTGCGCACCACGATCGGCGACGACGGCAATGGGTGCAGGTCCGAGCTGTGGGCCAACTGATCGATCAGCCTGGTCAGATCGGCATTGGCCTGTCGGTCGAGCAGGGTGAGGCGATTGTTGCGGATCGCAAGGTCGTAGCCGAGGCAGCGTTCCGCCTGGCTGTTCATGCCGATGATGGTGCCGAAGCGGCCGACGGCAATCGCAGCGACCTGGATCAGATCGAGCGCGCCGGTGATGCCCGAGAGTGCGGAGCGGCCGACGACGACGGAGAGCGTCGCGGCTTCCGTGAGCGGCGCCGACACCCTTTGCAGCGCCTTGATCTCGTCGGCGTCGAACAAGCCTTCTCTGGGCGAACGCTGGATCGTCAGTGCCCATAACGCCGGGCCGGAGTGGAAGCCGATCGCCGCGAACCATTTCAGTCCGAACTCGCCGAGCGTGGCGTAGAGCGGATCGCGCAGCATCTCGGTTTCGGATTCGAACAGATCCGCATCGGTGATGACATCGACGCCGGCATGCATCAGCGGCACGCCGCGGGCCGCGCGGATGTCGGTGAGGTGAAGATTGTGCGGGAAGTAGGTCTTGGTGAAATACTCGGTGATCGACTCCGTGCGCGGAATGTCTTCAGTGCGGATATCGCTCTGAAGCATCGCAGCGCCGGTCGCGCCGACGGCGGCGCAGACCTCGTCCATGAAGGAGGGCCAGGTCGAGGGATCGAGAACCACATCGCCGAGGCGCGCGGTCACATCGTCAAGCCTGTGCAGATCGACCAAAATTCAGCTCCGCCGATGCAAACAGCGTTGTTTTGTCAGGCGAAACAGGCTGCACCTCGTTGCGCCCGGTACCGGGCATAAGAAAACCCAGGGGCCCGATATGCAAGTTAAATCAGCGACAGGCTAGGGGCCGGGTCCGCAAGCGCTGGCGAAACATGATCGAAAATCGGCGGGTCCCGCTGGCCGGTGCGATCCGGCCGCTACGATAAGTGACCATCCTCACGGTGGCCGGCCTCGGTCAGCGCCACGCGGCAGAAGCTGGCGGCGATCGCGACGACCTCTTCCACGGCCTGCGGATATTGCTTCGACACCCAGCGCAGCGCGATCGAGATGACGGCGCCCACCATGCCGACCGAGAGCAGCGAGGCGGCCGCGCCCTTGCCGCTGCGCTTCGGGTCGAGCGCCGGCGGCACCAGGATGTCGCTGAAGACGCGCAAGGCGTCGAGCTTGACGGCATCGACCGCCGGACTGATGCCTGAAATTTCCAGCAGAAAGACCCGGGCGGGCTTCGGGTGCTGCTTCAGCCGCGTGAAATAGAGCGTCAGTGCCGCGCGCAGCCTCATCTCGGCATCGTCGCCTGCGGCTGCAGCGGCCGCGGTCATTTCCTCGTGCAGGTGGCCGACGACATGGCCGTAAGCGGCGATCAGCAGAGCCTCGCTGTTCGTAAAGGACTCGTAGAAATAGCGCTCGGTCAGCTCGGCCGCCTCGCAGATCGCCTTCACGGTGGCGCCGCGATAGCCGACCTCGCCATAGACCTCGATCGCCGCGTCGATCAGCTTGAGCCGCCGCTCGGCGCGGCGTTCCTCGGCGTCCATACCGCCATAGAGGCGGGCTTTCCGGCTGCTTGCCATGAAAGTGTATTGACACGAGGCATTGTCAGATGTCAAGTTATCTGACAATATGTATTGTCAATACTGCCACGGGAGGGTCAAGGCGTGTCCGTTCATTTCGACGTGTTGATCGTGGGCGCGGGACTGTCGGGCATCGGCGCCGGCTATCATTTGCAGGCCAACTGCCCTGACCGCAGCTACGCCATTCTTGAAGGCCGCGACTGCATTGGCGGCACCTGGGACCTGTTCCGCTATCCCGGCATCCGCTCCGACTCCGACATGTACACGCTTGGCTATTCGTTCCGGCCGTGGACCGAGCCGAAGGCGATCGCGGATGGCCCGTCGATCCTGAACTATGTGCGCGAGACCGCGCGCGCCTACGGCATCGACAAGAACATCCGCTTCAACCATCGCGTCGTGCGCGCCGACTGGTCGTCGGCGGACTCGCAATGGACGGTCGAGGTCGAGCGCGGGCCGGAGAAGACGATCGAGCGCTTCACCTGCAGCTTCCTGTTCATGTGCAGCGGCTACTACAAATATGAACACGGCTACACGCCCGACTTCCCCGGCATCGCCGATTTCGCCGGCCGCGTCGTCCATCCGCAGAAATGGACCGACGACATCGACTATGCCGCCAAGAAGGTGGTGGTGATCGGCAGCGGCGCGACCGCGGTGACGCTGGTGCCGGAGATGGCCAAGACCGCCGCCCATGTCACGATGCTGCAGCGCTCGCCGACCTATGTCGTGGCGCGGCCCGACGAGGACAAAGTCGCCAACTGGCTGCGCGCGCGGCTGCCCGCGAAACTCGCCTACGGCCTCACGCGCTGGAAGAACGTGCTGTTCGGTATGTATTTCTACCGGCTCTGCAAGCGCGATCCGGAGCGCGTCAAGAAGCTGATCCTCGGCGGCGTGCGGCATGCACTCGGTCCGGACTACGACGTCGCCACCCATTTCACGCCGCGCTACAATCCGTGGGACCAGCGGCTTTGTCTGGTGCCGAACGGCGATCTCTTCGAATCGCTGCGCAACGGCAGATCGTCCGTCGTCACCGATCAGATCGAGACCTTCACGCGTGGGGGCATCAAGCTCAAGAGCGGCAATGTGCTCGACGCCGACATCGTGGTGACCGCGACCGGCCTCGATCTGCAGGTGCTCGGCGGACTCGAGATCAATGTCGACGGCGCGCGCGTCGATCTGTCGAAGACCATGAACTACAAGGGGCTGATGTACTCGGGCGTGCCGAACCTCGCCGCCGCCTTCGGCTACACCAATGCGTCCTGGACGCTGAAATGCGACCTGACCTGCGAATATGTTTGCCGCATGCTCAACCACATGAAGGCGAACGGGTACGCGCAGGTCACGCCGCGGCGGAACGACCCTGATGTCGCCGAACTGCCCTGGGTGGATTTCTCATCGGGCTATATCCAGCGCGCCGCCGCCAGGTTCCCCAAGCAGGGCTCGCGCCGGCCGTGGCGGCTCTACCAGAATTATGCTCTCGATATCATGACGCTGCGCTTCGGCTCGCTGAAGGATGAAGCCATCGAGTTTCTCCCGGCGCGTCGGGCCAGCGCGGATGCCGCCTCGAATCCGGCACGCCAGGTGGCGTAACGCGCGACGCGCCAAACGCCCTGCAACTTCGCGCGCGCCCGATGTGGCGCGGGCTGGCGATCACCCGGCAGCTCTGCTATGGGATGGCGACGCCCGCATGCTTTCGCTGCGGGCCGTGCGGTCCCGTAGCTCAGCCGGATAGAGCGACGGTTTCCTAAACCGTAGGTCGGAAGTTCGAGTCTTCCCGGGATCGCCATTTTTCGCTCGCCGCGCGCTGTCGGTGAGGCTTTTCACCACGCATTTCGGCGCCATCTGCCCGGCGTTCGCTCCCCCCAAGTTCACCCGAGATCAAGTTCACCCCAAATTAGGGAAAGCCCGGGACAATGGGGAGGGGGCACCGGAAGACCGCACGTATGCGAGCTAGCGTTCCAGAACGGGTTGAGCAGGGGGGCGGCGATGCCCTTCGCGATCCGCTGCGTTCGAAGGGCCGGCCGCTCGTCGTCGATGTCGACGAGGTCATGGTGCGGGGAAGCTCCGTCCCGGCCGATATCGCATCCGATCTGATCCGCCGCCTTCGCGCTTTCGCCGCGGCGATCACCGCTTCCCTTGGAGCGCAAGCGCGATCGACTCATGGTGTAGCTCGATCGGGGTTCGATCCGTCCCGGGTGCAATTCGACCCCGACGCGGTGAGGTTCCTGCTGCAGGTGCTGGGCGAAGGCCGCCCGGTCTACCTTTGCTCGGAAACCCATCCCGAGCCGTTCGTCAGCGCGGTCGCCGAGCATCTTGGCGTCTTCACCGCCTGGGCTGCCGCGCCGGAACGTCGATTGCCGCCGGCGCAGCGCGAAGAGCTGCCGCCCGCGCTTCGGCAGGGCTTTGACTATATCGGCAGCGCGGCGGTCGCGTTGCCCGA
The DNA here is from genome assembly GCF_032654765.1 of Bradyrhizobium sp. 33ap4. Taxonomy (NCBI): domain Bacteria; kingdom Pseudomonadati; phylum Pseudomonadota; class Alphaproteobacteria; order Hyphomicrobiales; family Nitrobacteraceae; genus Bradyrhizobium; species Bradyrhizobium sp. 33ap4. The sequence continues at coordinate 10,224 of NZ_JAUMTJ010000015.1, read as the reverse complement.
TTCCGCATCGCGCCTCGCGCGCTCCGCTCGATCCGAGCCGTCCGCGCCCGCGCGGGTCAGTATGCGCGTCAGTATGCGCAGCTGGCTGAAGCTGTTCAGGGTGCATCAATACGCCAAGAACGCCCTCGTGCTGGTGCCGCTGCTGACCGCACACAAATTCGCATTGGGATCGGCGGCGACGTCGCTGCTTGCGGTGATCGCATTTTCGCTCTGCGCGTCGGGCGCCTACATCCTGAACGATCTTCTCGACGTCGAGGCCGACCGCGCGCATCCGACCAAGCGCAACCGCCCGATCGCAAGCGGCGCCATCCCGGCATCGCGGGCCGTCGGCGCGATGGCCCTGGCGCTGGTCGCCGCATTTGCGATCGCAATGTCGATATCGATCGAGTTCGGCGGCGTCCTGCTCGGCTATTTCGCGCTGACCACCTCCTATTCGTTCTGGCTCAAGCGCATCGCGACCGTCGACGTCGTCGTGCTCGCCACGCTTTACACCGTCCGCGTGATCGGCGGCGCCGTCGCGATCAGCGTGCCGATGTCGGAATGGCTGCTCGCGTTCTCGCTGTTCATCTTCATGTCGCTGGCGCTGGTGAAGCGCTATATCGAGCTCGCCGGCCAGCCGGACGGCGCCGTGCTGGCGGCGCGCGGCTACCAGGTCGAAGACAAATCGATGATCGCGATCCTCGCCGCCGCGTCAGGCTTCAACGCCGTCGTGATCTTCACGCTCTACATCTCGTCCGATACGGTGCGCGCGCTTTACAGCCATCCGCAACTGCTCTGGGTCGGTTGTCCGATCTTGATGTACTGGATCGGCCGCGTGATGTTGTTCGCGCAGCGCGGATTGATCGACGACGATCCGGTCATCTTTGCGCTGAGGGATCGCGTCAGCTGGGTCGCGCTCGGCGCGATCGGCGCCATCATGCTCGCCGCCATCTAGCGATGCCGGCGGCTGCGTTACCAGGAGCTGTGATGTCGACCTCCAGTCCGGGCGGCATTGGCCTGTCCGGCTGGGGCAACTATCCCAGGGCGTCGTCCGAACTGCTGGCGCCGCAGACGCCCGCAGGCGCGCGGGACCACCTGCTTGCGCGGTCCGGCGTCGTCGCGCGCGGGGCCGGGCGGGCCTATGGCGATGCCGCGATCGGAACGCAATCCACGATTTCGTCGCGCGGCCTGAACCGGATGCGGAGCTTCGATGCCGCAACCGCGCGATTGACGGTCGAAGCCGGCGTAACCATCGCCGACATCCTTGCCGTTTTCGAGCCGCGCGGCTTCTTCCTCAAAGTCGTGCCCGGCACGAAATTCGTGACGGTCGGTGGCGCGATCGCGGCCGACGTTCACGGCAAGAACCATCATCGCGATGGCGGCTTCGGCACCGTCGTCGATTCGTTCCGCATTGCGCTGCCTGGCGGCGAGATCGTCACCTGCTCGCGATCGGAAAACGCCGCGCTGTTTGCGGCGACGTTGGGAGGCATGGGCCTGACGGGCATGATCCTCGACGCGACGCTGCGGCTGCTGCCGATCGAGACCGCCTGGCTACGTCAGGACACCCGCGTCGCCGGCAATCTCGACGCGGCGATCGATCAGCTGGAAAGCAGCGCATCGACCACCTATTCGGTGGCCTGGATCGACTGCCTTGCGCGCGGCGCGGCGCTCGGCCGGTCGCTGGTCTATCTGGCCGAGCACGCCACGCGGCGCGACAAGGATATGCTTGGGCCCGGCCTCGAGACGTTTCCCAGGCTTCGCGCGTCGCGGCTCGCGGTCCCGGAGCTGTTTCCGGGATGGCTGCTCAATCGCGCATCGATGCGGGTGTTCAACGAGCTGTACTTCCGCCGCGGCGCCGCGCATCCGGGCAAGCCACGGCTGGTCCATTGGGACCCGTATTTCTTTCCGCTCGATGCGATCGCCGACTGGAACAGGATCTACGGCTGGCGCGGCTTCGTGCAATATCAATGCGTGATCCCGGCTAGCCGCGCGCGCCGCGTTCTCGCCGAAATTCTCGATCGTGTGTCGCGGCGCGGCGATGCGTCGCTTCTCGCGGTGCTCAAGCAGCTCGGCGAAGGCAGCGGGCCGATGTCGTTTCCGCTCCGCGGCTACACGCTGACGATGGACTTTCCGGTCACCGACGCGCTGTTCGGGTTTCTTGACCAGCTCGACGCGCTGGTGGTCGATGCCGGCGGCCGGCTCTATCTCGCCAAGGATGCGCGGCAGTCCCGCGCGACATTCGAATCCGGATATCCCGGCCTTGCGGCCTTGCGCGACATCCGCCAGCAGATCGGGGCGAACAGTCGCCTCGTGTCCCATCTTTCAGCACGGCTTGGAATTTGATGACCGGCACAAAATCAATTCTGGTGATTGGCGGCAGTTCGGACATCGGGCACGCGACCGCGCTGCGCTATGCGAGGGACGGATGGCGCGTGATGCTCGCCGCCCGCGATATCGCCGCGGCACAGCGCAATGCGGACGACATCAAGACGCGAAGCGGTACCGAAATCTCGGTTGTCGCGCTCGACGTGCTGCAGACCGGGCAGCTTGCCGGCTTCGTCGCCGGTCTTTCCCCACTTCCCGACACCGTCGTATGCGTTGTCGGGGAGCTCGGCGATCAGCAGCGTGCCGAGACCGATCCCGAGCTTGCGACGAAGATCATGCGCACCAATTTCGAGGCGCCCAGCCTGCTGCTCGAACTGTTCGCGCAAGCCTTCGCGACGCGCGGCTCGGGAACCATCGTCGGCGTGAGCTCGGTCGCCGGCGATCGCGGGCGGGCCTCGAACTATTATTACGGCGCGGCCAAGGCCGGCTTCTCGCAATTCCTGTCCGGCTTGCGCAATCGCCTGGCGCTTGCGGGTAAGGTCCGTGTCGTCACCGTCAAGCCGGGATTCGTGCGGACCAGGATGACGGCGCATATGAAGCTGCCGGCTCCCCTGACGGTGCAGCCGGATCGGGTCGCGGAGGATATCTTCCGGGCCGATGTGACCAGGCCGCGTGACGTGATCTATGTGGCGCGCCGCTTCCGGCTGGTGATGGCGATCATCTGCGCGCTGCCGGAGACGATCTTCAAACGGATGCGTATCTGATGCCCGGCGTCGCCGCCAACCACGCGTCGTTCCCGCGATCCAGCGCGATCCGGCCGAGCGTCCCGCTCGTGACGGCATCGCTGTGGCTCATGCTGTTCGCGGCGACGCTGACCTTCAGCGTCACGCTCTGCGACGGCCGGTTGATCTTCACCCTCGACGATCCCTACATCCACCTCGCCGTCGCCGATCACATCCTGTCCGGCGGCTACGGCGTCAATGCGTCCGAGGTCTCGTCGCCAAGCTCGTCGATCATCTGGCCCTATCTGCTGGCCGTGACCGAGACGCTGCATCTTGGCGCATTCGGTCCACTCCTGATCAATGCCGCGGCAGCGGCAGCGACCGTCGTGGCTTTCCTGCGCATTCTTGAATCGGCTGAACTGCTTGGCCCCGGCCGGGAGAAGTCGCTGCTGTTTTTCGTCGCGTCGCTCGCCATTTTTTCGTCAAGCGCGATCGCCCTGCCGATGACCGGCATGGAGCACAGTCTTCACGTTTGGGCCACGGTCGCGACTTTCGGCGGCCTGACCGAAGCCGCGCGCGGACGGTCGCCGACCGTCATACACTTCGCGGCGCTGGTGCTGCTGCCGCTGATTCGCTTCGAGGGAATCGCGTTCGCCATCGCGGCGATGATGGGGTTTGCCCTGCTCGGCCAGCGCCGTTTTGCCGCCGCGGCCGCTGCCGTCACGCTCTGCGCGTTCGCCGCGTATTTCGCGCGAATGGCCTCGCTCGGTCTCCCGCTTTTGCCGAGTTCGGTATTGCTCAAATCGCGCATCGCCGAATCCGGCTATGAAGGGACCGGCGTCATCGCCTCCATCCTCCGCAATCTCGGCGACAGCTTCGCTGATCCCGCCGGCTTCAGGCTGATGCTGCTCGGTCTTGCGCTCGCCGCCGTGATGGCGCTGCTCCGCTCCGACCGCGGCGCCCTGATCGTCTGTGCGACGGTGCTCGCCGCGATCGCTGCGCATCTCGGCTTTGGCCAATATGGCTGGTTCTACCGGTATGAGGTTTACATCGTTGCGCTTGCGGTGCTGGCGCTGCTCTACGCGGTTGCACGCGCGCGAGCGGTCTTGAGCGTCCCGCAATGGACCGCCGCGACGCTCGCCAGCGTCGGGCTGGCTGGTTTTGCCAGCGTGGGCTATGTCAGCGCCGCCCTGGAGACGCCGTTTGCCTCGCGCGGCGTCTACGAGCAGCATTATCAGTTGGGCCGCTTCGCCCAGCAGCTCTACCGGCGGCCGGTTGCCGTGAACGATCTTGGACTCGTCGCCTGGGGAAATGCGAACTTCGTCCTGGATCTGTGGGGGCTCGGTTCGGAGCGCGTGCGCAAGGCGAAGCGCGCCGGCCGCTACGGCCCGGCCGAGATGGCCGCGCTCGCCGACGAGTATCATGTCGGCGTCGCCATGATCTACGACAGCTGGTTTGCGCAGGGCGTGCCGGCGAGCTGGAGGAAGGTCGCGATCCTGCACACGATTCCGGTGACCGGCGCGCGGGGTGACGTAAGCTTCTACGTCACGCCGGCCGCGGAGCCACAACTCGTCGCCGGCGCGCTGAAGGCCTTCGCGTCGACCCTGCCGGCGCGCGATCGTCTCGAAATGGTGGCGCCGTGAGTGTTGCGTGATCGCGGGGCGTGTCGCGCCGGGTGCTCAAATCCTCGCAAGAGGCCCCTGCGCCGGAACGGGAGAGCCCCTGCTTGACTCGCGCAGCAGCAGGATTGCGACGATCAGCGTGATCAGCGCGGCGATCCCGAAGCCTCCGATCGAAAGCACGTCGACCCAATGGACGTCCGTGCGCGGCGTGTTGTTATGGACCGTGTGCATGTAGCCGAAGGCTCCGATCGGTATCGGCGCGGCATAGATGATCGCACGTTCCCACTCGCGGGCCTTGGCCTGAAGCGCCGGCAACAGCAGCGCCATTCCGACACTGAAGATCAGGAAGTCATAATCATACGCATAGGGGCTGATGCAGACCGATACGATCGCGGTCAGGCCGAGACTCTCGCGCACCGGCATCTTGCGGTAGACCGCGACCAGCACGATGCCGAGCGCAAGGACGGCGACGATGCCCTGGCCGATAAACGCTGCCGATGCGGAGAACCCCGTGGTTCGCAACGCGGCATAGGTCGAGACCATTCGATACAGCGGATAATAGGCTTCCCGCAGGAATACCGACGAATCATGCACGCTCTGCAGCATCACGGTCCAGATCTGCATGCCGAACAGCACCGTGCAGATCGTCGAGCTGATCAGCACGACGGCGCCGGCCGTCATCACGACGATCCACGAGCGCCGCAGGATGGCGTAGAGTGCGAAAGCAACGGCGAAATGCGGCTTGATGATCATGAGACCAAGGGCCACGCCTGCGAGCATCGGTCGCTCTTCGAAGTACAGGCACACCAGTCCGATCAATGCGGCGGTAAGGAAGCTGTTTTGACCGCATGCCAGCGTGACCCCGATCGTCGGAAAGAAAACGATCAGCACGAGCACGAACCGGTTTCCGGCAAGACGCCGCAGCACCGCGAGATAAAGAGCCAGCGTCGAGGCCATGAACAACAGATAGGCCATCCCGAACGGGACCAGCGCGAACGGAGCCAGCAGCAGGTTGAATTGCGGCGGATAGGTCCATGGCATGAAGCCGTCGTGCCCGCCCGACGCCTGCTTCTCGATGATGGCGAGCTTCGCGAATTGATAGGCCTGGTCGAGGTCGCCGAGCCACACCAGCTTTGCGGTGATGTAGAAGGCGGCGAAGTCGACCAGTTCGCGGCCGTGCCCCAGCCCCAGCTGGGAGAACCACACAACCTTGAACAAGAGGGCGGCGACCAGCATCACGAGGATTCCGCGCGTGTAGTTGGCGCGCTTCGAGTCCGTCGACTGAATTGTTTCGAGCGTTGTTGCGAGCATCAAGCCGGGCCCTGTTATGGCAACCCAAGCTAGATTGAATAGGTTAAGCAGTCGAAAAATTGCACGGAGAGGGTGGGGTCCCCTGTCGCCTGACAGCCGCAGGGATGCATGAAATCGGTCGGTGGAGGCTGGAACCGGACGGTATCTCGGTGTCCGGATGCGACTTTCGCTGGACGCTCCGTCGGCGGCAGTGATAACGGCTGACAACAACCATCTCACGACGGACCGCATGCCGAAACCGCCGCCTCCTTCCAATCGCGGGCCCAGCCCATCCCCGGTACTGCAACGCGCCGTGGTCGCATTGCAGATGGGACAGGTCGTCGAAGCCGAGCGGCTGGCGGCGGAGGTCTTGAAGGCAAACCGGACCGATGTCGGCGCGGCCTCGATCCTGGCACGGGCGCTGATGATCCAGAACCGCAACGAGGAAGCGATCGCACCGCTCGAGCGAGCCGTACGCCGCGTCGAGGATCCCGGCCTCGAGACCCTGCTTGGCGCAGCGCTCGGCGGCGCTGGTCGCGGCAGCGAGGCGATCGATGTGCTGCGGCGAACCACCGCGCGGCGGCCGCCGTACCTGCCCGCATTCCAGGCGCTGGCAGGGCAATTGCACTCGGCCGGTCGCATCGACGAGGCGGTTGCCGTCATCGAGAGCGCGCTCGTTCTCGCGCCGGAGAGCCTCGAGTTTCAGCTGCTGCTGGCGCAGCTGCTGCCCCAGCGCAATGAGCGTGGCCGGGCGCGCGAGATTCTGGAGAAGCTGCGCAATGCGGCGCCGGGACATCCCGATGTTCTGGCCGCGCTCGCGCGTGTGCTGCTGCTCGATGGCGAATATGCTGCCGCGGCGGATCTCTACCGCCAGGTGGTGGCGCAGCGCCCCGACGACCCGCTGACGCGTCTCAGCTTCTCCGCCAGTCTTCTGGAAATGGGCGACCGCGCGGCCGGCGAGGCCAATCTGCGTCTCGCGTTGCGCGGCCGGCCGCAAATGATCGGCCGCACGACCGCCGCGCTGATCATGTCATCGCACGGCCGCTTCTTCTTCCGTCGCAGCGCCTTTGCGGAATTTCTGAGCTAGGGCGTTTTCGAACGAAGCGGACACCGGTTCGCGCTAACGCGTCAAAACTAGAATCTAGAGCGGCAGGGATAAGCCGCGGCCTCTGCGCTCAAGCACAAGCGCCTCTGGAATACTGGATCGCCCGCATGCGGGTGAAGACACCGAACTGGCTCAGGATCGCGCCACATATTCGGTGTCGTCCTGGCGAAAGCCAAGACCCAGTACCCCAAATCTCAGTTGTTGAGCGACACCGGGCCGCGATCCCGCTCATCACCGAAGACGGTGGCTATGGGTCCTGGCTTTCGCCAGGACGACGGCGGTGGATGCCGAGCCTCCCATCGGGTAGTTCGCAATGACGGAGGAGGCCGCAGCGGAGCTTCGCGCGCCCGCTCTACGTCCGAAACTGCCGCCGATAGAGTCCGGACTCGCGGGCCATCCTGTTGGTCAGTTCCTGGGCGCGCGATGTTTCATCCGGCGTCATCGCGGCGGTCTGCGCGACCCAGTTTTCGCGCTTCACCGGGAAGCACTGCGCAACCGGCGTGCCCTTGGGCAATACGCCGTTGAAACTGGTGTCGTGCCAGCGTGCCGGGAAATGAACCCAGCTGTCGTGAAACAGATCGCAATCGACCATGCCGGTCAGCGTGGTGAACGGCAGGTCGAACCGGTTGACCGGATGCGTGAAGAACAGCGAGTAGCCCGGCGGTGCCTCGATGGTCCACAGATTGACGAACTTGATGACGAAGCGGTCGGGCTCGAACAGCGGCGAGCCGACTACCTGGCTTTCGTCGTGGAAGCCGACCGGCGAGCGCGGGAATTCGAGCGCGCCGCCGGCGGGAAGGTCGTTGTCCCAGGTGATCGCGCCATTCTCGACCTTGAGATCGCAGATCAGCGGCAACAGGAAACCCGATGTCATCGCATCGACGAATGGCGGGCAGCGCTTGACGGTATCCTCTTCGCGATTGCTCATCGTATTGAAGGCCTGCGTCGGCATCGCCTTGAGCCATCCGGGAAGCCCCAACGACGCAGGCATCGGCGGCGGAATCTTGCCCTCGAGCTCCGCGGGGCAGCGGAATTTGATGGTGATCGCTTCGTTATTGTTGGACACGGCTTTGGTCCTTGATTCGTTCAGTGTCGGCGGCGCCCTTGCGCCAGTCGATGCTCGTCTAGCACGCGACGACGGGGCGGAGAAAGCAGCCGCATCGGTCGCGAAGCGAGCCGCGATATCGAGCTATAAGTTGTTGTTATCATGACGGATAAGGCAAAGTCCTTAATCTCACGGTTCGGCGCGCGCCAATGCCGGTTTTCCGCGTCTTGCCGCTCACCGGTGTGCAAGACTCTGCCGATAGGCATTGGCTTTCGACGCCCGCCGGGCGCATCATGGCGTCGCTGACGACACGATCTGCGTGAGGTAACGGAGGTACCATGGCCGAATCGAAGGTTGAGACCGCCAACGCTGCAGCTGCCGCGTCCCCCTCCGGCGAGAGCGGCAGCGGCCCCAGCCAGCTCGCGGTCGCGACCGTCCGCACCGTGCCGATCGAGCAGGCGCAGTCCCGCACCGAGCACGATCTGCTCGGCGAGGACGACGTCCCGGCCAATGCGCTGTGGGGCATTCACACCAAGCGCGCGGTGATGAACTTTCCGATCACCGGCGTGCCGGTCGGGCACTTCCCGGAATTCGTCCGCGCGCTGGCGCTGGTGAAGCAGGCTGCCGCGCGCGCCAACAAGCGGCTCGGCTATCTCGCACCGGAGAAGGCGGATGCGATCGAAGCGGCCTGCACCCAGATTGCGACCGACAAGGTCTATGCCGAATCCTTCGTCGTCGACGCGATCCAGGGCGGCGCCGGCACGTCGACCAACATGAACGCCAATGAGGTGATCGCCAACGTCGCGCTGCGGCTGATGGGGCGCAAGCCGGGTGACTATCACGCGCTGCATCCGAACGACGACGTCAACATGGCGCAGTCGACCAACGACGCCTATCCGACCGCGCTGCGGCTCGCGGTGATTTTCGCCACCCAGCCGCTGGTGCGCGCGCTGGACGATCTCGCCTACTCGCTCAAAGGCAAGGCGGTGGAGTTCGCCGACGTGTTGAAGATGGGGCGCACCCAGCTTCAGGATGCGGTGCCGATGACGCTCGGCCAGGAATTCGATGCCTTCCACGTGACCGTGAAGGAGGATGTCGCGCGCCTGAACGAGATTTCCGCGCTGTTCCGCGAGGTCAATCTCGGCGCCACCGCGATCGGCACCGGCATCAATGCCGATCCGCGCTATGCGGCGCTCGCGGTCGAGGAATTGTCGCGGCTGTCCGGCCAGCCGATGGTGCTTGCCTCCAACCTGATCGAGGCGACGTCCGATCTCGGCGCCTTCGTGCTGTTCTCCGGCGTGCTCAAGCGCGTCGCGGTCAAGCTCTCAAAGATCTGCAACGACCTGCGGCTGTTGTCGTCCGGACCGCGCACCGGCATCGGCGAAATCCGCCTGCCCGCGGTGCAGGCCGGCTCGTCGATCATGCCCGGCAAGGTCAATCCTGTCATTCCCGAAGTGGTCAACCAGGTGGCTTTCCTGGTGATCGGGCACGACCTCACGGTCACGATGTGCGCCGAAGGCGGCCAGTTGCAACTCAACGCGTTCGAGCCGACCATCGGCTATTGCGTCTTGAGTTCGCTGCGCATGCTGACGGCGGCGGTCGATACGCTGACCAAGCGCTGTGTCGACGGCATCGAGGCCGATCGCGAGCGTTGCCGCAGCCTGGTGCAGGGCTCGATCGGCCTGATCACGGCGCTGGCGCCGTCGCTCGGCTACGAAGCCTCATCGCGCGTGGCGCGCCGTGCGCTCAAGGAGAACCGCTCGGTCGCCGACATCGTGCTGGAGGAAAAACTGCTGACCGAAGCGCAGCTCAACCAGCTCCTCGAGCTCGAGGCCATGACCCGCCCGGCGCGCCGGCAGCCGGTGCCGAGGAGTTGAAGGACAGCCGCTGCATCGGCAGTCGGCTCCCTCTCCCGCTTGCGGGTAGGGCAATCGCATATGACCTTCAGCGGCTACGGAGGTAACTCGGCCTCGTGGTTCGAGACGCGCCGCAAGCGGTGCTCCTCACCATGAGTGCCGCAAAACAAGACCCGTCATCCTGAGAGCCTGACTGAAAAATGGGTGAGTGATCTCAGTGGGGTGTGATTCCATCGGATTTGCAAAGATTCGAGGGAGAGCACGATGCCCTGGACCAAGA
>NZ_JAUMTJ010000014.1:0-156430 GCF_032654765.1 Bradyrhizobium sp. 33ap4 | reverse complement strand
GACCGCCCGGAATTACCGGGCCGTCGTCACTCTCGCTGCCATCGTCCTATGGCTGCGATAAGTGTCCACACCACCTAGAGCGTTTTCGCCGCAGCGGCAGGCCAATGCCTGCATGCGCGGGCATGATACCGGACGCGCGGACATCACACCGGATAGAATGAGAGCCTCGGCTCCCTCCACGGGTCGTCCCTGCCTAGTGCGCAATTGCGCACGGGAGCAGGGACCCATACGCCGCGGCGGATGTGGTTATGGGGACTCGTCGTTCGACGATCGTGCAGCAACGACCATCTGTGGTTATGGGTCCTGCTTTCGCAGGGACGACATCGGATATGTGGCTCCGCCCGGTCTAACTCGCCGCTTCGTCGAGTTCGGCGCTGGCTTCCAGCCAGTCTTCCTCGGCGCGCTGTAACGCGCTCTCGGCGCCGGCGCGCGCCTTGGTCAGTTGCGCGGCCTGCTTGGGGTCGCGGGTAAAAATATCGGGCAATGCGAGTGCGGTATCGATCTTGGCGATGATGGCGTTGATGCGCTCGATCTCGGCCTCAGCTTGCGCGACCCGCTGCCTGGGTGAAGCACGCTTCTCGTTGCGGATGCGCTCCGGCTTCGCGGCCTCCTTGACGCGCTCGCGCGAGGCCGGCCGGCCGTCATTGGCCGACAGGATCATGCGTCGATATTCGTCGAGATCGCCGTCATAGGCCGTGACGGTCTGGTTGGCCACGACCCACAGGCGGTCGGCGCAGGCCTCGATCAGATAGCGATCATGCGAGACCATGATGATGGCGCCGGGGAATTCGTTGATCGCCTCCGCGAGCGCCGCACGGCTGTCGATATCGAGGTGGTTGGTCGGCTCGTCCAGGATGATCATGTTCGGGCCGTAGAACGTGGCAAGCCCCAGCAGCAGCCGCGCCTTCTCGCCGCCCGACAGGCTCTTCACCAGCGTGTCGCCGGCCTTGCCGGAGAAGCCGATCGCGCCGACGCGGCCGCGCACCTTGCTCTCCGGCGCCTCCGGCATCAGCTTGCGGATGTGATCATAGGGCGAGCTGTCGAGATTGAGCTCGTCGACCTGGTGTTGGGCGAAATAGCCGACCGACAGCTTGTCGGCCCTCGTGATCCGGCCGGCAATCGGCGCGAGCTTGCCCGCCAGCAGCTTGACCAGCGTCGACTTGCCGTTGCCGTTGGCTCCTAACAGCGCGATGCGGTCGTCGGTATCGACGCGCAGCGTCACGCGATTGAGCACCGGCTTGCCGGGCTCGTAGCCGACCGAGACGTCATCGACCGCGATGATCGGCGGCGACAGCAGCTTCTCCGGCGCCGGGAACGAGATCTCATGAACATCCTGGGTCACCAGCGCGGTGATCGGCTTCATCCGCTCCAGCATCTTCACGCGCGACTGCGCCTGCCGCGCCTTCGAGGCCTTGGCCTTGAAGCGGTCGACGAAATCCTGCAGGCGCTTGCGCTCATCGGCCTGCCGCTTGGCGTGCTTGGCGTCGAGCAACTCGCGCGCGGCGCGCTGGTCCTCGAACGAGGAATAGGTGCCCTTGTAGAGCGTCAGCCGGCCGCGATCGAGGTGCAGGATCTGATCGACCGAGGTGTCCAGCAGGTCGCGGTCGTGGCTGATCACGATCACGGTGCGCGGATAGTTGGCGAGGTGGTTCTCGAGCCACAAGGTGCCTTCGAGATCGAGATAGTTGGTCGGCTCGTCCAGCAGCAGGAGGTCGGGCGCGGAGAACAGCGTCGCCGCCAGCGCCACGCGCATGCGCCAGCCGCCGGAAAATTCCGCGCACGGCCGCGCTTGGTCTGATGTCGAGAAGCCGAGGCCGGAGAGGATCGCCGCGGCACGGGCGGGCGCGGAATGGGCGTCGATGTCGACCAGCCGGGTCTGGATTTCGGCAATCCGGTGCGGATCGTGCGCCGTCTCGGCCTCGCGCAGCAGCGCGTCGCGCTCGAGATCGGCCTTCAGCACGACGTTGATCAGGCTTTCGGGCCCGTCGGGCGCTTCCTGCGCGAGGCTGCCGATACGCCAGCGCGGCGGCAGCGCGATGCTGCCGCTCTCGGTCGGGATGTCGCCCCGGATGGCGTGAAACAGCGTCGATTTGCCGACGCCGTTGCGGCCGACAAATCCGACGCGGGCTCCGGGTACAATTTGCACCGAACTGTGATCGATCAACAGCCGTCCGGCGATCCGGACCGAGATGTCAGTGATGGAGAGCATGCAGCGTTGTCACCGGACCCGCCGCCAAACGCAACCCCGTCTGTTCGTAAAATCTCTCCCGGAGCTGTTGCAAAAACGCAATTGGGCTGCTGGTCAGCCCTCAACATCTAATGGCGATCGCCTTCCCGTCGTTGCATCTCGTCGAGGAGTTGCTGCAGGCGTGACGAAAGTGCGGGCTCTGGCCGCATGCTTTGCTGAAGCCGTTCGCCTACGGCATCGCAGATGTAACGGCAGGTCTTGTGATCAATCTGATCGGCGTCCTTGTCGATCTTGCTCATTGTCATCGTCATGGCATGTCTCTTGGCGAGTTCCACCTCGCATGTTCGAGTAGCTCCTCGCCATGACAAGTCGCGACCCCGAATTTGGTTTCCGCGCCTTGCTCTCGCCTTGAGGTAGTGGGTCCCATATATGCCCGGGTTCCCCCGGCGGACCCGAAAAAAGCCCCGGCGCGAGGGCCGGGGCGAGAAGCAAGTCAGGGGAGCAGTCGTAGATTCGATGGATCAGTAGCAGCGGTTGACCAGGCGCCAGCGGGGCCCCCACGGGGTCGGCACCACGCGGCGCACGTAGCAGCCGCCGCCGTAGCCATAACCGCCGTAATAGGCCGGGCCGACGATGACGCGCGGACCGCCCCACCAGCCGTGGTGCCATCCACCGTGCCAGCCGCCATGCCAACCACCCCACGCAGAAGCGGAGGTCGGGGCGAGCGCGGCGGCACCGAGCGAAACCGCGGCGACGGCGGCAAGCGAGAGTTTGCGTAACATGATCGTCTCCTCGAGGTATGGGCGCGCGCGACACGCCCGCGGTGACATTTCCCGAGACGTCCTGTGAGGCTTGCGGATGGGGGGCCAGCAAGGCGTCCGATCGCTGCAGAGCCTATGTGACTTGAGCTGAACGGCAGCGGCACGGCGCTGACAGAATGGGTTCACCTAGGTGAAATCGCGGTAAGTTGGCCGAGCCGGCCGCTGTCCGGAGGGCGCCCTAACGACGGTTTTCGTCGTGAAAATGCGTCAAAACTAAAGGCTAACGCGTCACAGGGTCGCTTGCCGTTATCCCATCGCGCCGATATAAGCCCCGGCAACTCCCAGCCAAGTTTACAAGGACGAAATCATGGCGATTGAACGCACCTTTTCGATCATCAAACCCGACGCCACCGAGCGCAACCTGACCGGCGCGGTCAATGCGGTGATCGAGAAGGCGGGCCTGCGGGTCGTGGCGCAGAAGCGCATCCGTATGACCCGCGGCCAGGCCGAGACCTTCTACGCCGTCCACAAGGCGCGTCCGTTCTTCGGCGAGCTGGTCGACTTCATGACTTCGGGCCCGGTTGTGGTCCAGGTGCTGGAAGGCGAGGGCGCTATCCTGAAATATCGCGACGTGATGGGCGCGACCGACCCGTCGAAGGCCGCTGAAGGCACCATCCGCAAGCTCTATGCGAAGTCGATCGGCGAGAACTCGGTGCACGGTTCGGATGCGCCGGAGACCGCGGTGATCGAGATCGCGCAGTTCTTCGCCGGCAACGAGATCGTCGGCTGACACCGTATTGCTGAAAGTGGCGCGGTCTCCCGAGGAGACCGCGTCGAAGTAGAACCGGGGAGCGGCGGACGACCGCCGCCAGGGGCGGCCGCAAGGCCGAATAGGACTCGCTGTGGACTGGCTGTGGCAGATCTTTGATCCGGCGTACATCGGCGCGTTCTTCACCGAATTCAAGAACGAGATGGCGACGCCGACGTTCTGGGTCGCCGTCGGCAAGATCATCTGGATCAACGTCCTGCTGTCGGGCGACAACGCGCTCGTGATCGCGCTCGCCTGCCGCGGGCTCGCGCCGCGCCAGCGCCTGTGGGGCATGATTCTCGGCGCCGCCGCGGCGGTGCTGCTGCGCGTCATCTTCACCGGCATCGTCGCCAGCCTGATGGAGCTTCCCTATTTGAAGCTGGTCGGCGGGCTGGCGCTGATCGTGATTGCCGCCAAGCTGCTGGTGCCGGAGCAGGAGGACGAGGACAGCGTGCACGCGGCCTCGCATCTGTGGGCCGCGGTTCAGATCGTCGTCGTCGCCGACATCGTGATGAGCCTCGACAATGTGATCGCCGTGGCTGCCGCCGCTAATGGCAGCGTGCCGCTGCTGGTGCTCGGACTTGCGATCAGCGTTCCCCTGATCGTTGCCGGCGCGGCGCTGATCATGGCGCTGCTCACCAAGCTGCCGGTCCTGGTCTGGGCCGGTGCCGCGCTGCTCGGCTGGATCGCGGGTGACGTCATCGCGACCGATCCCGCCGTGTATCCGAAGCTGGACGCGCTGTTCGCCGGACCGCTCGGTACCAAGCTCGATTCCTGGCTGACGTCGGTCGGGATGTCGCCGCAATTCGCCCATGGCGGCAATGGCGGCGAGATCGCGCTCGCGGTGCTCGGCATCATCGTGGTGCTGGTCGTGGGGTCGATCTGGCGCCGCCACGCACTCCGCAAGGCCAAGCACGCCGCCAAGGCGGCGTGAGCCCTAAATCGCGATGCGATTGGGTCGAGCTCGTTGTTTGAGCATGATCTCCGCGCAAGCGCATTCCGCGTTTGTCGCGAGGGAAAACCGCTTCGCACTTTTCCGGATCATGCCCTAGCGCCGCACGATCGAGCCGGCGCGCCCGACCAGCCGCGCCAATTGCTTGAAGCGGCTGCCGACGCGGTCGGCGACCAGATCCACCATCCGGTGCTCGAACACCAGCATCAGCTTGCGGCCCTGGGTGCGGAAATGGGTTGCCGGCAGCACGCCGGTGCGCGCCGCCGTGATCAGATGCGCGACGCGGAATGCGGCGCCGAGCACGCGGGCGCGCTCGTCCATCGCCGGCGTCACCAGCGCGCGGATCTGCGGCGGCGGCTCGTTTTCCTCGCTGAGCCCGGCGTAGCGATAGAACACCGAGAGCGCGACGAAGGCGCGGCCCTGATGCGTGATCGAGCCGAAATTGCCGTTCATGATCAGGCTGAGGGTTTCCTCGCCGCGATGATCGGGATGCACCCGCCAGCCGATGTCGGAGAGCAGGCAGGCGACGTGCCGCAGCCTGCGGTCTTCCTCAGTCTCGCGCAGCCTGACGACGCGCACCAGCCGGTCGGTCCACGCCGTCAGCTCCTGGGCGTGGCGGGCCGAGCGCGACAGCAATTCGTTGAGGTTCTGCGCGGCGCACAGCAGTCCGTCCTTGGCGCGTTCGGCCTGCGGCAGCATCTCGTAGAGCAGGCCCTCGCGTACGCCGAAGGTCGAGAACACGATGGTCTTCGGCTGGGCCACGCGGATGATGTATTCGAGCACGAGCGCGGCATAGGCCAATAGCGGCCGCCGCGCGTCGGCGACCGACTCGATATTGGCCAGCATGTTGGTGGCCGCCAGCCGTCGCAGCCGCTGCGCGAAGTCGAGGGCGTCGGCCGCCGGGATCGAATAGCCGTGCATCACCTTGAGCGGGTAGCCGCTCTGGATGATGTGAATGCGCGCCAGCGCACGCCAGGTGCCGCCGACGGCATAGAAGGTACGGCCACGCCCGGTCTTGAGCTGGGCGACGCCGAGCAGCTCGTTCTTGACGATGCGTTCGGCGCGCTTGAGCGATTTGTTGGAGAGGTCCTGCAGCGCGAGGCTGCCGAGCGGCAGCGTCACGCCGCTGCGCACGCGGCTGCCCTTGACATCGATCAGTTCAAGCGAGCCGCCGCCGAGATCGCCGACGATGCCGTTCGGATTGTGCACGCCCGAGACGACGCCGAGCGCGGATAGCTTCGCTTCACGCGGCCCGGTGAGGATCTCGATCTTGGCGCCGCAGATGCGCTCGGCCTTGGCGATGAAGTCCGGACCGTTCTTGGCGTCGCGGCAGGCCGCGGTCGCGATCGCGTAGACGCGGCCGACTTGCTGGATCCTGCACAGCGCACGAAAACGGCGCAGCGCGGTGAGCGCCTTGTTGACGGCATCGGTTGCGAGCAGGCCGGTGCTCTGCACCTCGCGCCCGAGCCCGCACAGCGCCTTCTCGTTGAAGATTGTGATGAGGCTGCGCGCCATCGCCTCGTAGACCACGAGACGAACCGAGTTCGAGCCGATATCGATGACAGCGACGCTGGAAGCGCGCTTCCGCGGCCGCTTCACCGTAAGGCCCCCTTAAGACGATGGCTGCTGACGCTCGTTGCGACGCGTGAGACGGCGCGGTGAAGATTCCTTGAGAGACTTACCACGGCCGGACAGACTCGGATTTGTCATGAAGTAGTCATGCAGATTGAAGGGCTCTTCGCCTTTCGCGGCCTTCATACGCGTTGACGACCCATCCGGCAACAATTGCCAGCTTTGCTCGGTGTCCTTCAGGTTCGCGACCATGATCTGTTCGAGAACCTGCTGATGCACCGTGGGATTTTGCAGCGGACAGAGAACCTCGACGCGACGGTCGAGGTTCCGCGGCATCATGTCGGCGGACGAGATATACACAGCAGCTTTTGTGCTCGGCAGGCCCTGACCCATGCCGAAGCAATAGATTCGGCCGTGTTCCAGGAACCGGCCGATCACCGATTTGACGCGGATGTTCTCCGACAGTCCCGGCAGCCCCGGCCGCAGGCAGCAGATGCCGCGCACCACGAGCTCGACCGAGACGCCGGCCTGCGAGGCCTCGTACAGCGCGTCGATGATATCAGGGTCGACCAGCGCATTCATCTTCATCCAGACCGCGCCGGGCCGGCCGTGCTTGACGTGCGCGATCTCGCCGTGGATGTGCTCGATGATCCGCTTGCGCAGCGTCAGCGGCGACACCGCCATCTTCTCGATGTCGCTCGGCTCGGCATAGCCGGTGATGTAGTTGAAGACCCGCGCGACGTCGCGGCCGATGATCGGATCCGAGGTGAAGTAGGAGAGGTCGGTGTAGATGCGCGCGGTGACCGGGTGATAGTTGCCGGTGCCGGTGTGCACATAGGTCGTGAGATTGCCGCCCTCGCGGCGCACCACCATCGACAGCTTGGCATGCGTCTTCAATTCGATGAAGCCGTAGACCACCTGCACGCCGGCGCGTTCGAGGTCGCGGGCCCAGCGGATATTGGCTTCCTCGTCGAAGCGCGCCTTCAGCTCGATCAGCGCGGTCACCGACTTGCCGGCCTCGGCGGCTTCCGCCAGCGCGCGCACGATCGGCGAATTGTTCGAGGTGCGATAGAGCGTCTGCTTGATCGCGACCACGTCGGGATCGCGTGCCGCCTGCTGCAGGAACTGCACCACGACGTCGAAGGATTCGTAGGGGTGATGGACCACGAGGTCCTTCTGGCGGATGGCGGCGAAGATATCGCCGCCATGATCGCGCACCCGCTCGGGGTGGCGCGGCACATAGGGCGGGAATTCGAGGTCGGGGCGATTGAGGCGGGTGAGCTGCGACAGCTCGTTCATCGCCAGCACGCCGTCGACCAGGATCACTTCGTCGTCTGCGGCCGACAAGGCGTGCTGCACGAAGATGCGCAGCTCCTCTGGCATCGTGGCCTCGATCTCGAGCCGGATCACCGACCCGCGGCGTCGCCGCTTGAGCGCGGTCTCGAACAGGCGAACGAGGTCTTCGGCCTCTTCCTCGATTTCGAGTTCGGAGTCTCTGATGATGCGGAATGCGCCTTGGCCCTTGACGGTGTAGCCGGGGAACAGGCGGCCGATGAAGAGACCGGTGGCCTGCTCCAGCGTGATCAGCCGCGCCGGCGCGCCTTCCTTGGTGGAGGGGATGCGGATGAAGCGGTCGATCTTGCCGGGCATGCGGATCAGCGCGTTCATCGCCTTGCCGTCGGAGATCCGCGACAATTGCAGCGCCACCGTGAAGCCGAGATTCGGGATGAACGGGAAGGGATGCGCCGGGTCGATCGCCAGCGGCGTCAGCAGCGGGAAGATGCTGTGGAGGAAGTGATCCTCGATCCAGCTGCGCTCGGACTTGGTGACGTCGCGGCCGTCGACCAGCTGGATGCCGACCTTGGCCAGGATATCCCGCAGGTCGCTCCAGATCGCCTGCTGGTCGGAGGCGAGCTGCGAGACGGTCTTGTTGATCATCACGAGCTGATCGGCCGGCAGCAGGCCGTCCGGGCTGCGCTCGGTAATGCCCTCGCGGACCTGCGCCTTGATGCCGGCGACACGGACCATGAAGAACTCGTCGAGGTTATTCGCCGAAATCGACAGGAAGCGGACCCGCTCCAGCACGGGATGGCCGAGATTGACCGATTCCTCGAGCACCCGCCGGTTGAAGTGCAGCCAGGACAGCTCCCGGTTGATGAAGCGTTCGGGGCTGGTCGCGATTGCGGGAATGGCGGGAAACTCCGCCTCTTTTTCTTTGATTTCAGTAGCTTGTGCCGAGTCCATAAAGTGCTGGTCCAATTCAGGGCAGGGGCCGGGGCGGTGTAGCCGAGAGCCGCAGAGACCATGTGATATTGCGATGACGTTTCGATGACATTGATGTTCCGCTCGCCTGCGCCGTCAAGCCGCGGGATGGATCAGGCGTCGCGCAACAGCTCCGCCGCCAGCGCCCGCGTGACGGGACGGCCGAGCCGGAGTGCCTCGGTATCCAGGAGCTCGACCGCCTGCCGGACGGCAACGTAGGAACGCTCGATCCGGTTGCTCAGATAGCTGACGAGCGGTTCGTCCACGCTCATCTGGCGGTCGGCGCAGAACTTGACAATCAGGCCGCGGAACAGCTGGTCGTCCGGCGGCAGCAGCGTCACGGTCGGCACCGCGCGGAGCCGCGACCGCAGGTCGCGCAATTCGATCTCGAACGCCGAGGGCGGAATGCGCGCCGTGATCAGCACGTAGGCATCGTCCTGGCGCGCCAGATTCATCAGATGAAACATCGCGCGCTCGTCGAAATCCGACGGCCTCAGGTCCTCGACCACCAGCGCACCGGTCGCAAGCGCGGTCGGCACCGTGTCGGCGGTCAGCGCATGCGCCGCGGTCGAGCGCGCGCCGGCGCTCTCGGCCCAGATCGCGGCGAGGTGGCTTTTGCCGGAGCCGTCAGGCCCGACCAGCAGCATGATTCGGTTTGGCCAGTCCGGCCAGCCGTCGATCAGCGCCAGCGCCGCCTCATTGGCAGGGCCCTCAAGGAAATCGTCGCGGGTCAGCTTCTCCTCGTGCGGCAGGGCCAAGGCCAATTGACGAGGTTGAACGCTACTGGCCACGCAGGTCTCCAAACCACTTTATCTAGCTATGCGTAAACGCGTTGCGTTTGTCGCGGGAAAACCGGCTTCCACTTTTCCGGATCCCGCCTACCGAGCTTCGATCGTGCTCATGTGCCGCACCCACTCCACGAGATAGAGGGACACCGAACCCAAAGTAAAGATCGTGACCAGGCCCATCAGGATCAGGTCGTAAGGGTGCGGCTGAAAGCCGAAGCCGAGCGAGGCCAGCACCAGCGCTGCGAACGCGACCTGCGCCACCGTGTTCAGCTTCGACACCATCAGCGGCTTCATCTCGACTGGCTTGTCGAACAACCATGACACAATCACGGCGGAGACGATCATGATGTCGCGTGACACCACGAGAATCACGATCCAGCGCGGCACCGCGCCCCAGATTCCGAGCGCGACATAGATCGACACCAGGAGCGCCTTGTCGGCGAGCGGATCGAGCAGGGCGCCGAGCTCGCTCGTCATGTTGAAGCGCTTGGCGAGGAAACCGTCGACCGCGTCCGAGACGCCGGCGATCACGAAGATCGCGAACGCAATCTCCATCTGGCTGGACACGATGGCCCAGACGATCACCGGCACCAGGATGATGCGGCCGAGGGTGATGATGTTCGGAATGCTCAACTTGGATCGCTTCCCGGCTAGAAGCCTGATTTTACTCGATATCCGGCTCTTTTGCGCAGCCGCCTTGTGTTATCTACATAGTATCGCGGCAGCAGCGCCGCGAGCCATTGCGCGGGGGCGGAATTCCTCGTAACCAGCCCCTGATCATCTGGAATTGGGCATGACCGAGCGCAAAAACGGGCTCACTTACGCGGATTCGGGTGTCGATATCGACGCCGGCAATCGACTGGTCGATCTGATCAAGCCGATGGTGCGGGCCACCGCGCGGCCTGGCGCGGACGCCGAGATCGGTGGTTTCGGCGGGCTGTTCGACCTCAAGGCCGCCGGCTTCAAGGATCCGGTCCTGGTGGCCGCGACCGATGGCGTCGGCACCAAGCTGAAGATCGCGATCGAGACCGGCATTCATGGCGGCATCGGCATCGATCTGGTCGCGATGTCGGTCAACGACCTCGTCGTGCAGGGCGCGGAACCGCTGTTCTTCCTCGACTATTTCGCCTGCGGCAAGCTGCACCCGGAGGCCACCGCGCAGATCGTCGCTGGTATCGCCGAGGGTTGCCGCGAATCCGGCTGCGCGCTGATCGGCGGCGAAACCGCCGAGATGCCCGGCCTCTACAAGGATGGCGATTACGACCTCGGCGGCTTTGCGGTCGGCGCGGCCGAGCGCGGCACGCTGCTGCCGACCGCGGATATCGCGGCGGGCGATGCCGTGATCGGGCTGGCTTCCTCCGGCGTGCACTCCAACGGCTATTCGCTGGTGCGCAAGATCGTCGAGCAGTCCGGCGTTGCCTATGACGCGCCGGCGCCGTTCGCGCCGGTCATGACGCTTGGCGCCGCGCTGCTGACGCCGACCAGGCTCTATGTGAAATCCTGCCTGCGCGCGATCCGCGACACCGGCGCGGTGAAGGGGCTCGCCCACATCACCGGCGGCGGCTTCACCGACAACATTCCGCGCGTGCTGCCGAAGCATCTCGGCGTCGGCATCGATCTGGCGCGGCTGCCGGTGCTGCCGGTGTTCAAATGGCTGGCCGAGCAGGGCGGCATCGCCGAGCTCGAGCTGCTGCGCACCTTCAACTGCGGCATCGGCATGATCGCGATCGTCAAGGCTGATGCGGTCGACGCCGTGACCGAGGCGTTCACCGCCGGCGGCGAGACCGTGGCGCTGCTCGGCGAGGTGATCGAGGCCAAAGGCGAGCATCGCGTGGTCTATAACGGTCATCTCGATCTCTCGCGATGAAGCGCCGCGTCGCCATCCTGATCTCCGGCCGCGGCTCCAACATGGCCGCGCTGATCGAGGCTGCGAAGGCTGAGGATTTCCCGGCCGAGATCGTGGCTGTGATCTCGAACCGTGCCGATGCTGCCGGGCTCGAGAAGGCGGCCGCGAGCGGCATTGCGACCATCGTCATCGAGAGCAAGCCGTTCGGCAAGGACCGCGCCGGCTTCGAGGCCGTGCTGCAGCGGGCGCTCGACGACAGGCAGGTCGAGCTGATCTGCCTCGGCGGCTTCATGCGGCTGTTCACCGCCGAGTTCGCGCGGCACTGGTACGGGCGGATGCTCAACATCCATCCCTCGCTGCTGCCTTGCTTTCCGGGTCTCGATCCGCACGGCCAGGCGTTGCGTGCAGGGGTCAAGCTGTCCGGAGCGACGGTGCATTTCGTGATCCCGGAGACCGACGCCGGACCGATCGTGATGCAGGGCGCGGTCACGGTCGCTGACGACGACACGGCCGAGACGCTCGCCGCGCGCGTGATCACCATCGAGCATCGCATCTATCCGGAGGCGCTGCGGCTGCTGGCGAGCGGCCGGCTCAAGCTGGAAGGCGATCTCTGCAGGACCCTGGGCAGCGGCGCAACCGACCATACCCTGATCGCGCCGGCGCCTTAGCGCGCGGTTGCAGGAGACATCCCCCGGGGTGATGCGGCCGGGGGAGGCATCAGGATGAATTCCGCTGGCAGCGGCGTTCAGTGAACCTTGAGGTTCTCTGCCGACGCCTTGCCGCGGTTCTCCACCAGCTCGTACTCGACGGACTGGTTCTCGTTCAATGTGCTGAGGCCCGCGCGCTCGACCGCCGAGATGTGGACGAACACGTCCTTGTCGCCGACGGCTGGCTTGATGAACCCGTAACCTTTGGTCGGGTTGAACCATTTGACGGTACCCTTCGGCATCGTCTCTCTCCCAGTTTAGACATAAAAAAGACGCGGCCACGTTTTCCACGTGCCACGCCACAAGCGGACTTTGCGCTGTCTGTTCACTTCCCGGGTCGTCAGATCCAAAGTCTTCAAGTCCGAAGTTTCGCCTCTCGAGGCCCTGTACATCGAAGCCTTGGATATCAACGTCGCGAAACGCACAGTCGAACGGCCGCAAATCCGATTGTGAACGGATTGCAACACGAAAATTGCGCCTTAGCAAGCGCGGTGGTTTTGCGTGACGCAACCTCAGCCTGTGCCGGTCGAACTCTGGGGCAACACGTTCGGCCACTGGCCGACTGCCGGTGGAACCTGGCGGGCACCAGGCGGACGCGCTAACCCCGGTCCACCCGCACCACGCGGCCCTTGTCGATCGCCAGCGCAAGCTGGCCGTGCTTGAGCTTGAGCGCGGCCTCGCCGAACAGTTCGCGGCGCCAGCCGTGCAGGGCGCCGACCTCGGCCTGATCGCTGGCCGCGATCTGCTCGAGGTCGTCGACGGTGGCGATCACCTTGCTGGCGACGCCGTGGCGCTCCGAGGTCATGCGCAGCAGCACCTTCAACAGCTCGACGGTCGCCGCGCCGTTGGAATTGTTTCTCGGCTTCTCCAGCTTGGGCAGCATGGCCTGGTCGCGGGCGAGCCCGCGCTGCACGGCGGCAATGATGTCAGCGCCCCATTTCGAGCGCTCAAAGCCCTTCGGCAGCGAGCGCAGATTGCCGAGCTTCTCCAGCGAGGTCGGCGCATGGGTGGCGATATCGCCGACCGCATCGTCCTTGAGCACGCGCGAACGCGGCACGTCGCGGCTCTGCGCCTCCTGCTCGCGCCAGGCCGCGACCTCGATCAGCACCGCGAGCTCGCGCGGCTTACGCACGCGGGTCTTGAGCCGCTCCCAGGCGCGCTCGGGATGGAAGTCGTAGGTCTTCGGCGAGGTCAGGACCTCCATCTCCTCGCTGACCCAGTCACTACGGTCGCGCTTCTTCAGATCGGCATCGAGGGCTGCGAACACTTCGCGCAGATGCGTCACGTCGGAGACGGCGTAGTGGAGCTGCTCGTCGGTCAGCGGCCGGCGCGACCAGTCGGTGAAGCGATGGGTCTTGTCGGGGCGGTGGCCGGTGACGCGGTCGACGAGCTGGTCGTAGGCGATGCTGTCGCCATAGCCGAGCACCATGGCGGCGACCTGGGTGTCGAAGATCGGATGCGGGATCGTGCCGGACAGGTGCCAGACGATTTCGATGTCCTGCCGCGCGGCGTGGAATACCTTGAGCACGGCCTCGTTCGACATCAGGTCGAAGAACGGCTTGAGGTCGATGCCGGGTGCCAGCGCGTCGACCACGACGGCTTCGTCCGCGCTGGCCATCTGCACGACGCAGAGCAGCGGATAGTAGGTCGTCTCCCGCAGGAACTCGGTGTCGACAGTGATGACCTTGTGTTTGGCGAGCCGGTCGCAGGCGGCGGCGAGGTCGGAGGTCGTGCTAATCAAATCCATGAAGTGTCCATAACGGCTTGACCACACGCGTTCTGCCGAAAGGGCAGCTATGTCAAGGGTCTTGCAGGGATTTTGGCCCTGCGCGGGGTGAGGGACGGGCCATTTTTGAATTGATTGGGCGTGATTCGAGGGTGTTTTCGGCCCGGTCGTGCCGGCAGTTCGTCGGTCGTCCGCCACCTTCGGTGTCACCGCCCGGCTTGACCGGGCATGACGATCGGGGGCTGAGCGCCACAGGCGATAGCCCGCTGGCGCCGGGGCGCACGACCAAAATATCGAAAACAACCCCATGCAAAGGAGCCGACAGCTAGCGTGTTCGACACGGCAACTTGACACGTCGGGCAAATCAGCGATATTTTTCCATTATTCCGAAGTCATGCGTCGCCACGCTTGGGGCTGTGACATTTGCGGACTTCTGCAACCGACCCGTCATGGTGACGAGGCGCACCGCGCCGTCATTGCGTCCCCACTTGCAGCTTTGATCGCCCGGCTCGACCGGTTGAATCCGCCCAGTATTCCAGAGACAGTTGTGCTCGAACCGAGAGGCCGCGGCGTACTGGATCGCCCGCTTTCGCGGACGATGACAGTCGTAGTGGGGGCGCGCCGCTGCGGGAGCTTGCGCCGTCGGGATGGCGATTTGGGTCAACCGGAGTGCTGAGCTTTCTCGGGGCCGGCTTGCCTGGCCGATCATGGGTGCCGTATTCTGCCAAAGCAACCTGAAGTCGATGACCAAGGAGCCGCTATCGTGATCGCGACGCAGCCCGGGGCTGTCACCAGCGAGCTGTTTCAAATCGCCTCTGAAGTCCCGGAACAACGCCGCGATGCAGTGCTCGAGAGCATCAACAGCATCATCGACACGAATTGGTTGACGGAGGAAAAGTTCTGGTCCCGCGAACACTCTCCGTTCAAGCCCGACCACGGCATTGTCCTGCTCCATCACGGCGGTGAATGCGTGGCTTACCTCATCATTCAGCGCCTCGCCCTTGCCAGCACGTCGGTGATCTATCTCTCGGGTACCGCCGTCAGAGACACGCATCGTGGTCGCGGCTCTTTCAAGCGGATGTTCGATACCGCTATGACGGCGGAGTTCGGTCACCCGGCGGCGCCGGCTGAATTCTGCTTGTGCTGGCGAACGAGAAATCCCGTCATCTACGTGCTGGGTCGCGCGCAGTGCCGCAGCGTCGTGCCGGCTATCTCGGACGACACGCACGCGGATGATCTCGACGATCTCTGTCTCAAACTGGCTGCAACCCTGTACCCTCGTCAAACCGTCGAGAAGACGACGATGGTGATGCGGGGGGCCTATGGCCGGCTTCGCTATCGCGATGAGCCGACGACCCAAACCTCGCCGGATGTCGACCGATGGTTCGCGCAGACCATCCCCAACAGCGCTGACGCGGTGTTCCGTGCCGGATTGGCGAGCAATCGCTGGTCACGGCACCGGGCAGCGTTGCCAAGGACTGGATAGCCCCAGACGGGCAACTCGGTGGCAGGGGCTGCCTGTCATAGCGCGCAAAATCGAATGGCTCCGCGCGCAAATTCGTGAGTCACGCCGTCGTTCGCCGGGCGCCTTTGTCGCGCCGAGTACCGAACATGCCGGAGGTTGGATGATGGCGCCCGAGGGGGCGACTCTGGTTTCGCCTACAGCGCCATCGCAGTCGGCGAAGGGCCAAAATACCAGCGCGTGCGCTATCTCGAATATCCGAGTGACCGAGGGCAGAGTGCGTCTTCGATCGGTCTGCTCCTTGTTTTCGCACTTTGTGAACGCGTCCAGTCTGGGGTAAACAGGTCCCTTGGCATCGTCGAACGAGGCCCATTGTCGCCGATGGCCCGCAGTCGGACGGATCACAATGCCGGAGAAACAGCCAAGCGCCGATATGGAGGCTGCTCTCAAGCACTGGCTCGAAACCGTTGATCTCGGCCAGTATAGCGACCTCTTTGTCCTGCATCGCATCGGTTTGGACATCCTGCCCGATTTGACCGAGCAGGATCTGGTCGAACTTGGACTTCCGCTGGGAGACCGCAAGCGCTTGCAGCGCGCGGTTGCTTCCCTGACCCGTTCGGCAAAAGGTCCCGCCGGCGGTAGGAGCGTCGCGGAAAGCGCGGCGGTGAGCGCCGAGCGGCGCCAGCTGACCGTGATGTTCTGCGACATGGTCGGTTCGACCTCGCTGTCCGAGCAGTTCGATCCCGAAGACGTCCGCGACGTGATCGCGAGCTTCAGGGAAAAGTGCGTCAGCGTGGTCAAGCGGTACGAAGGCTTCGCGGCCCGCTACCTCGGGGACGGCATTCTGGTCTATTTCGGCTATCCGAATGCGCATGAGGATGACGCCGAGCGGTCGGTGCGCGCGGCGCTCGAAATTGTACGGAGCCTGTCGTCGGCGAGAGCGAGTGACGCCCGCGACGTTGCAAGTCATGAGCCCAGTGTGCGCATCGGGATTGCGACCGGCCTTGTTGTCGTCGGAGACCTGGTCGGACAGGACACCGAGGAGCACGATTCCGCAGTCGGCGAGACCCCAAATCTGGCTGCCCGTCTGCAGGCCTTGGCGCCTCCGGACGGCGTCGTCATTGCGTCTTCGACGCAATCCCTGCTGAGAGGAAAGTTCGACTACCAGGACTTCGGATTTCACGCGCTGAAGGGGATATCCGCGAAGGCCCAGGCCTGGCTCGTGGTTCGGCCCTGCCGCGCCGAGACGCGATTTGCCGCAGCCATGGGCTCCCGATTGACGCCGCTGGTCAACCGCACCGAAGAGGTTGCGCTGCTGCTCACGCGTTGGCAGCAAGCGAAAGCCCATGAGGGGCAGGTCGTGCTGCTGACCGGCGAGCCGGGAATTGGAAAGTCCAGGATCGTTCAGGAATTGCGGGAGCGGATCGCAGGTGATCAGCACGGACAAGTTTCGTTCCAGTGCTCTCCCTATTACAGCAGCACCGCTTTTCACCCCTTCATCGAGCATCTCAAATTCGCGCTCGGCCTTGACGGCGAGAACGCGTCTGCGCTTTGGCTGACAAAGCTTGAAGCTGGTGTCGCCGCCTCGAACGGCGAGGCGGACACAGTGGTGCCGATCCTTGCGGCGTTGCTTTCAATTCCCACCGGGGACCGCTACGCGGCCCTGGATCTCTCGCCGCAACAGCTGAAGGATGCGACGATCGCCACGCTCGTCAACCATCTGCTCGCGCAAGCGCGCGGGCAGACGCTCCTGATCGATTTTGAGGACGCACATTGGATCGATCCCACCTCGCGGGCCGTACTCGATCTGCTGGTGGAGAACGTTCGCACCACGTCGATCCTTGTCGTGATCACCGGTCGTCCGGAGTTTCAGCCGGGTTGGAAGGATCACGCGCACACCATCAGTGCGAACCTCAAGCGTCTCGGCCGACAGGTCCGCACGATATTGGTCGAACGTGTGGCTGGAGAAAAGGAGCTTCCCCGAGAGGTGATTGAGGACATCATTGTCAAAACCGATGGCGTGCCGCTCTTCCTTGAAGAGCTGACCAAGGCCGTTCTCGAATCCGACGTCTTGACTGAGCAACATGGACGTTACGTCTTGTCCGGTCCGTGGCATCAGCTCGCTATTCCCGCGACATTGAACGATTCCCTGATGGCCCGCCTCGACCGGATGGGATCGTTCAAGAAAATCGCGCAGATCGGCGCTACCATCGGCCGCGAGTTTTCTTATGAGATCCTTCGCGAGGTTGCCGAAGCGCCGGCGGACCAGATCGAAGCCGCCCTGAACCATCTGGAGGCAGCCGGATTAATCGTCCGCTTCGGCTTTCTGCCGGAGGCGCTGTACTCGTTCAAGCACGTGATGATCCAGAATGCGGCGCATGAAAGCTTGTTGCACAGGGAAAGACGGACGCTGCACGCCAAGATCGGACGCGTGCTGGCCGAAAAATATCCGGAAAAGATCGAGCGCGAACCGGAGCTTCTCGCCTACCACCTGACCGAGTCTGGACAAAGCGAGCCGGCTGCGGGTTTCTGGCTCAAGGCCGGAAAGCAGGCCGCAATGAAGGGTGCGACTCTGGAGGCGATCGGTCATTTGCGTCGTGGGCTCGGGGTTCTGCAAGCCTCACCCGGCATGCAGGGCCGAAACGAGTCCGAGCTTGAGCTTCGCATCGCCCTGGGCACCGCCCTGATCGCGGCAAAGGGATACGCCGTGCAGGAAGTCGAGGAGAACTATGTTCGCGCGCTCGAACTCGGCCGGAATCTTGGCAACATGGCGAAGGTCTTTGCGGCGACGCGCGGACTTTGGGTGTGCCACTTCATCCGCGGCGATCTCGCACGGGCGCATGAGCTGAGCGCGGAGCTCCTGCAGTTCGCAAGGCGCGAGGCATCGAACCAAAGTTCGTCCGCGACGCAACAGACGGGATATCTGATCGAGGCGCATCGGGCGATCGCGATGACCATGCTGTACCGCGGGCGGTTTGACGCCGCCGAACATCACCTTCATCGCTTCAGGAATCTGTACAGTCCTGATCTACACGGCGCCCTGACGGCAACGCATGGCATCCATCCTGGCATCGTCTCGCTCTCGTATCTCGGGTACGTGTCGTGGTTTCTGGGCCGTCCTGACGCGGCGCGCCGATATAGCCAGCAGGCTATTTCGGAAGCGGAAGACCTTCGCCACCCCTTCACGCTGTCATTTGCGCTGACATTCGGCGCTTACGTTTGCCAGCATCTCCGCGATGTCGAAGGGACCCACGACTACACCAACAGGGCACTGGCTCTCTCATCGGAACACGGCTTCCTGCATTGGAAGCATCAGACGACCATCCTGCGAGGATGGGCGATGACCGAGCTCGGGAATGTCGATGAGGGATTGAACCAGATGCGAATGGCTATCGACGGTTACGAGGGCATGAGCGCCCGGCTAGCCAGTTGCTGGTTCAGAAGCCTGCTCGCGAAGGCTTATGCAAGTGCCGGCTTGCCGGATGCTGCCTTGCACGAACTCGACAGCGCACTGGCGATCGGGAGAAGAACGGGAGAGCATTTTTACGAAGCCGAGATCTATCGTCTGCAAGGTGAGATGACGCTCAATGACTCGAGATCATCGTCCGTTGAATCCGCCGAGCGAATGTTCCTCGCCTCGATCGAGCTGGCGCGCAGGCAAAGCGCGCGGTCCTTTGAATTACGGTCAGCTGTCAGCCTGGCGCGCCTATGGCGACATTCCGGCAAACAGGCGCGAGCGGCCGAGCTGTTGCTACCCGTCGTTCGAACGTTCACGGAAGGTCTAGGTACGCCTGACGTCAAGGAAGCGCTCGAGCTGGCGAATGAACTGGCAATGGAAATGCCCGGAGATCAAGAATGGAGCGGGCGGGTCTAAGGATACAGAGGCGCCCCGGGGCCCGTCCGCCCGCTTGCGCCTGACCGTCGTCTCCACGCATCGCAGATGAATGATGGTGTTCGCTTCGGCCCAAGTTCGCGGCGGCGGCAACGTTGGGTGGATGCTGTTCCGGCGATGTGCGCCGAACTGATCAGCGGTTGGCGATGCTGCTGGCCTCGATTGGCGAGGCAACGTCGTCCCGATCGATCCGGGCTTCGTTCGCGCGAACGCGTGACGGCCATCCGTGCCGCGAGGCCAGCGTCGTCAGCCTGTCCCTGACGGGATAATGCGCGGGGCCTTCGAGGAAGCGCCAGACGAGCCATGCCAGCACCACCATGCCCGTCACGACCAGCGCGGTCGACAGCGCGTCCGGCGTTGGTGTGATCAAGAGCAGGATGACGTAGCCGAGCTGCAGATGCAGCAGATAGAGCGGATAGGTGATGCCGCCGACGGCCCTGACGAGGCCTGCAGGCAGGGCTACCGACTTGATGCGAGTGGCGGCGAACACGATGCCGAGCGAGACGATGCAGATCACCGTCACGACGCGGGGATCGAAGCTGCCATGGGTGTGGACGCCGAGCCGCTCCAGCTTGTGCACGGCCTGGAACGTCGCCGTGCCGATCGCCAGCGTCAGCAGGCTGTACAGCCTGGTGTCGCGCCGTCCCCGGTAGTGCTCATAGATCAGGAGCCCGACGGCGAAGAAGCCGCTGTCGTCGGCCATGAACAGCTTTTCGAACAGGGGAACGTCGAGGGTCAGCTCGTTGGCGAAGGTGATTGCGATCCACGCCACGATGAGCGTGTCGATGCGCCGCGGAAAGATGCCCCAGGCCAGGAACAGCGTGATCCAGACGTAGAATACGACCTCGATCACTAGCGACCAGTAGGCGTCGTCCATGTAGGGCTGACCGAGCATCGGGGCTGCGATAAAGAGGTTTGCCAGCCATTGCCCCCACGTCACGTGGAAGTACGCGTGGCCCAACAGCAGCGTCGCGAGGAAGGTCAGCGTCATGCAGATGACGAAGGTCGGATAGATCCGGCTGAAGCGGGCGATCGCGAAACCGACCGGCGTGCGGCCTTCGGCGGAATAGGCGATGACGAAGCCAGAGATCGCGAAGAACACGGGGACGCCGAGGAAGCCGTATTGCGCGACCGGGGCGAGGTACGGCATCGCCACCTTTTGCACGCCGTTCGATGCCACGCCCCAGAAGCCGTAATGGTACAGGATCACGGCCCCGACCGCGGCGAGCCGCAGCAGGTCCAGCACGGGAACTCGGGTCGGATCCGGTTGTTTAGAAACGCTCGGCATATATCCGCTATCGTGGCGGCGAGGCATGAAGGCGTTCTTAATCCACCCGGCGAAACGACCGCGCGATCGTTCACGATTGCAGGAGCCCCGTGGCGATGCCGGCGGCCGCGCTGAGCACGACCACCACGAGCGGCGGCGCGCGCCATGCCGTGAGCAGGACGAAGCCGGCCAGCGCGATGCCGAAATCGAGCGGACGGTGCACGCTGCTGGTCCACACCGGATTGTAGAGCGCGGCCCCCAGAAGGCCGACGACGGCGGCGTTGACGCCGCGCATCATCGCCTGCGCCGCCGGCCGTTTGCGAAAGCTATCCCAGAACGGCAGCGCCGCGAGCAGCACGAGAAGTCCCGGCAGGAAGACGCCGACGAGGCCGACGATCGCGCCCGGCAGGCCGCCGATCACGGCGCCGAGATAGGCGGCAAAGGTGAACAGCGGGCCCGGCACCGCCTGCGCGGCGCCGTAGCCGGTCAGGAACGCATCGTCGCCGATAAAGCCCGGCGTCACCACGGCTTCGCGCAGCAGCGGCAACACGACGTGGCCGCCGCCGAACACCAGCGCGCCCGAGCGGTAGAAGGCCTCGAACAGGCCGAGGCCGGGCCATGTCCGCGACAGCAGCGGCAGTCCGACCAACAGCGCGACAAACAGGATCAGCGCCGCGACGCCAACGCGGCGCGATACCGGCATCGCGATATGGGTGACTCCGTTGGCCTGGTGCGCCCGGCAGAACCAAAGCCCGGCGATGGCGCCGAGAATGATCGCGCCGATCTGCGCGATCGACGACGAACTGGCGAGGATGACGAGTGCTGCGACCGTCGCGATCGAGGCGCGTTCGCGATCGGGGCAAAGCGAGCGCGCCATGCCCCAGACGGCCTGGGCGACGATCGCCACCGCAACCAGCTTGAGGCCATGCACCAGGCCGCTACCCGCAGGGCCGCTCAATCCGCTGGCGCCGAAGGCAAACAGCACGAGCGCGATCGCCGAGGGCAGCGTGAATCCGGTCCAGGCGGCCAGCGCCCCCAGGTACCCGGCGCGCATCAGGCCGAGCGAAAAGCCGACCTGGCTGCTCGCAGGGCCCGGCAGGAATTGGCAGAGCGCGACCAGATCCGCATAGGCCTGTTCGTCAAGCCAGCGCCTGCGGGTGACGAACTCGTCGCGGAAATAGCCGATATGGGCGATCGGGCCGCCGAAGCAGCTGACGCCGAGCTTGAAGAAGATGAGCAGCACCTCCAGCGGCGAGTGCGTCGAGCTCGCGGTGGCGGGCGGTGTGCCGGGCTGCGGGACGTCGGTGTTGTTCAAGCGTCGTCAATTCCCGCAACTTGTGTCCAGGTCAGGACTTGTCAGCGCGAGTATATCGCCATTCGATGACGTTTGAGCGCCTTATTTCTCGCGGCTCTCACTCGTAGCGGATGTTCTTCGACGGCCGGCGCGCGGCGGGCATCGCCAGCACGACGAGACAGAGCGCGATCATCGCCAATCCCATAAATTCGAATGCAAATGCGTCCACGGGCCATTCTCCCCATCAGAAACAGTTAGACTTGTTGGGGGAGCGTTGACGCGCTGTTAAGCCTTATGGTTACCGCTGCCGGCCTCGGCGCATGGTGGAGAGTGAGTTAACGCTCACATCGCGAAGCTAGGCGGCTACGCTGAGCGGTCCGGTGCGCAGCTTCAGATCCACCGGCGTCGGGTTGCGCAGGATGTCCAGCACGGGGCAATGACGGTCGACGGTTTCCTTCAGCCGGGCGATGTCGGCCGCGGAGGCCGGGCTGTCGATGGCGACCTCGGCCTCGATCTGCTGGAAACCGGCTCGCACGTCTGGATCGACGCTGAAGAAGCCGCGCAGATCGATGGCGCCCGACAGCTTGACGGAGACGCCGTTGAGGGGAATGCCGAGCGCGTCGGCATAGAGCCGATAGGTGATCTCCTGGCACGAGCCGAGCGCGGCGAGAATGTACTCGACCGGGTTCGGTGCGGTGTCCTCGCCGCCCAGCGCCGGTGGCTCGTCGACGCTGACGTTGAACTGCCGCACGGCAACGCGGCTATTGACGCCGTCGCCGAGTTGCGAAGTCGCCTGGAACACGGCCTGCGCCTGCGCCGGTTCGGCGCCGAGCGCCTGTTGGGTGTCTGCGAAAACCTGCTTGAACCTGAAGCTCATCGTTCGTCTTCCCCATGGCATCAATCACGAGAGGCTGATCGAACGGCCCATGCAGGGCAATAGTCGCGAGATAAAAACGACAGCAGCTCCGCGAAGCGCGAAATTTGCAGCAGCATTTTTCCCGCGCGCGTCGATGCGTAGGATGAGTAGAGCCAACGGGGCCGCGCAAGGCGCGTCCAGATGATAGAACTCCGCGAAACCCATAGTGGTGCCGTTCGCGAGATGAGCTGATGGGTTTCGCTGCGCTCTACCCATCCTACGGGCTACCCATCCTGCCGTGTCACGCGGCGAGGGCGTCCTGGTTGATCTCACCCTTGGCGAGCGCCGTCAGCAGCGTGTCGACGTGCCGCTCTTCGTCGAGACTGTCGTGCAGGAGCCGCTGGTCGTCGCGCAGGTTGAGCTGGCCTGCGAGGGCGGCCGCGCTGCCATAGGCGGCGATCTCGTAATGCGCGAGCTTCTGCGCCGACGCGACGAGGCCGGCATCGCGCAGATTGTCGTCGGGCAGCAGCGAGACCATCTTGGCGGTCTCGTGGATCAGCGCCTGCATGGCCTGGTCGGTGTGCTCCAGCGGATCGGCCCCGTGCATCCGCAGCAGCGACTTCAACCGCTCGCCCTGCACGATGGTCTCGCGGTGATGGCGGCTGAACGCATCCTTGAGCGACGGATGCGAGGCGATCTCCGCCATCCGCGCCAGCGCCACGGCGAGCTGCTCCTCGACGCTTGCGAGTTCCTGAAGCTCGGCGACATACATGTCCTTGAAGCTGGTGATCCTCATCGTGAAACCCTTCTTGTTTCGGCGTTCAGGTTGTTTCGGCGTTCAGGCGGTGTGGCCGCCGGAACCGGAATCGACCGGCGTCTTCTTGGCGCGTTGTGGCGTCATCTTCGCCGGGTCCGGTTGCCCGGGCACGCCGCGCGGCCCGAGTTGCTGTCGCTGCAGATCGTCCTCGGAGAAGGGCGGCTCGACGCCGTTCGGGTTGCTGCGCTCGATCGCGGTTTTCAGGTCGTCATCGCGCTGGTTCATGCTGGCGCTCCATCATCACGGCGGCACGGAACCTGGATCGGACGAGGCGGCACGTTCCGCGCTGCACGGCCAACGATGCGCGCGCGAAATCGTTGCAAACAAATCGGGGGCGCGGCGCTACGCCACGAGCTTCGGCAGCGCGGCCGCGAGCGCATCCACCGCAAAGCGGATCTTGAGTGGCAGTCGCGGCGTCGGCAGCCACAGCGCGTGGCAATCGTAGGGAAATTCCCCGCTGTCGCCGAGAACGCGGACCAGCGCGCCGGTGTCGAGGCGTTCGCGCACCAGCCAGGAGGGCAGCCACGCCAGCCCCATGCCGCGCGCTGCGGCATCCGCGATGGCTTCGAGGTCGTCGAGCCTGAGCCGCCCGGCCGGCCAGACCTCGTGCGGCGCAAGACCGGCGCGCGGGAACAGCCAGGGGCGAACGCGGCCCGAGCGGCGGTAGACGATCGCCTGGTGCCGGCCGAGCTCGTCGAGCGTGCGCGGCCTGCCATGGGCCTTCAGATAGGCGCGCGAGCCGCACACCACCATGCGCTGGCGCGCGATGCGCCGCGCGATCACGCCGGATTGCTCGTTGAGCTCGCCGGTCCTGATCGCAAGGTCGTGACCGCCCTCCATCAGATCGGCGATCGGATCGCCGAACGAAAGATCGAGCTCGAGCGCGGGATATTTCTGCGCGAGCTTCAGCAGCGTGGGGACGATGCAGTAGCGGCCGAGCAGCGCCGGCATCGTCACCCGCAGCCGCCCGCGCGGCTGCGACGATTGATCGGAGGCGAGCGCGTCGGCCGCCTCGGCCTCGCCGAGCACGATGCGGCAGCGCTCGTAATAGGCTTGCCCTGAATCGGTCAGGCTCTGCCGCCGCGTGGTGCGATGGAGCAGGCGGACGCCGAGCCGTTGTTCGAGGAAGCGCACATGCTTGCCGACCATCGGGGCCGACATCTCGAGCGCATCGGCGGCGGCCGCGAACGAGCCGAGATCGACCGCCCTGACGAAGACGGCCATGCTGGTGAGGCGATCCAATTCAAAACTCCTGGTTTCGATTGTCGGAGCTACCGGGTGATTTATCCGGCGATCGCCGCCGGGCATAGCGGCATTCCATTCAATTGTTTTGGAGTTCGCCCATGGCCCGCGGCGTCCGCTTTCACCAGCATGGTGGTCCCGAGGTGCTGCGTATCGAGGAGATCGCGGTTGCGCCGCCGGCGCCCCGCGAGGTTCAGATCCGAGTCAAGGCGCTCGGGCTCAACCGCGCCGAGGCCTCGCTGCGCCGGGGCAGCTATATCGAGACCGCGACGCTGCCGTCCGGCCTCGGGCTGGAAGCCGCCGGGATTGTCGCGGCGATCGGCGAAGGCGTCGAAGAATTTGCGCCGGGCGATGCCGTGAGCATCGTGCCGCCGGTCTCGATGGTGCGCTGGCCGGCCCATGCCGAGCTCGCGACCTTTCCGGCGGAGCTTGTCGTCAAGCATCCGCCCGCGCTCGATTTTGAAACGGCCGCTGCGGTGTGGATGCAGTATCTCACCGCGTTCGGTGCGCTGGTCGATCTTGCAAGGCTCGGGCGAGGCGAGTTCGTCGTCATCACAGCGGCGTCGAGCAGCGTCGGGCTCGCGGCGATCCAGATCGCCAACCGTATCGGCGCGGTCCCGATAGCGGTGACGCGGACATCGGCCAAGGCGCAGGCGCTGCGCGAGGCCGGCGCGGCGCACGTGATCGCGTCGGCGGAGCAGGATCTGCAATCAAGGCTGGAGCAGATCGCGGGACCGAACGGCGTGCGCGTGGTGCTCGATGCCGTCGGTGGCCCCGCCTTCGTGCCGCTGACGGCGGCGATGGCACCCGGCGGCATCCTGATCGAATATGGTGGACTCAGTCCTGAGCCGACGCCGTTTCCGCTCGCCAACGTGCTCGGCAAGAGCCTGACCCTGCGCGGCTACCTCGTGCACGAGATCGTGCGCGATCCCGCGCGGCTTACCGCGGCGAAGGCGTTCATCCTCGACGGGCTTGCCGATGGCACCTTGAGGCCGATCATCGCCAGGACGTTTGCGTTCGAGGAGATCGTCGAGGCGCACCGGTACCTGGAGTCGAACACGCAGTTCGGCAAGATCGTGGTGACGGTGTGAGGGTCGCACCAACGTCATTGCAAGCGAAGCGAAGCAATCCATCGGCTCGCATGCACGGAGGTATGGATTGCTTCGTCGCTGCGCTCCTCGCAATGACGGCGGAAAGACCTCACGTCCCGCAGAACGTCTGCGTCACGCGCTGCTCGGGGAGCGGCGGATCGGCGTAGGCCGCGAACTGCGGCTGGTCCTCATAGGGTTTTGCCAGCACCGTCAGCAATTCCTCGAACGGCGCGTAGTCATCCGAGTTCACCGCAGCCGCAATCACCGCCTCGATCCGGTGGTTGCGCGGGATGAAGGCCGGATTGACCGCCTGCATCGCGGCCTTGCGCTCGGCCGGCGCTTGCGGCTCCAGCGCGAGGCGGGTGCGCCAGCGGGCGGCCCATTCGTCGAACGCCGCGGGATCGGTGAACTGCGCGCGGACGTCTGCGGCGTCATCGCTTGCGGCCTCGCCGAGATGGCGGAAGGTCAGCGTGAAGTCGGCTGCGTTCTTGGCCATCGCGTCGAGCAGATCCTGGATCAGCGCCTCGTCACCGTCGCGCACGGTGAACAGGCCGACCTTGGCGCGCAGGCCGGCGTTATAGGCTGCGGTGAACTTTTCGGGGAATTCGCCGAGGATCACTTGCGCCTGCTCGATGGCCTTCTCCTGCTCGTCCGCGAACAGCGGCAGCAGGCATTCTGCGAGCCGGGTCAGATTCCACAACGCGATGCGCGGCTGGTTGGCATAGGCGTAGCGGCCCATCTCGTCGATCGATGAGAACACCTGCGCCGGGTTGTAGGCATCAAGGAAGGCACAGGGACCGTAATCGATGGTTTCGCCCGAGATCGAGGTGTTGTCGGTGTTCATCACGCCGTGGATGAAGCCGACCAGGAGCCAGCGCGCGACCAGCGCGGCCTGCCGCGCGACGACGCCGGCGAGCAACGCGTGATAGGGCTGGGCGGCGTCCTTCAGCTCGGGATAGTGCCTGGCGATGACATGGTCGGCGAGCGCGCGCACGCCGTCGGTGTCGCCGCGGGCGGCGAAGAACTGGAAGGTGCCGACGCGGATGTGGCTCGCGGCGACGCGGGTCAGCACCGCACCGGGCAGCGCGGTCTCGCGCATCACGGGCTCGCCGGTGACGACGGCAGCGAGCGAGCGGGTGGTTGGGATGCCTAAAGCGAACATCGCCTCGCTGACGATGTATTCGCGCAAGACCGGACCGAGCGCGGCGCGGCCGTCGCCGCGGCGGGAGAACGGGGTCGGGCCGGATCCCTTGAGCTGGATGTCGCGGCGGACGCCGTCCTTGTCGATGACCTCGCCGAGCAGGATGGCGCGGCCGTCGCCGAGCTGGGGAACAAAGTGCCCGAATTGATGGCCGGCATAGGCCATGGCGATCGGGTCGGCGCCGTCAGGCAGCCGCTTTCCGGCAAGGATCTCGGCGCCTTCCGGCGTCGACAGCAGGTCCGGGTCCAGCCTGAGCTGGACCGCGAGCGGCCGGTTCAGCTTGATCAGGCGGGGGGCGGCCACCGGGGTCGGCGCGACGCGGGCGAAAAAGTTCGCCGGCAGCGCCGAATAGGTGTTCTGGAACGGGAAATGAATGGTCATATCCCGAAGATAGGCCTGCGGGCCGAATAGGCAAACGATTGGCGCCCATCTGGCGCCGGATCGCAGCAAAATCTGCAGTTTCGGGCCAAAAGCGGGCGTTCCCTTGGTTGCCGCCCCGAGCGGGCTCGGGTAAACCCAGCGCCTTCGGATAGGAAGTTTCCTATCGCGATTCTCCTCTGACATCAGTTTTTGGAACGACTATGCATCGCTACCGGTCACACACATGCGGCGCGCTCCGAGAGGGCGATATCGACCAGACGGTCCGGCTTTCGGGTTGGGTTCACCGGGTCCGCGACCATGGCGGCGTGCTGTTCGTCGATCTGCGCGACCATTACGGCATCACCCAATGCGTGGCCGATCCGGACTCGCCGGCATTCGCCGAGGTCGAGAAGTTCCGCTCCGAATGGGTGGTGCGGATCGACGGCAAGGTGCGCCGCCGTCCCGCCGGCACCGACAATCCGGAGCTGCCGACCGGCATGGTCGAGATCTACATCAAGGAGATCGAGGTGCTGGGCCCGGCGGCCGAGCTGCCGCTGCCGGTGTTCGGCGAGCAGGAATATCCCGAAGATATCAGGCTGAAATACCGCTTCCTCGACCTGCGTCGCGAGAAGCTGCACCAGAACATCATGACCCGCGGCGCGGTGGTCGATTCCATGCGCAAGCGGATGAAGGAGCAGGGCTTCTTCGAATTCCAGACCCCGATCCTGACGGCGTCCTCGCCGGAAGGCGCGCGCGACTTCCTGGTGCCGTCGCGCATCCATCCCGGCAAGTTCTACGCGCTGCCGCAGGCGCCGCAGCAGTACAAGCAGCTGTTGATGATGTCGGGCTTCGACCGCTACTTCCAGATCGCGCCGTGCTTCCGCGACGAGGACCCGCGCGCCGACCGTCTGCCGGGCGAGTTCTATCAGCTCGACGTCGAGATGAGCTTCGTCACCCAGGACGACGTGTTCGCGGCGATGGAGCCTGTCATCACCGGCGTGTTCGAGGACTTTGCCAAGGGCAAGCCGGTCACGAGGAACTGGCCGCGGATTCCGTTTGCGGAGGCCGTGCGCAAATACGGCTCCGACAAGCCCGATTTGCGCAACAAGATCGTGATGCAGGAAGTCTCCGAGCACTTCCGCGGCTCCGGCTTCAAGGTGTTCGCGCGCATGCTCGAAGACCCGAAGAACCAGGTCTGGGCGATCCCGGGCACCGGCGGCGGCAGCCGCGCGTTCTGCGACCGCATGAACTCGTGGGCGCAGGGCGAAGGCCAGCCGGGTCTCGGCTACATCATGTGGCGCGAGGGCGGCGAGGGCGCAGGCCCCTTGGCGAACAACATCGGCCCCGAGCGCACCGCTGCGATCCGCGACCAGCTCGGACTGAAGGAAGGCGATGCGGCGTTCTTCGTCGCCGGCGATCCCGAGAAATTCTGGAAGTTCGCGGGTCTCGCGCGCACCAAGCTCGGCGAGGAATTGAACCTGATCGACAAGGACCGGTTCGAGCTCGCCTGGATCGTCGACTTCCCGATGTACGAGTATGACGAGGAGAACAAGAAGGTCGACTTCTCGCACAACCCGTTCTCGATGCCGCAGGGCGGCCTCGACGCGCTGACGTCGCAGGACCCGCTGACCATTAAGGCGTTCCAGTACGACATCGCCTGCAACGGCTACGAGATCGCCTCCGGCGGCATCCGCAACCACAAGCCGGAAGCGATGGTGAAGGCGTTCGAGATCGCAGGCTATGGCGAGCAGGAGGTCATCGACCGCTTCGGCGGCATGTACCGTGCGTTCCAGTATGGCGCCCCGCCGCACGGCGGCATGGCGGCCGGCCTCGACCGTATCGTGATGCTGCTCTGCGGCACCAACAATCTGCGCGAGATCTCGCTGTTCCCGATGAACCAGCAGGCCATGGACCTGCTGATGGGCGCGCCGTCGGAAGCAACGCCGAAGCAGCTTAAGGAGCTGCACATCCGCACCAACCTGCCGGCGAAGGGTTAGGCGGGCAGGAGAGGTGCGTAGCCCGGATGGAGCGAAAGCGAAATCCGGGGCGGTCCCTCCTGCGGCGACCCCGTTCCCGGATTGCGCTTCGCTCCATCCGGGCTACGGGCGGGAGAATCACAACCCCGTCGAGGCCTCGATCCGGAACTGCGCCAGCGCCGATTGCGGATCGGTCTTGAGGAGCTGCATCAGCTGAAGCGCCGGCGCCTTCGCGCGCGGAGTGAGCTTGATGACCAGCGTCTGTCCCGGCGTCTCGATGAACTGGCCGATCGCGGTGACGAGCGCGGTGGCGTCGGGATTACCCCCGCCGATCTCGCCGCCCTGCGTTTTGATGGCGTCGAGGATGACCTTGCGCGCCTCGTCGCGGCTGATGTTCCGGGTGAGCGCAAATTGAGCGACCGCGAGATCGATGACGCCGAGGTCGTGGACCGTGAGCTCGATCGTGCCGGCTTCGATCTGCGCGGCAGCGCCCATCGCTTCCGCGGCGCTGGTCGAGAATGCCTCGCGCGGCACGTTGTCGAGCGTGACCTTTGCCGACGCGTTCAGCAGGCCCGCGATGTCGAGCTTGACCGGCTCGAGCGCGAACGCGCGTGAGGTCTCGGTCCAGACGGCGCCGAGATCGGCGTCGACCGCCATCCGGTCGATCCCGGCAGCGACGAGCGGTTGCTGCCGCGGATCGGCCGCATCGAGCGGCGCCGCCAGCTTCGCGGTCAGCCGCAGCTTGCTCGGGATCGATCCGACGAACTGACCCCAGTCGAGGCTGAGGACGTCGATGTTGACCGGCTTGCCGGTGGCCTTGTAGGGCGACGCGACGCCCTTGACCTCGACGCCTTCGATCAGCGGGAATAGCGCCAGCGCCTGTTCGGCCGACGGCTTCTGCGCGGCGAACTGCGCCGAGAGCCGCATGAAGTTGGCGACGTCGAGCGACTTCAGCGCAAAGCGTCCGACCTTGATGGGACCGTTCGGCGCACGGGTATCGAGTCCCTCGACCGCAAGCTCGCCGATCTTGCCGTGTTCGAAGTTGAACCGCATCGAGGCGAGCTTGAGCGGGCCCTGCGGCGTCTCGACCGAGAGCCCATGCATCTCGGCATCTGCGATTCCGATGCCCGAATAGAGGCCGGCGACCTTGTCCAGCAGTTCGCGTGCCTGGGCGGCAGACGGCGGCGGGCTCCCTTGCGGCGGCATCATTGCCAGCAGCGCCGGCAGTTGCATCCGTGACGGATTGATCCTGGTGTCGTCGACGGTCACTCCCTCGATCCGCATGTTCACGCCGGGCGCGGCGGTAATGACATAAGGACCGGCCGAAACGTGTCCCTGGATCCGGTACTCCCTGTCATCGTTGGCCTTGCCTGGATCGAATATCGCCGCCATCGCGCCGACGTCGATATCGGTCGCGGCGACGTTGGCTAGCTCGCCGGTCATTTTGATTGGCTTGCCGGCCGCCTGCTGGTTGATCGTGAACACAACCTTGTCGGTTTTGCTGGACGCGACCTTTCCGTCCTTCATGTTTTCAATGGCGATGCCCGAATAGGCGAATTCGCCGCCGGCGCCGTCGCCGGCTTTTGCGGCGGCGCTGAAGGTCATCGTTCCGGTCAGGCTAGGCGCAGCGACCGATGATGCGTTGATGCTCGCGAGCAGTCCGAACGCGGACCGGTACAGCTCGAAGATCGACGACGACGCCGGAAGCTGGGGCAGGCTGGCGGGGCCGGAATAATCCTTCACCGTGATCCGCGGCGCCTTGTAGGTCAGTGAGGCGATCGTCGGGGTCGGTCCCGACATGCCGATCTCGACATCGCTGAACTCGACATTGCCGGCGGAGACCCGTGCCGCGTCGGTTTGACCGAGGCCGGTCATCGTGAGACTGGCAACCTTGACGCTGACCGGGGATTGCGTCCCCGACTCGGTGGCGACGTCCGCGATCGTCAGGGTGCGGCTCTTGACGTCGAACGTGATCTTGCCGTGGCTCGCCTTGGCGCCAGTGGCACGGACCTGCTCGAAGGCGGCCTCGACGTCGCGCGTGACCCGGCGCTGGGCGTAGAAGTCGAAACCGAAGAAGCCCGCGGCCGCGATCACAACCACGGCGATCAGGCCGAGCAGAATTTTCTTCATTCGGTCAACTCCGGATCATCAAGGGAAAAAAATTGCCAATCCCGGCCGAATGGCGCGGGGAGGGGCAGGCGTCGATGAACGGCCGGCCCGGAC
Organism: Bradyrhizobium sp. 33ap4; assembly: GCF_032654765.1. NCBI lineage: Bacteria > Pseudomonadati > Pseudomonadota > Alphaproteobacteria > Hyphomicrobiales > Nitrobacteraceae > Bradyrhizobium > Bradyrhizobium sp. 33ap4. The sequence goes on along the minus strand of NZ_JAUMTJ010000014.1, from coordinate 125,139 downwards.
CTGTTGACGGGGATATTATCGGATGTTGCATCCAAGTGGTTGGACATGCTTCACATCCGGCTCGATTTGCCGGACAACTGACTTTTGCCTGGATTAGCACAGAAACAAGAAATTTGGGCCGGAAACGCGGGGAGCACGCATGTCGTCATCGTCTGAAGAACTCCACAACGCGGCGCTCGCCTATCACCGGCTGCCGCGGCCGGGCAAGCTCGAGATCCAGGCGATCAAGCCGCTTGCCAACCAGCGTGACCTGGCGCTGGCCTATTCGCCGGGCGTGGCCGCCGCCTGCACCGAGATCGCCAAGAACCCGGCCGAGGCGGCGACGCTGACCGCGCGCGCCAATCTGGTCGCCGTGGTCTCGAACGGCACCGCGGTGCTCGGTCTCGGCAATATCGGTCCGCTGGCCTCGAAGCCCGTCATGGAAGGCAAGGCGGTGCTGTTCAAGAAATTCGCCGGCATCGACGTGTTCGACATCGAGATCAAGGCCGACACGATCGAGCGCGTAGTCGAGACCGTTGCCGCCCTGGAGCCGACCTTCGGCGGCATCAATCTCGAGGACATCCGCGGACCTGAGTGCTTCGAGATCGAGGCGCAGCTCAAGGAGCGCATGAAGATCCCGGTCTTCCACGACGACCAGCACGGCACCGCCATCATCGTCGCCGCTGCGATCGTCAACGGGCTGTTGTTGAACGGCAAGCAACTGTCTGACGTGAAGATCGTCTGCTCGGGCGCCGGCGCCGCCGCGATCGCAACCCTCAATCTGCTGGTCTCGATGGGGGCGCAGCGCAAGAACATCTGGGTCTGCGACATCGACGGTGTGGTCTATGAGGGCCGCAACACCACGATGGATCGCTGGAAGGCGGTCTATACCCAGAAGACCGACGCACGCGTGCTCGCCGACGTCATTCCCGGCGCGGACATCTTCATCGGACTGTCTGCACCGGGTGTGCTGAAGCCCGAAATGGTCAAGCAGATGGGCGACAAGCCGCTGGTGATGGCGCTGGCCAATCCAGTGCCGGAGATCATGCCGGATGAGGCGCGTCTGGCGCGTCCCGACGCGATGATCTGCACGGGGCGGTCGGACTTTCCGAACCAGGTCAACAACGTGCTCTGCTTCCCCTTCATCTTCCGCGGCGCGCTCGACGTCGGCGCCACCGCGATCAACGAGGCGATGAAGCATGCCGCGGTGGACGCGATCGCGCAGCTCGCGCGCGATCCGCCGTCGGATGCGGTGGCCCATGGTTTCGAGAGCGGCGAGACCCAGGGGTTCGGCCCCGGTTCGCTGATCCCGAGCCCGTTCGATCCGCGCCTGATCCTGCGCATCGCGCCGGCGGTGGCCAGGGCCGCGATCGAGTCCGGCGTCGCGACCCGGCCGATCACCAATTTCGACGAATACGCCGCCAATCTCGAACGCTTCGCGTTCCGCTCCGGCCTCACCATGAAGCCGGTGTTCGCCAAGGCGAAGACCCAGCCGGTGCGCGTGATCTACGCCGAAGGCGAGGACGAGCGTGTGCTGCGCGCGACGCAGGTGGTGCTCGAGGAAAAGCTGGCGCGGCCGATCCTGGTCGGCCGGCCGTCGGTGGTCGAGACCAGGATCAAGCGCTTCGGCCTGTCGATCAAGGCCGGCCGCGATTTCGACCTGATCAATCCCGAGGACGATCCGCGCTACCGTTCCTATGTGCAGTCCTATATCGACGTCGCCGGCCGGCGCGGCGTGACACCGGAGGCCGCGCGGACCGTGGTCCGCACCAACAATACCGTGATCGCGGCGCTTGCCGTGTCGCGTGGCGAGGCCGACGCGATGCTGTGCGGCGTCGAGGGCCGCTACATGAGCCATCTGCGCCATGTCCGCGAGATCATCGGCTTCCTGCCGGGGGTCAGCGACTATGCCGCGCTGGCGCTGATGATCACCTCCACCGGCGCCCATTTCCTCGCCGATACCCAGGTGCGGCCGAACCCGAGTGCGGAGGAACTCGCTGAAGTGGCATCGCTCGCGGCGATCCACGTCCAGCGCTTCGCCTTCAAGCCGAGGGTCGCCTTCGTGTCACATTCCGACTTCGGCAGCTATGACACGGATTCCTCGCGCAAGATGCGGCGGGCGACCCAGCTCTTGAAGGACAAGCATCCGGAGATCGAGGCCGACGGCGAGATGCAGGGCGACACCGCGCTGTCGGCGGCGGCGCGGCGCCTGGTGCTGCCGCAGTCGCGGCTGGAAGGCGAGGCCAACATCCTGATCATGCCGAACCTCGATGCCGCCAACATCGCCTACCAGATGATCAAATCGCTGGCCAACGCGTTGCCGGTGGGGCCGATCCTGATCGGTCCGGCGCGCCCGGCGCACATCCTCACCCCCGGCGTGACGGCGCGCGGCATCCTCAACATGACGGCGGTGGCCGCCGTCGAAGCCCAGGAACGCGCCGGCCGCGCGCAGCCGACGCTGTTCGGCTGACGGCCGTTGTTTGAGCACGTTATGTTCGGAAAACCGCAGCGCGGTTTTCCGCATCGTGTTTGAACCGAGATGGATTCGATTTGATCGAGGCAGGTGGAGCGACCATAATCGCTTCGCCTGCTTCGTCCGATTTCTGCCATCCAGTGAGGCCGACCCATGCCAGCGTTCATCACCTTCGGGCGGATCCTGTTCGCCGTGCTGTTCCTCTATTCGGGAGCGAGCAAGCTGTTCGGCATCCAGGCGACGGCGGATCTGCTGGCGGCCAAGGTGACGATCCCGGCCGTGGTCGCGCCCTATACGCAGCAGATCGAAACCGCCGTCGGCATGCCCTTCATGCAGCTGCTGGCGGTCACGATCGGCGGCTTCGAGATCGTCGCGGGGCTGATGATCGCGGTGAACGTGCTGGCGCGGTTCTTCGCGATTCTCCTGATCATCTTCGTGTGCTTCGCCACCTTCTACTTCCATGACTTCTGGAATCAGCCGGCGCCCGACAACCTCAGGACGCTGATCGATGCGCTGAAGAACCTGTCGCTGATCGGCGCGCTGTTCATCATCGCCGGCTACGGCCGCGGCCCGCGCCGCGACGACCCGGCCTATGGGGACGTGTAGGACGATACGCAGCTGTGGAGGGCGGGTTAGCCGAAGGCGTAACCCGCCGACCTGCGCATTCGGCAAGAGGGGTGGCGGGTTACGCTGGCGCTAACCCCCTCTGCGACGTTCAGAAAGATGGTCCCCACATAGGTACGCTTTCAAACCTCTCGAGGCGGACCGTTTTCCTGCCAGCCGACGACGCATCCGTGCCAAGTCGCATGATGTCTCGGTCTTTGGTATCGACGCGCAGCTCGAGTTTGCCTGGGCAGTCTTTGGGCTGTTCGATCTCCAGGGCGAACGGAATTGGAGGTGTCTTGCTCATGTTGGGAACCACGAAGGACTGGAAGAGCTTCTCCGAGCGCGTCGGGCTCTCCGGCGTCATTTCGACGAGATAGAAGTACAGGAATTCCCCGACAGAGGCCTTGCGGTCGCCGGGCGCTTGCACGAGTTCGCCGCGCAGGGTGGTTTTGCAGGCGCCGACTGCGCTGGTTGCGACCAGCGACGCCATCGCCACAAGAGCTACGGCGTTCGCCAGGGAGGTCATGCCGTTGTTCATCGCAAGCTGGCTCGGGATCTATGCGCTTCGCCGCCACGGCGTCACGCTGACATCCTGCGCGGCATCGATCAGCTGCGGCGCGCCGGCGTGCAGGCCGTGCGCTGATAGCACCTGTTGCGGGGTGTGGGCAGGGACGCCCGGAAAGCACGGCTCGCCGTCGGGGATGCGCACCTTCGGGGCGACCGAGAGCCAGAACGTGTCGTAGCGGTCCATGAACATGCCGAACACGCCGGGGCCGCCGATGATCGCGACCATGCCCGAGGTCACGCCGGCCTCGCGGCTCGCCGTCTCGAACGGACAGCCGGCGGGATTCCACAACAGCGCCTTCGGATTGTCGGGGTCGGGCGCGGTGGCCGCGACCTTGCTGGTCAGGATCAGCCGCCGCCGCTTCGGCGCGTTCGGCTGCTCTTCCTGGGAGTGACGGCCATGCACGACGAGGTCGGCGCGGTCGAGGGCCGCGGTGAAGAACCGCTTGTCGCCCTCGATCTTGAGGTCGTCGGGCATCACATTCCGCGCATTCGCCAGCCGGCCATCGGCGGAGACGATGACGAAGCCTTCGATACGCAGCGCCGGCACCAGGATTGTCGCCGGCGTTATTGCTGATCGACGGTGGTGACGACGCTGTTCACCGGGCGCGAGCTTACGGTCGGCAGCTTGACGTCCTTGGCGAGCTCATGCTCGTATTGCGGCAGCACCGTCACCGGGAACTTGGCGCGCATCGCGACCACCTTGTAGCCGCCGGCCTTGAGCTGCGTCAGCAGCGTGGGCAGCGCTTCCGCGGTGTGCTTCTGGAAGTCGTGCATCAGGATGATGCCCTTGCCGAGCTTGTTCAGCTTCTTCATCACGGTGTCGATCACCTGCTGCGGCTTGCTCGCCTTGAAGTCGAAGGAGTCGAGGTCGCAGGAGAAGATCGCGATGTTGCGGTTGCCGAGATAGGTCACCATCTCCGGCGGATGCTGCAGCGCCGGGAAGCGGAAGAACGGCGAGGGTGAGGTCTCGAGCGCCCACTTGACCGCAGCGTAGCCGCGCTCGATCTCGTCCTTCTTCTGATCCTCGGTCAGCTTCTTGTTGTTCAGATTGGCGTGCGACCAGGTGTGGGCGCCGACCGTGTGGCCGGCGGCATAGACCTGCCGCAGGATTTCGGGGTGATAGGTCGCGTGCTTGCCGATCGGGAAGAAGATGCCCGTGGTGCATTCATCCGCGAGCGCTTTCAGCACTGCCGGCGTGTTGCCCGGCCACGGGCCGTCGTCGAAGGTCAGCACCACCTCATGGTCGCGCAGGAAGTCGAGCTGCTTGAAATGCTCGAAGCCGAAGCCCGGACCGCCGGTGGTATCGATCTCGACCGTGCGGCCGACGCCGAGCGCGTTCGGATTGTTGCAGGCGGCGCGCGCCGGTTGTGGCGGTTGCTTCGGCGGAACCGGGGCTGCGGTTGCGGTGGCCGCTGCCGGGGCTGCGGCGGCGGGCGCGGGAGCCGCGGCCGCTGGTGCTGTCGGTGCCGCAGTAGCGCCCTTGGGGGGCGACGTCTGCGACCAAGCTGCGCTCGACGCGAGCAACGATACGGTCCCCGCAAAAATCAGACCTGTCGCAATGCGCATGGCGTGTTCCCTGCTGCTCGCGCGCCCGGCGCCGGCATTGCCGCGACCGGGTCGCTTCGCCCCCAACCGATCGTACCCTAGTCGCAGTGGCGACGCCAAGGCAATGAACGTGGCGAGCGCGTGTCCAAAATCCTCGTCGGATCAGTTAATTCCGGGGATTATCGTCATATCTCAGGCGGCCGCCAATGCCCGTGCGATCCCGGTCTTGATGCGCGTGTCGTCGGGCGCAACCGACTCAGCGAAAACGTCGGCGATGTAGCCGTCGCGGCCGATCAGGTATTTGTGAAAATTCCAGCGCGGCACGTCCTTTGGCCGAGCCTCCGCCGCCCAGCGGTAGAACGGATGCGCGCTCGCGCCGCGGACGATTGCTTTCGCCGCGATCGGGAAGGTGACGCCATATTGATGCTGCGCAGTCTCGGCGATCTCGGTCGGGCCGCCGGGCTCCTGGCCGCCGAAATCATTGGAGGGGACGCCAATGATGACGAAGCCGCGTCGCGGAATTCGGTCCAGAGTTGCTGCAGGCCGGCATATTGCGGCGTGAAGCCGCAAAGCGAGGCCGTGTTCACGATCATCAGCGGACGGCCGGCATAGTCGGCAAGTCTGATATCGCCGCCGCCGAGTGCCGGAAATGAGAAGGCGTAGGCGGTGATCCGGCTCATCGCAGGCTGCTCGGCATGCAGCGGGCGGGATGCCGCGGCTGCGGCGATCGCTGTCACGATCAGGGTCCTGCGGTCCATCATGGTCTCATCCCCGGAACAGATGTTCGTCGGGATCATAATCCGGAGGGGACGCGCAGGCTTTCAAGAAGGCGTTATTGCCGGAAGCGGGTCGCCCGGATCGCCTCAACGCAGCGGCAGGATGAAGTCAGTGCCTTCGCCGGTCTCGCCCTGGTTCACACCGAGGTCGGAGACGATGATCGATCCGCCGGTGCCGAGCGCTTCGCTGATCCGCGCCATCACGTCGGCCGGAATGGAGATGCGGTCGAGCGCCTCGGCCGGACTGTTGGTCACCGGCTGCGGCTTGGCCTCGGCCACCGCTGCGGCCGCGACCTTGCGGCGATGCAAGGTACGCTCTTCGACGTCGATGCGGGCGACGTTGCGGGTCGGCAGCGTCACCACCGACCAGCGCAGCAGGTTCGTATCGGTCTTGTCGGCTTGTGCGGTGAACACATGGGTGCCGAGCGGCCGGTCGCTTGCCGCGATCGTCACCGGCACCTCGAATAGCGGTGCAAAATTCTGCCGCACGTAGAGCTTGGAATCCTTGCGGCTGATGAACACCGCAATCTGGCCGGCGCGCTTCGGCACGTCGATTCTGGCGGTGCCCGGCAGCCGCGCCGGATCCTTCTTGGCGTCGGGCCCATCAGCTGCGGTCGCTGCCTCGGCGGGCTTGTCAGCGGCCTTCGAGGCATCGGCCTTCGGTGCGTCGGTCTTCGGTGCATCGATCTTGGGCGCCTCGGCAACACCAGGCTTGGCGGCGTCCACCTTCGGCTCGTCGGCCTTGGCTTCCGCCTTCGCCGGATCGCTTGCGGAGACCTCGCTCTTTGGCGTGTCGGTGCTGGCGGTGGTTTCGCCGACCGTGTTGTCATCTGTGGTCGGGTTGCCGTCGTGGCCGGCGGAATTGGTCTCGGCCGGCTTGTCGGCGGCGGCCGTCTCGGGCTTCACTGTCTCGGACTTGTCCGCTGCGATCTTCTCCGCGATGGCGTCGCGCGCCGTGGAAGAGGATGCATCGGACATTGTCACTGACGCACTCGCTGCCGGCATCGCGCTGCTGGCGTCGGCGGTGTGGGTGTTGTCGCGCAGGGACGCGGCGGCATGGCCGACGCTGCTGCGCAAATCGAGACTGGACTGCTTGTCGGCGCCCTTGTCGCTCTTCACGCCGAGCGGCGCATCCATCTTCAGAATGTCGTCGGCGACCGGCTGCTGCGGCGCCACCTTTTGCGTGACCAGCAGCGGGTGCGAGAAACTTTCCGGCGAGATCGTGCCCGGCGTGACGAAGACGCGGGCGCCCATCCGCGTCCAATTGTACATCTTGACCGCGAACGACATCGGCATGCGGATGCAGCCGTGGGACGCCGGATAGCCGGGCAGCACGCCGGCATGCATGGCGATGCCCGACCAGGTGATGCGCTGCATATACGGCATCGGCGCGCCGCTGTAGATGTTGGACTGATGGTACTTCTGCTTCTGGATGACGCTGAAGACACCCATGGGGGTCGAATGCCCCTTCATGCCAGTCGACACCGGGCTCTCGGCATAGAGGCCGTTGGCGTCGTAGAGGCTGACCCGCTGCTGGTCGATCGAGACCGAGATGATCAGGGGACCTTGCGGCTTGCTGCCGGCCTCCTTCTCGATCGCCGGATTCTTCTTGGCTGTGTTGCGCTTCGGCTTTTGCGGGTGCGGCTGCGGCATCGGCTCGTAGTCGCCGTAGAAGGCGGAGTCGCGGTTCCAGTAATAGAGCGCTGCATCGGCCTGCGTGGAGGCGGCGACGGTGCCGGCGGTCGTCAGAATTGCCAGCTGCCAGAACCGCTCATTCGCGAAGTCAAAAACCGAAATCCGCCGTCCACCTGCGCGCATATTCCGAATCCCAGTCCAAACTACATGTTGGTTGTCGCAGACGCACAAAGCGTTCACCAGCGCAAGCGATCTAACCCTTCCGTGAGGGCGGTATTTTCGACGAAAGAGTAACAAAAAAGCCTCACAAGAGGTTAAAGCGCCGCGTTCGATCACCGAACTGTCAGCGCCTTCCTGTGCGGCGTTTGCGCACTACATAGGCGGGACCCACCCCGCGGAGACCTCAATGACATCGAGAACTGTGAGCTTGTGTGACCTGCGACGGTTGTCTCGATGGGGATGCACGGTGCTGCTGATGTTGCTGGCTTTGGGGCAGGCGGGTCCTGCGGTCGCGGCCGACGAGCCGGACCTGATCTTTCGCCGCTCCACCGTGTTCAAATGGGTGAGCCCCAACGACAAGCTCGCGACCTATGGCGTCGACGATCCCGAGGTCGAGGGCGTCGCCTGTCACTTCACGGTGCCGGAGAGGGGCGGCTTCAAGGGCTGGCTTGGCCTTGCCGAGGAAGTCTCCGATATCTCGCTGGCTTGCCGGCAGATCGGGCCGATCCGCTTCAAGACCAAGCTCGGGCAGGGCGATGACATGTTCAGCAAGCGCCGGTCGCTGTTCTTCAAGAAGATGCAGATCGTGCGCGGCTGCGACGCCAAGCGCAACGTGCTGGTCTACATGGTCTATTCGGACCGCCTGATCGAGGGCTCGCCAAAGAACTCGACGTCGTCGGTGCCGATCATGCCGTGGGGCGCGGCCGATGCTGCCGTGCAGAAGTGCGGCGAGTTCATTCAATAGCTGGAGCAGGGGCTTGGCCCAGGCGGCTGAGGCGGTGGGCGAGCTAGCGCTCGGTTTGCCCGAACTGCTTCGCGCTGATGCCAAGGCCCGGTTTGACCTTCGAGTCGCGGCAGCCGACGAGGCGGACCAGCTTCTGCGGCGCGCACTCATTGTCGCCCATCACGTAGGCGCCTTGCTGCGGCATCGCGGCCGTCATCTGCTGCTGGCCGGATTTGCTCGCCGCGGATTCATTGCCAACACCAATGTTGCCATTGCCCACGACTGACATCCTTCGTTGGATCGGGAGGGATCACGACAACGTGCCACCGCGAAGATGGTTGCACGGCACGCAGACATGAGTCGACGAAACCGCCGCCCGGTTCACCGCCGCCATTGCTGTGCTGCTTCTCCTCTCAGCAGAGGAAAGTTAACAAAGCGCGGTAGCTCGTTCAGTTTGCACGCATAATTGGCCGTCGCTCCGGCAGTGGCCGAGGTCCGGCATTGTCGCGCGAAGTTTTCAACAGCTTTTCAGTCACGCTTCTGCCGCTGAAATCATTGGTGTTTTCCGCCGAATGTTTCGTGGACCGCTGGTCGACGAAACAATTCGAGTTCCGACGAAACCATTTTCGGCTTGTTCCGCAGAACTCCGGAAACGGCAGATCGTTATCAGACCGTCACACAACGGCGCCGGATGCCGAGCGGAATAACGGAGACTGTCAGATGCGAACCATGAGCCTGATCCTCGCCCTCGCCTTTGTGATGGCCGGTTCGTCAATGGCAGGCTCGCCGGACAGCGGTTTGCCCGGGATCGGCACCTTCTCCTATAACGGCTCGCCGGTGGTCACCCCAGCCCCGATGGTGCTGGCGCAGGCCAACTGAGCGCGACGCAAAAAATAGAACTGCCGGTAAAGGCTCCCCATGCTGCTCCGTATCTGTTCCGCCGCGATGTTGGCATCGCTCGTCCTGATGGGGCCCTTGGCGGGCGCCGCGCAGGCCCAATCCCAACTCCCCCTCGAATCGATGCAGATCCGCTCGCTGTACCGCGTGCCTGAACCGCGCGACGAGTTCGTGCGGCAATGCGCGCCGCATATGCTCGGCCGCTGGGCGCATCCCGAGGCGGTGTGCGGCTGCCTGCACGACCACGCCGCCGCGACCGTGGACGATCCCGACCTGCGCCAGGCGCTGCTGCGCGGTATCAGCGAGACCGGCGTGCCGACCATCGAGACCGATTGGGTGCCGCCGTCCAAGCAGGGCGAGATCGGGCCGACCTTCACCAAGATCGCCAAGCCGACCCTGCAATGCATGTTTGAGCCGGTCTCGAACTGAGCCGCGCCTCAAAGCAATGAGGACCGCAGCGCCTCGCGTCAGCGGGGCGTTTTACTTTTTGGCGAGGCGCGGCACGCAGCTGCTGGTCCGCACCACGCCGTTCTGGCTCAGCCTGGAGCCGACGACCTGCTTGATCTGCCCGGCCGGGCACGAGCCGTCATCGACAAGGACGCGCTGGCCGACCCGCAGATCGACGATGTCGCCCTCGCGCATGTAGGACTGCTCTGCTGCGGCGGATTGAGTCATCGCGCCAAGAGCTGCGACGCTGACCAGCGCGACGAATCCCAAGCGCAGCATCGCAGCCTCCTTCACTTGTTCTGGATCTTGAGCCCGTCGGGGCCGACATTGATCTGAAGGCCTTCGGGCTGCTTGTTCGCCTGATAAAGATTGTAGCCGAGCATGCCTGCGATCACGACCAGCGCGGCGATCACGAGATACAGGACGTTGCGATTTGGCATCCGGTATCTCCGTAAGCGGACACTGACTGAACGCGGGCGACCTTAGTCAGGTGACTGCGATTCTCCTAGAGCGCTGCGGCTTGGCGGATGGCTTGACCGACGCCTTGCGCGTCGCGCGCAGCGCGGCGAGCGTAGTCTTCGCCAGTCGTTCCGCCGACGCGACGAGTTGCGGAACCGGATGGCCGGAAAATCCCAGCACGAAGCCGGGCAGAGCCGGCGCGCGATGATAGGTCTCGGCGAGCAGCCAGCCGCCGACGCCGGCATTAGCCTTTGCCTGCGCGGCAATCAGCGGATCGGTCGCGGGATCGAGCCGCGCCACGAGGTGCAGGCCCTGCGAGGGCACGGGAACCGTGAGCTCGCCTTCGGATGCGCTCACAAGCGTCGACGCCAGGATGTCGCGCGCCTCGCGATAGAGTTTGCGCGATTTGCGTAAGTTGGCCGCAAAGGCGCCGGAGTTCAGCATGTCGGCGACCGCGCCTTCCATCAACGTGGCGGGAAAGCGGTCGAGCGCGGCGCGCGCCGCCGTCACCGGGCCGATCAAGGCTTCGGGCAGGGCGCAATAGCCGATCCGCAATCCGGGAAACAGCGTCTTCGCGAACGTGCCCATGTAGATCACGCGGCGCAGATGATCGATGCCGGCCAGCGACAACAGCGGCGCGCCGTCGTAGCGGAACTCGCTGTCGTAGTCGTCCTCGAACACGAAGGCGCCGGCATCCCGTGCCCAGTCGAGCAGCTCGAGCCGGCGCGGCATCGACATCTGCACGCCGAGCGGAAACTGGTGCGAGGGCGTGACATAGGCAGCGCGCGCTTGCGGCGCGGACGCGCGCCCCTTGTCGATGCGCATGCCCGACATGTCGACCGGCACCGACACCGGACGATAGCCGCAATGCTCGATCGCGCGCCGCGCCGCCGGATAGCCGGGGTCTTCGCACCAGACCTGGTCGCCGGGCTTGAGGATCGCCCCGAGCACGATGCGCAGGGCATGCAGCGTGCCGGACGCCAGCATGATTTGGTCGGGGTCGCAGCGCAGCCCGCGCGCCGACAGCAGATGGTCCGATATCGCCGCGCGCAACTCGCTGCTGCCGCGGGGATCGCCGTAATGCAGATGCTCGGACCCGAAGGCGCGCAGCCTGCGGCCGGCGAAGGCGCGGAAGCGCTGCAATGCGCGCTCGTCTATATGGGTGCAGCCGAGCGACAGCGCATTGTGCTGCGGCGGCTCGATCGCGATCCTTGCGCGGCGCGGCGCGGCGGCCTGCGCCGGAATGCGCGCCGCGACGAAGGTTCCGGCGCCCGTTGTTGCCACCGCAAAGCCGTCGGCGATCAGCCGCTCATAGGCCGTGGTGACCGCGTTGCGGCGGAAGCCGGTCTGCTTGGCGAGCGCGCGCGACGGCGGCAGCGGCTCGCCCGGCTTGACGAGGCCGCCGACGATCGCGTGGCACAGCGCCTGATAGAGCCGCTGCTGCGAGGCCGCGCCGGGGGTGACGTGCGGGCCGGCGAGATCGAGCGGCAGCTCGGCCTTGCGCGCCGCGGGCTCCCGGGAATTGGTCGGAATTTTTCGCATGGAATTGGCACTATCGCAGACCAAATGAGCCGCTACAACTCTGGACAGATTCCAGATTTCGAAAGGCTCACCGTGACCGAAGGCGCATCCGCTCCGTCCTATCCCATGTCGTCCCGCAGCCGCGTGAAGCGCCGCCACGACCGCGGCTTCTACGACCACGCCACCGTGCACAAGATCCTCGACGCCTCGATGCTGTGCCACGTCTCCTACGTGATCGACGGCCAGCCCTATTGCACGCCGACCTTCTTCTGGCGCGAGGGCACCAGGCTCTACTGGCACGGCTCGAGCGCGAGCCGGATGCTGGAGAACCAGTCCGAAGGGCAACGCGTGTGCCTGACGGTCGCCCATCTCGACAGCCTGGTGCTGGCGCGCTGCGGCTTCAACCACTCGGCCGACTATCGCGCGGTGATGGCGTTCGGGTCGGCCTATCTCGTCACCGACCCCGCAGAGAAGGAACGCGCGATCGTCGCGATGGTCGACCGCTTCTTTCCCGAGCGCACCGCGAGCCTGCGTGCCAGCAACAAGCAGGAGATCAAGGCGACCTCGTTCATCGCGATGGAGATCGAGGAGGCCTCGGCAAAAATTCGCGCCAAGGGCGTCGCCGACGATGACGAGGATTACGAGTTGCCGATCTATGCCGAGCGCATTCCGGTGCGCACCGTGCTCGGCGCGCCGGAGCCGTGTCCGCGGCTGCTCGACGGCGTGACGCGGCCGAAGACGCTCGATGGTTATTCGGAGGGCCGGCTGCTCGAAGATGCATTGCGGGACGCCTATTTTGCGCAATACCCCGCGGAGTGAAATCGGGCTACGCTGCGGCTCCCGCCTGATCTGTTTTCCCGATGGAGCCAAAGCATGACTGCCGAGACGCAACAACGAATCCTTGCCGCTGTTGATGAGGGATTCGATGCGCAGCTTGCGACGACGCAGGCCTTCGTCGCGATCCCCTCGACCCGCGGCGCCGAGGGGCCGTGCCAGGACATGATCGGCGATCTCCTGCGCGAGCGCGGCTACGAGGTCGACGACTGGCACATCAATCTCGACGAGCTCAAGGATTTGCGCGGCTTCGGCCCGATCGAGCATGATTTCTCGAAGGCACGCACGGTGGTCGGCACCTACCGCCCGGCCAGCAATGCCGGCAAATCGCTGATCCTGCAGGGCCACTGCGACGTCGTGCCGACCGGTCCGCTCGAGATGTGGGAGACGCCGCCGTTCTCGCCCGTCATCAAGGACGGCAGGATGTATGGCCGCGGCGCCTGCGACATGAAGTCCGGCACCATCGCCGCGCTCTATGCGCTGGATGCGATCAGGAAGGCCGGCCTGAAGCCGACGGCGCGGATTCACTTCCAGTCCGTGATCGAGGAGGAGAGCACCGGCGTCGGCGCGCTCTCGACCTTGCAGAAGTCGGAGGCCAAGCGGTCTTAGGAAGACAACTATAACACTCAACTCCTTGGCTCACAGAACGACATGGCTACGATCCGACTTGGTTCCGCCTGAAGGTGCGCGGTTTCCCGGTGCATGTGTTCGAGGCCGGCGCGGGCTCGAACGCGATCATGGCGACGTATCATCTGGTGCATGCGCTGGAGAAGCTCGAGATCGCCTGGAACGAGCGCGCCAAGGCCGACCGCCATTTCAAGGGCGTCAATCACCCGATCAACTTCAATCCGGGCATCATCAAGGGAGGCGACTGGGCCTCCAGCGTGCCGGCCTGGTGCGACGTCGACTGCCGCATCGCGGTCTTGCCGGGCTGGTCGATCGCCGAGTGCCAGAAGGAGATTCTGGCCTGCGTGTCGGCGGCGGCGCGCGATCATCGCTTCCTCTCCAACAATCCGCCGCAGGTCGAATGGTCGGGCTTCCTGTCGGAAGGCTACGAGTTGGTGAACTCCGAGGCACCGGAAGCTGCCTTCGCCAAGGCGCACTCGGTCGTCTATGGCGGCGCTGTGGAAGACCGCGCCTTCACCGCGTTGACCGACACGCGCTTCTACGGTTTGAACCACAACATCCCGAGCCTCTGCTTCGGCGCCACCGGCGCGGCGATGCACGGCTTCAACGAATATGTCGAACTGGAGTCGCTGCGGAAAGCGACCAAGGCGATGGCGCTGTTCATCGCGGAATGGTGCGGCGTAGAGAAGGCGTAGCTTCGTTCTCCCTATGCCATTGCAATCATAGTCTTGTGCGTGATTGCGCAACAAATTCGCTGTCGTCCCGGCGCAGGCCGGGACCCATAACCACAAATCTTGCTTGTTGTGCAGCGCTGCGAGGACGAGTCCCGATCACAACATTAGCCGCGGAGTATGGGTCCCGGCCTGCGCCAGGCCTGCGCCGGGACGACGCTGGAGGTTTCAGCGCTCCGCCCACAACGCCTTCACGATCGCATCGAGCCCGTCAGTCAACGCCGCGGGGCCGGGCTGCAGGATGATGGGCGACTTGATCTCGACGATGCGGTCGTTGCGCACCGCCGGGATTTCGCTCCAGCCCTCACGCTTGCGGATGCGGTCGGGCACGACCTTCTTGCCGCACCAGGACGCCAGGATCACGTCGGGCATCGCCGCGCGCACCGCGTCAGGCGTGACGATGCGATCCCTGGCCGCCTTGTGAACGCACAAATGCGGCAGCGCGTCCTCGCCGCCGGCGATCTCGGTCAGTTCGGACACCCAGCCGATGCCGCTGATCAGCGGATCGTCCCATTCCTCGAAATAGACCTTTGGCCGCGGTGCCGGACGCGGCGTTGCCGCGATCGTCGCCAGCCGTTGTTCGAGGTTTTGCGCGAGCCGATCGGCGCGGTCGGCGGCACCGACCATTGCGCCCAGACTGCGGATCATCGCGAGGATGCCGGCGACGTCGCGCTGGTTGAAGACGTGGACGGCGACGCCGGCGCGCACGAGATCGGCGACGATGTCGGCCTGCAGATCGGAGAAGGCGAGCACCAGATCGGGGTCGAGCGCCAGGATCTTTGGCATGTCGGCGGAGATGAACGCCGACACGCGCGGCTTCTCGCGGCGGACCTGCGGTGGCCGCACCGCGTAGCCGGAGACGCCCACGATGCGGTCCTGCTCGCCGAGCAGATAGAGCGTCTCGACCGTCTCTTCGGTCAGGCAGACGATCCGACGGGGAGGGAAGTCGCGCATGGCAGGCGGTATGCAGGCTCCGAGGCACATTGTCACTGATGTCATGACGTCATTCGCGCCATTACCTCAGACGTCATTGCCGGGCCCGCTCTGGCAATCCATCATGCCCGATATCAACCTCGAAGAAGGCCACAAAGCAGGGAGTGCCCATGACGCCGCTCGAAAAGATCCAGTCGATGAAGATGCCGTTTGCGGAACTGAAGGGCGTTACGTTCATCGAGGCCGATCAGGACCGGGTGGTCGCGAAAATGGTGGTGCGGCCGGACCTCTGCACCCTCCGCAACACGATCCATGGCGGCGCGGTGATGGCCCTTGCGGACTCGGTCGGCGCCGCCGCGACCGTGATCAACCTGCCTGGGGACGCCAAGGGCACCACGACGCTGGAGAGCAAGACCAACTTCATCGGCGGCGCCAAGGAGGGGACGACCGTGATTGCGACCGCAACACCGGTTCACCGCGGGCGGCGGACCCAGGTGTGGCAGACCAGGCTGGAGACCGAAGACGGCAAGCTGGTCGCGGTGGTGACCCAGACACAGCTGGTACTATGATGGGGCGATAATGTGATTTACCAATCACCACATGCCTTAATTGAATGAATCTTGGCGCTTGAATTTTATGGTGCGTCGCACAATATAGGGGTTGCTAGGGACCCGACGCCTCCTCGAGGGCTACCAAGAGGAGTTATGAAATGAACTATGATTCCATTCGTTCGACGGCCGCCAAGGGCACCGTGCGGACGTTGAGCCAGCAGGAAGAGCTTCCGCTGCTGCGCGATCACCTGCTGCGGCTGGATCGCACCAGCCGTCATGATCGTTTTCATGGCTTCATCGACGACAGTTTCATCCGCCGCTACGCCGAGCGCTGCGCCAATGACGGCACGGTCATCATCGCCTATTTCGAGGACGGCGTGGTCCGCGGCGCGGCCGAGTTGCATCCGCCGGAGCAGTCACCGGATGCCCAGCCCGAGATCGCTTTCAGCGTCGAGCGGTCGGCGCGGCGGAAGGGCGTCGGCAGCACCCTGTTCCGCAAGCTGATCGCCGAGGCGCACGCCAAGGGCTACGGCAGCCTGCGCATCACCACTGGCGCACAGAACGATGCGATGCGGGCGCTCGCCACCAAGTTCGGTGCCCAGCTGACCTTCCGTCATGGCGAGTCGACCGGCAAAGTCGGGAGGCCAAGCGGTCTTAGGAAGACAACTATAACACTCAACTCCTTGGCTCACAGAACGACATGGCTACGATCCGACTTGAAATGAACCGCGCGTATTGGCGCATGGTGATGCAGATCTCCGGCTGGGGCCGGGCGGCCTGAATCGGCAGCGTTTCCAAGCGAAGTGGATACCAGTTCGCGTGAAGGAAACGCGTCCAACAAGAATCCCAGATCAAACGAAAAAGGGCAATCCACTCAATGGATTGCGCTTTTTCTTTCAGCAATTGGATGGTGCGTCTCAGGTGCCGGTGCGCTTGTCGGTCGCAAAGCGGCGGACCACGCGGCGCTCGACTACCACGGAGCGCTGCGCGCCCTGTTCGCCGGCGATGACACGGGTTGCCGTGCCGGTGCGGGCACTGACGCGCGCGGTCTTCTTCACCTCGGCGAGCACGTCGTCATAGGGCAGCCCCATGAGGGCCGACGCGATCTCGGCCTGGGCCTCCACGTCATCGGTGATGCCGATGGCAGCGAAGATTGCTTCTTCCAGCGTCGGCGGATCATGCCGCACGCGCCGGGTGCCATACTTGGTGTTCCAGTCTCCGCTCATCGCCGCCTCATCATTGAATCGCGAGAGATACGTAAGGTCCCCAATGTTGCATTGCAATATGAATGTGAGATGGCAATCCAGCCATGCAGCTAGAGTCTCTCAATCTTGTGAGCGTCATAAAGTTCGATGGTGGTCGCCGCGGCCGCGAGAGATTGCAGCGAGCGGACGAAATCGCGTGACGCAGGGACCGCGAAATGCGCCGCCAGCGCGGCGCGGTCGGCCCATTGCTCGAAGAACACCAGTCTGAGCGAATTCTCGCAGTCGACGTGGACCGCGTGGGAGATACAGCCGGGCTCGGTGCGCGAGCGATGAACATGTTCAAGGCTCAGCCGCCGCACCTCGTCGAACGAGTCGGGGCGGGCGGTGACGCTGCCGGTGACGACGATCATGATTTCCCCCTCCAATGCGCGATGAAGCCAAGTCATCATCGCACTTTAGGTTCTTGTTTGAGCATGATCTTTTCGGAAAACCGCTTCGCACTTTTCCGGATCATGCTCTACGGGATGGCTTCTGCCCCGGATGCACTCATCTGTTGCTGCGGCCAGCGCTTCAGCGCGGCGCGACCGGCATCGGTCAGCACATAGATGCCGCGCTCGGCGCGATCGAACCAGCCATAGACATTATGCAGCAGGATCTTGCCGGCGTCGGGAATATCCGCGCGGAGGTCGCGCACCCGCCGCGGCCCATCCGAAAGCGCACAGGCGCAGGCCAGCGCCTGCTGCCGGTAGGCGGTCATGATCGGCGCCCGCGTCGATCCGCCCATTGCGGGATCGCCCTTGCGCTTCTGGTGCTCGGTGATCAGCCGTGAACGTTTCTTCGGATTGCGGCGGGGCGCCGCGGTCGGCGGCGGCACCAGCACCTCGACGTCGCCGCGGTCGGTGACACCGAGCATGCCGAAGCCGAGCCGCCGGCACAGATTACGATAGCGCGCGTCGCTCTCGCGGCCCTTGCCGCGGGCCGACACCTTGGCCGCGATCCACACCTCGTCAGCGGCGCCGGCGCGATCGACCGCCTGCAGGATCAGTTCGAGATTGAAGGCGAGCTTGAGTTCACCGACCACGACGACCGGTGGATCATCGCCGCTCAGCGCCACGAGGTCGCAGCCGCCGATCTCGCCCTTCACCGTGAAGCCGAGCTTTTCCAGGAAGCGTTTGACGGGCAGATAAAGCGCGGTTTCCAACAGGCAGGCTCCTGCGGCATCGGCCGCGACTCGGTGCGCCAGCATAGCGCGGAATTGCGCCCGCCGATGCGATTGGAATTTGCCCAAGACACGGCCGTGCGGCTATTGTCGGAACCGGGACCAGGCGCAGCTCATGATCCGGAACGGGCTCTATCATATCACCGTCGAATTTCTCGACGGCGTCTATGGCGGCAACCAGGGCGTCATGGTGCTGCGCGACGGACAGATGCGCGGCGGCGACTCGTTTTTCTTTGCCTACGGCAGCTACACCGCAGCCGATGGCAAGTGGAAGGGCGAGGTCACCAACGAGGAGCATTCGCCGACCTATGGCGAGCGCCCGGTGTGGGAACGCAAGGTGGTCACGATCGGATTTACCGGCACCTACACCGACCAGACAGCCGAAGGTGACGGCATGGCGCTCGCCGGCAAGCAGAGCATCCGCTTCCGGTCGAAGCTGCGGCTGCTGGTTGCGGACTGAACTGCCGATGCTAGTCGCGCTCGCGGCCTCAGCTGATCAGGCGATCATATTCTGCGTGCGAGCCGATCCAGAACCAGAGGTATCCTCGTTTGTTTCGACGGCAAGCGCGCGATAGCGCAAGCCAGCCCGAACGGACCAAAATCGCCCGATCTTCTTGAATTGTAGAGATGGATGACGTGAATTGCGCTTCAACAGCGCAAAGTTCGCGTCGGCGAGCTCACGGATTGCAACGGGTAGTTATTCGTAGGCAGTCCAAAATTTGGGGGAGGCCGAGTGCTTCACAAGTCGCGCGACTGTCCGGCGCGATAAGCTGCCAAAGCCTCGTCCGCCAAGGCGTCGAGTTTCCCGGCCTTTGCGTCCCGTTCGATCGCTGCATCGAAACGCTCGGCATCGAACGTTTCAAACCAGGCGCGAAAGCGGGCCAGCTCACGAGGAGGCAGCCGTTCGACGGCCTTTTCGATGTCTTCTGCAGTAGTCATCACGAGCATATGGCATCGGCCAGATCGACCCGAAAGGCATCCGGGAGAGGGAGCGCATCTAAACCCGCCCGTTCACCGGCAGCAGCGCGCCGGTGACGGCGCTCGCGGCATCGCTGGCGAGGAACAGGATCACCTGGGCGAGCTCCTTCGGCGTCACCCATTTGGAGATGTCGGCCTTCGGCATCGCGGCGCGATTGGCTGCGGTGTCGATGATCGAGGGCAGCACCGCGTTGACCGTGACCTTGCCCTTCAGTTCCGCGGCGAGCGACTCGGTAAGGCGGTGCACGCCGGCCTTCGAGGCGGCATAGGGACCCATGCCGGAGGCCGCCTGCAAGGCGCCGAGTGCGCCGATATTGATGATCCGTCCGGCGCCCGATTTGGTGAGATGCGGGATAGCGGCGCGCGAGGTGTTGAGCGCCGTCATCACGTTCATCGCATACATGCGCTGCCAGGTCGCCGGGTCGCCGTCGCCGACCGCCTCGAAGGTAAAGCCGCCGGCGATGTTGATCAGCCCGTCGAGCCGGCCGAAATGCGCGGCCGCCTTGTCGATCGCGGCGGTCGCCTGCGCCGTGTCGGTGAGGTCGACACCGCCCAGCTCCATATGGTCGGCCGTCGCCGCAAGCGTTGACGCGGCATGATCGATGCCGGCGACGCGCGCGCCGCGCGCCAGCGCCTCTGTGGCGACCACTTTGCCAAGCGCGCCAAGGGCGCCCGTGATGACGATGGCTTTTCCGTGCATGGCGGTCTCCGCATTCGCGAGCAAACGAATGCCCACTATGATCAGGCGGAATTCATTTGCAATGCCGCCAATTTCGCCGCCTACTGCGCGCATTCATCAATTCATTCACCTCAAGGATGTTTGCTATGCCGACACCCAGACCGTGCGAAACCCATCCCGATCTCGTCAGGTTCGGACATAAGCTGCCGCACTTCGCGGATGCGCTCCGGCATCAGCGCAAGATCAAGCTGGTGGCGCTCGGATCGTCCTCGACCGCGGGCGCTGACAACATCCTGCCGTTCCCGCCGCGGCTCGAGATGCTGCTGCGGCAACGCTTCTTCGGCCGGATGATCGACGTGATCAATCGCGGGATCGGCGGGCAGGAGGCGCCGGAGGAATATTCGCGCATCGAGTCCGACGTGACGGCTGAGGCGCCGGTGCTGGTGATCTGGCAGGTCGGCACCAACGCCGTCTACAAGAGCTACAATCCGGCCGAGGTGCGTGCGGCGCTGGAGGCCGGGCTCGACGTGCTCGCTGCGCTTCCGCTTGACGTGGTCGTGATGGATTCCCAGTACACGCAGGCGATCGTCGGTACGGAAGCTGCGCTCAATCTCGCCAACGTGATCATGCCGATGATCGCCGAAGTGACTGCAAGCAAGAAGGTGAATCTGTTCAGCCGCTTCGCGCTGATGAAGCGCTGGACCGATGACGGGATTCCACTCGCCGAGCTCGACGATGGCGGGCTGCTTCATACCAGCGAATGGGCGACCAATTGCGTAACCCAGTCGCTGTTCGGCGCGATCGACGACGCCTTGAAACCGGAGGCGATCACGTAAGCCCAACGACGTCGGCCCGACTACGTAAGACTACGGGGTAGGTAGGGCCTGTTGGATAAAATTTGCAGCAGTTCTGTAAGTCGTTTGCAGAACCCTTTCCTTAGAAGCGGAACTCCAGCCAAGGTAGGGGTTATGCGAATGGGAAATCTTCCGGATCACGGTTTACCGCTGGTTCAGCTTAAGGAGCAGCGGCGCGATCTCGTGGTGGCGCTGCAAAACCGCAAGGGACCAGTGGGCAGCTGGGAATTGATGCAGATCGCCGCGATCCAGCAGGCGATCTCGGCGTTCGAGGATGTGATTGCCGACCTCGATGCGGAACTCGAGCTCGAGGCCGCAGCGGCCTGAGCTTTTTTGGTTCAGCCGCATTTTCTTCACGCGAACCGGTGTGCACGTCGCTCGAAAAGTCGGGCGAAAAGTCGGGCGAACTGATCAGGCCTGCAGATAGCGGCCTTCAAGCGCCTTGCGCTCGGCCTGGCCGAGCCCGAGGCCTTCGCGGAAATAACCGTCGAGGCTGCCATAGTCGGCATCGATCGCCTCGAATGCAGCCTCCAGAAATGCCGCGCGCACGGTCCCGAGCACCTGCTTGACGTCGTCAGGCAGCTCGGTGCTGTGGGCCGGGTCGCGTTTGTAGAACCGGTTGGTCAGGAGATAGTCGTCCGCGATCACCTGATCGGATACGCCGAGTGCGTGCAGGATCAGCGCGCAGGCAAAGCCGGTGCGATCCTTGCCGGCGGTGCAGTGGATCACCAGCGGCGCGCGGTCTTCCAATAGATGGGCAAACAGCGTGCGGTAGCGCGCGGTGTTGTCCTGCACATAGCCCCGGTAGGAGTCCCGCATCACGTCGATCGCATCGGCTTCCGAGAGCTGACGGTTGCTGGCGATCTCGCGCAGCGAAGCCACCACGGTCGGCTCGACGGGAAGCGAATGCACGGTGACGTCGCTCATGCCGCATAGCGCCTCGGCGCGCTCGGCGACGCCGCGAAAATCGAACGCGCTTCTGACCCCGAGCGAGCGCACCACGGCGACGTCCTGCTCGGTAAGATGCGCAAGATGGTTGGAGCGGAAGATCTGGCGCCAGCGCACCGTCCGCCCGTCGCGCGTCTGGTAGCCGCCGAGGTCGCGAAAATTGCTGGCGCCGGCGAGATTGAGATGACGGGCAGGGGCTTCGGACATCGGGCGGGCCTGTTGCAGCTGATGAGGTCTTGGCGCAGGAATAGCGGCGCAGACAGGTCTATAACCGGCCCGTTGGGGGGAGAATATGACTTATCGCGGGGGCGCCATTGTCATCGGCGCAATTCTTTTCGAACTCTTTGGTTCCTCGAACGTGTCGGCGCAGTCCGCCTTCCGGAATTATCGCTGCGCCGACGGCACGCAATTCATTGCCGGGTTCTTCAACGGGGATACGCGCGCGCATTTGCAACTCGACGGCAAGGCGGTGACGCTGAAGAAGCGCCTGTCGCTGACGGGCACGCGCTACAAGGGCGGCGGGGTCACGCTCGAGATCAGCCGGGCCGGGCTTGCCAGGCTCCGGCATGCGAGGCGGCCGGCGACGGCATGCGAGTTGGCATGAAAAAAGGGCCGAAACGCTCGCGTTCCGACCCTTGTTATTGTTCTGCTGCTGTCTGACGTTTTTGCGTCGCGCCCCTCGATCGCATCGGCATCAGTGATCGCGGCCCGGCTTGGCGTCGTCGATGGCCGCCTGATGGTACCAGCTCTCGCTGCAGGCCGAGGTTTCTACCTCAGCGGCGAGTTCGAGCGCCGTCCGCGTCTCGCCGTAGCGGCGTCCGCCGAGAGCCGCGCGGCCTCCTGCTGGGAATTGATAGATCGTTGCCGATCCCTGGATCGGTCCTTGGTTTTGGCCCGTGGTGATCATGTCAAAGTCTCCTTTGGCCGGAGCGAGCCTCCATGGTGCGCCCGACTCATTCGCGTGTGGTTACCGTGTTTTCGATATCGGCCCGGGCTGGGCGGGGTGCAAGTGAACAAGAAATAGTCATTGCTTGATCAATTCGTGGGCAGATTCGGGTTTGCTTCCTGTGAGGCAGGATGCTGCTGACCAACGCTTGAGCCGCGACGATGGTTGCGGGGCACCCGATCGTTGGACACGGACTGTCACATGGCCCTGCCGCCGCATTAAGCGGCAGGCGATGCCGTAGCCGAATTTGCTGCAGAAACGGGCGGCGGAGGGCGCTGGGAGAAGATTTTGACTGACCGCGGCGCATGTCAGCCGCGCTGCTATGTCGCAGAAAAAAATGCGATCTCCGCTGTGGACATCCGCGGCCGGGCGGCCGCCGCAGTGCAGCGACTGGCATTTTAATTGCTTAGTAAGAGCCGGCCGATGGTGGCCGGGTACGCGTGCGGCGGCCGACTGGCTTTCGGTTCCTCACGGTTTTGCATCATCAACAGAGAGGTTCAATGACCAAGTACAAGC
The DNA here is from genome assembly GCF_032654765.1 of Bradyrhizobium sp. 33ap4. Classification (NCBI taxonomy): domain Bacteria; kingdom Pseudomonadati; phylum Pseudomonadota; class Alphaproteobacteria; order Hyphomicrobiales; family Nitrobacteraceae; genus Bradyrhizobium; species Bradyrhizobium sp. 33ap4. Next base: position 102,270 of record NZ_JAUMTJ010000014.1, on the reverse strand, counting down.
TCGAGTATATCTGGCTCGACGGATATACGCCGACGCCGAGCCTGCGCGGTAAGACGCAGATCAAGGAATTCGCGTCGTTCCCGACCCTCGAACAGCTTCCGCTGTGGGGCTTTGACGGTTCGTCCACCCAGCAGGCTGAAGGCCACAGCTCTGACTGCGTGCTGAAGCCGGTCGCCTGCTATCCCGACGCCGCGCGCGAGAACGGCGTGCTGGTGATGTGCGAAGTCATGATGCCCGACGGCAAGACGCCGCATGTCTCGAACAAGCGCGCCACCGTTCTGGATGACGAAGGCGCCTGGTTCGGCTTCGAGCAGGAATACTTCTTCTACAAGGACGGCCGTCCGCTCGGCTTTCCGGAAGAGGGTTATCCGGCGCCGCAGGGCCCGTACTACACCGGCGTCGGCTACAAGAACGTCGGCAGCGTCGCCCGCAAGATCGTCGAAGAGCATCTCAATCTCTGCCTCGCCGCCGGCATCAACCACGAAGGCATCAACGCCGAAGTGGCGAAGGGCCAGTGGGAATTCCAGATCTTCGGCAAGGGCTCCAAGACCGCCGCTGACCAGATGTGGATGGCCCGCTACCTGATGCTGCGCCTCACCGAGAGCTACGGCATCGATATCGAATTCCATTGCAAGCCGCTCGGCGACACCGACTGGAACGGCTCGGGCATGCACGCCAACTTCTCGACCAAGTACATGCGCGAAGTCGGCGGCAAGGAGTACTTCGAGAGCCTGATGAAGGCCTTCGACAAGAACCTGATGGATCACATCGCCGTCTACGGCCCGGACAACGACAAGCGCCTGACCGGCAAGCACGAGACCGCGCCCTGGAACAAGTTCAGCTACGGCGTGGCTGACCGTGGTGCCTCGATCCGCGTTCCGCACTCCTTCGTCAACAACGGCTACAAGGGCTATCTGGAAGACCGTCGCCCGAACTCGCAAGGCGACCCCTACCAGATCGCTTCGCAGATCCTGAAGACGATCTCCGAGGTTCCGACCGGCGCCAAGGCTGCGGCCTAAGCTGCTATCGGACCCGGATGGAGCCATCCGGTACCGCAATAGGGTCCGCTGGGGCGATTGCCTTGGCGGACCTTTGCATTTTAACGACAGCGTTTGCAGGCGGCTCTCCACCGAAAGCGGTTTCGCCGCGTTATGAAGCGCGCTAGATAACGGGTGCATCTTGGCTGCCGGGGATGCGGCGCTTGTTTGAGGGGTTTTACAAGGTCCGGTTCGAACTCGGCGGCGCCGTCGGCCGCGGCGTGATGTATGTCGGCGATGGCAAGATGCTGGGCGGCAATTCGGCGTTCGCCCATATCGGCACCTACGAGAAAGACGGCGACGAGGTCGCGGTCGAAATCCAGACCGTTCGCCACAACCCCGATCCGAACTACCGCGCGATGGCCGGCACCGATGATGCGACGCTGATCGCCAAGGGCCGGCCGGACGGCGAGCTCTACCGCTTCCAGGGCGAGCTGAAGGAGTTGCCCGGCGTGCCGTTCCAGTCGGTGATGACGCCGATCACCGAGGGGGACATCCCGCTCGCCGGCGGGGTCGGCGAGGGCGGCGTCATCAACGGGCTCTATTCGATCCACATCCGCGTGCTCGACGGGGTCGACGGCGGCCTCACCGGCGTGATGCTGCTGAACAGCGGCCGCATCCTTGGCGGCGACGCCTTCTTCTACTATCTCGGCACCTACACTTCCGAGAAAGGCCGCTGGAAGGGCCAGATCCTCAATCAGGAGCACACTTCGGCGGTGGGCGAGAACCCGATCTTTGGCGGCCATGAGGTCGGCATCGGCTTTGCCGGGACCTGCGACGCCGAGGGCGCCGTGCTGGAGGCGACCGCGCTTGCCGGCAAGCGCAGTCTGCGCCTCACGGCCGCGCTCAAGCTGATGCGGCGGGCATAGGCCATATGGGCAATTCGGTTCGCGTTCTTTCGACACTGGCGCTGAAGGGCGCGGTCGCGCGGCTTGCCGAGGCCTATCAGGTGGCAAGCAGCGTTGCGATCGATGCCGATTTCGCCCCGACGCTGGCACTACTCGAACGCCTGCGCGGCGGCGAGGGCTCCGATCTCGTGATCCTGACCCGCCAGGGCCTCGACGAGATGATCGGCGAGGGCCGCTTTGCGCGGGAAAGTGCCGTTGATCTCGCGCGCTCCTATGTCGGCGTCGCGGTGAAGGCGGGGGCGGCTCATCCCGACATCGCGACTGAAGCCGCGCTGCGTGCGGCGCTGCTCGGTGCGCGGGCGGTGGCCTATTCGCGGCTCGGCGCCAGCGGCATCCTGTTCGCGCAGCTGATCGAGCGTCTCGGCATTGTGGAGGCGATCAACGCGCGGGCGGTGATCATTCCGATGGGCTTCACCGCGGAAAAGCTCGTCACTGGCGAAGCCGACCTGGCGATCCAGCAGATCAGCGAGTTGAAGCAGATCGATGGCATCGAGGTGGTCGGGCCAATTCCGCTGGGTTTGCAGACGCCGGCGGTGTTCTCCGCGGGCCGTATGACGACGTCGGAGCGCATGGAAGCGGCTGATCGTCTGCTGCGCTATTTGTCGTCAGCCGATGTGGCGCCGGTGCTGCGCGAGACCGGGCTTGAGCCTTGAATTTGCCCGCACAGCGACGCAACCTGCCGCCCATGTTCAGACCTCTCCAAGCTATTGTCGTCGTCGCTGCGCTGGCCGCGCCGGTGCTCGCCCACGCGCAATCCGCCGATCTCGTGCTGTGCGACCGGCTCGCCGCCGATCCCACCGATCCCGACAAGCCGGCCGACGTGAAGGGTGTGCCCGACATCGCGTCGGCTGACATCGCGACCGCGATCAAGTACTGCGCGGTGGCCGCAAGATCGTCGCGCCGCGCGATGTACCAGCTCGGCCGGGCCTATGCCGCCAACCGGCAGACGGCGGAAGCCGCAAGCGCTTGGCGCAAGGCCGCCGACAAGGGTTCGACCTCGGCGATGGTCGAGCTCGGCGTACTCTACGGCAACGGCACCGGCGTTGCCAAAGACGAGGCGCAGGCCCGCAAATTGTTCGAGCGCGCGGCGCAGGCCGGCAACGCGCGCGGAGTCAGCAATCTCGCCGCGCTCGGCGGCGGCGGCGCGGCAGCTGATCCGGCACGCGCGCGCGAATTGCTCGCCAAATCCGCCGAGACCAATGCCGAAGCGCAGTACCAGCTCGGCATGATGCTGGCCGAAGGCCAGGGCGGCGCGCAGGACGATGTCGGCGCGCGGGCGCTGTTCGAGAAGGCCGCTGCGCAGAACCATCCGGGCGCGCTGGAGCGGATGGGCGCCTTCGCGCAGGCCGGTCGCGGCGGGCCGAAGGACAGCGATGCCGCGAAAGCTTATTACGAGCGGGCGGCGGCGCTCGGCGACGAGGATGCCAAGAAGGCGCTGGAGCGGGCCCGCTGTCCCTATGTCATCAAGGACAAGCGCGGCAATGCCGTGACCAATCTCTGCTTCTAACCGAACTGGAACGCTCTCCGCGGCATGTCGTTGACATGCGAAAGGCATTGGCGAGGCGTTGCGATGATCCGCAAACTAAGTTCCGGCGAGTACCGGCTCTATTCCCGCAAGGTCAATCCGAAGACCGGCAAGCGCCGCAATCTCGGCACCTTCAAGTCGCGCGCGGCGGCGGAGAAGCACGAGCGCGACGTGCAGTATTTCAAGCGCCACTAGTTCGGAGTTGCGCGACTTAAGGCACTGGGCAGGCCGCGCCGGTCTTCACCCAGGCCTCGACCAGCGCGCCGGCCTGCGCCTGCGTGCCCGGTGCCGGTGCGCGGCCGAAGCCGGGATGCCAGGCCCAGCCCACCAGCGTGTCCTTGCCGATATGCTCGATCAGCTCCTCGACCTTGCGGCCGCCATTGCGCGCCGGGTCGCGGACCTGCGCGCAAATCTCGCCGACGGTCTTGCCGGCCCATGCCATCTCGCGCGGCGCAAGGTGCCATTCCGGGTGTCCCGGCACCCGACCGGGGTCGAAATTGGCGTGCTGGTGACAGATCGAGCAGCGCATGGCGTCCTTGCCGTGGCCGTCCGCACCGCGCGTCACCGGCGGCTGATGCATGCGGCTGATGTCGCCCTGCCGCGGGCTGTCGCCGGCGGGATGGCAATTGGTGCAGCGCGGATGCGTCAACACCTTGCCGAGCTCGGTGAAGATCGCCGCCGAGCGCTGCTCGACATTCTCGATGCCGGCAAAGCTTTCCGGCGAGGCGAGGGCGTGGCTCGCGCTTTCCGACGCCGCGTAGCCTGCGCACAGGCTGGTCGCGAGCGCCGTCAGCACCGCAACGATCCGAAACCGCGTTTGCGATGGCATTGCTCGCGCGCTCACTTGCTGGCGGTCAGATAGCGTTTGGAATCGGCGAGGATCACGTCGCGCACCGCCTGATGATACTTGATGTAGCCGGTGCAGCGGCACAGATGGCCGTCGAGCGCATCCGCAATGACGCTCTCGAGCTGGTCCCGCGCCACCGGCGTCTTCGCCAGCCGTTCGAGCAGCACCTGGCCTTCGTTGAGGAAACCGGCGGTGCAATAGCCGCACTGGAACGCGAAGTGGTCGATGAAGGCGCGCTGCAACGCCGAGAGTTCGCCGTCCCTGGCGTGGCCCTCGACGGTGCGGATCGCCTTGCCGTCGAAATTGGCCGCCGGCACCACGCAGGTCGGGGTGGTGTAGCTCGTGCCGTCGGGATTATCGATGATAACGGCACAGCTCAGGCATTGCGCGGCGCCGCAGCCGAACTTGGTGCCGGTCATCCCGAGCATTTCCCGAAGGAAATCGTTCATCGAGAGGTCGTCGCGGACCTCGATCGGACCGTGCTTCTGGCCGTTGATGGTGAGGTTGAGCATCGTCACGCCAGCGCTCCCTTGAGCAGGCTTGTTGTCACCGGCAGTGAGCGGAAGCGGTGGCCGGTGGCATCGTTGATGGCGTTGAGCAGCGCCGGCACGATCGGGATCATCACCACCTCGGCCATGCCCTTCGGCGGCTCGTCCGGCGTCAGCGGCGGCAGCATCTCGATCTCGAGATCGTGCAGCGGCAGGTCGGAGCCGCGCGCGATCAGGTACTGGCCGAGATTCCACTGCCCGTTGCCGGGCCCGCCCTCGAACGGCGGCAGGGTTTCCAGCAGGGCGTAGCCGACGCCCATCGCGAACCCGCCATGCGACTGGCCGAGCACCACTTCAGGCACCAGCGCCTGGCCGCATTCGAACACGCTGTAGGCATTGGCGATGCGCAAGCTGCCGGTCGCGCGCTCGATCTCGACGCGGACCAGCGTGCCGCACATCGAGGTGTAGGCGGTGCCGATCCGGTTGTTGTCGGTCGGTGGAAATTTCACGCTTGTTCGGTCGATCCGCTCGAACTGGCTCCGGCCGCGACGAATAGCGAGCGCGTCGATCTCGGCGCGGTACTGCTCGCCGAACAGCGGGAAGCGGGCGCGCGACCAGGCCCAGCGCGAGAAGCTGTGCGCGATGGCGCCGGTGACGAAGCCGCGCGCATGCGCGGTCGCGGCAAGCTTTGGCAAGGGTAGCGGCGCGAGATCGTCGAGCACCAGCTGGCCATCCTTCCAGTGCGCCTTGTCCCATTGGCGGGTGCGGGGATCGGCCTTGGCGATGTGCCAGAGCTCGAGCGCCGCCGGCCACAGGCCGAAGCGGAAGATGACGCGGGCCGCCTCGGCCGACGAGTGCGTGCCGACATGGGCGCCGATCGACGCGCTGGTTGCCGAACTGATCGCTGGCACCCAGCGCGGGTTCTTCTCGGCGAGATCCTGGGTCTTCTGATCCATCGTGTAGGGATCGCCCGAGGTGACGAGCCCGAGCGCGTCGTAGCTGTCGACCCGGGAGACCGCGACCTCGTCGGCGACGGCGCCGAGATGGCTCGCCACCCGGTTGGCGAGCGCGGTGCCGACGCCGTTGCCCATCTCGACGTGGTCGCAGTGGATCGCGATCCGTCCCTCGGGGTCGATCTCGACCCGGCCGAGCGAGCAATCCGCGCCCGAGCCGTAATCCTTGGTGACGCAGGCGACGCCGGTGCCGACCAGCCGCCCCTCCGGCGCCTTCTGCTTGAAGTCAGCGCGCTGCCGCCAGATCGGATGCTTCTCGAGCTTGTCGAGGATGTCTGATGTGCGCACCGACACGATGTAGGGATTGCCGGTCATGGTCCGGCCGTTCTGCTTCAGCGCATTGTTGCGCCGGAACGCGATCGGATCGACCTTGAGCTCGCTCGCCGCCTCGTCAACCAGGACTTCGAGCGCGGTCATGGTCTGCAGCGTGCCGTAGCCGCGCATCGAGCCTGCGGTGACGCCGCGCGAATGCAGCGCCACGGTGGTGACGTCGACTTTCGGGATGTCGTAGATGCCGATCGCGGCGGTCGCGGCAACGACAGCGACATTGGCCGAGAAGTTGGCCAGCCCGCCGCCGTCGAGCACATGATCGGCGGCAAATGCCGTGATCCTGCCGCTGGCGCGATCGATGCCGATCCGCGAGCGCATCTTGATCGGGTGGCGTTTGATGCCGCCCTGGAATTGCTGGTAGCGGTCCTGCGCCAGCCGCACCGGCCGGCCCGGGAAGAACATCGCCGCCAGCGCCACGTAAAGCACGAACGGGGTATGGTCGCGGCCGCCGAAGCCGCCGCCGACATGGGCGAACTGCGCGTTGATGTGCGAGGGCCGGAACGGCGGACGAGCCTTGCCGAGCATGAAGGCGATCGACTCGGTCGCCTCATAGGGCGACTGCACGCCGAGCACCAGTTCGAGATTGCCGCTGTTGTCGCTGTACCAGGCGAGCCCGCTCTCCGGTTCCAGGAACATCGGATCGACCGACTGGGTCTCGAACTCGCGGTCGAGCACGAGCTGTGTCGGATCGTCCTTGGCGAGTTGGGCGCGGATCGCTTCGCCATGGGCTGCGGCCTTGGCGTAGTCGGCCTTGGTCTCCTTGGCGAGCGGCAGCCAGACCGGCAGCGCCGCGTTCTGGATGCGGCTCGGCGAAACCCAACCGGCTTGGATCGGCGAATAGACGTCGGGCGCGTCAGGCGAGGCGCCAGCCACGCGCGTGAAGCGATACGCGCCGTAGTTCGGCAGGATGACCGGCCCGGTCTCGTCGCCGAATTTGACGAAGCCGCCGTCGCGCAGCGCGAGGCGCGCCCGGTCGAAGGCGTCGAACTGCTCGAAGATCAACAGCGCGACCGGTTGTCCGAGATAGAGCGGCGTCTTGCCGACCGGGCAGAACAGGTCGCCGGTGTAGAACTCCGGGACCCGCGTGCCGATCCGGTCGAGATCGGCAGCGGTTACGATAACCGACGGCTTTGCCGGACCATCGAGACGGGCGAGGTCCATGCCGGCATAGACATGCGTCGCGTCATCGGCGCGGACCAGGATGGCGTGCGCGGTGGTCGCGGGCCAGCCCGGCATGTCGGCGGCGCGGAAGTCGGACGCGTAGAGTTTTGCGCCGGTGACCTTGGCGACGCCGTCGACACGGCCGGCGCCCTTTTCCGCCGGGTTGAAATGGCCGCGGCCGGGCAGCGTCTCGCGGGTCGCGAAAGCCGGTTCCTTCGCCAGCGCCAGATGCGACAGGCTGACCGAGATGCCGCCTGCCGACAACCACTTCACGAAATCGCGTCGCGAAGGCCGCATGGTCTGATCTTTCATCGACACCTCGACGACGGCATATCGCGCCGGGGTTTAATAATTGGTGCAATACACGCGAAAGTATTGCGGCAAAGCGAGTGCAACCGCAACGCCGCAATAGGTCGTAGCTGCCTCACTTGTAGCTTTGGGCTCACTTCAGGTCGGCGATGGTGGCCGGTCCCGGACCCGGCGTGATCAGCGTCGGCCACTGCTTGGAACCGAACGGCACCAGCGGCGGCAGGAAGGCGGTCATGCCGCGCTTCCTGGTCTCGGCGATGATCGCCTCGCGCGCGTCGCCCCCCATCAGCTCATAGTCCATCAGGTGATAGCTGCCGAAGAACAGCGCGCCGACCGAGCGGTCCGCGATGATCCGGGTCAGCGATTCCAGCATGTCCGACGGCGTCGTGGTGAAGGAGATCGTCTCGATCAGCATCAGGCGGCTGTTGATGGCGTCAGGCCCGAAGAACTGCGCCAGCACGCTGAAGATCACGTTGTTCTGCCGCGCCACATAGATCGTGTTGCTCGCGCCGTAGGTCTTGTCCCAGTCGGCGCCGAGCTGGGATTTCCAGTCGGCCATGACCGTCATCCAGTGCGCGACCTGGGTCTGCGCGGCCCAGGCGACGTTCCTGGCGAGCAGCGGCGCCTGCTTCTTGCCGAACGCCTCGAGCGTCGCGAAGGGGATCGCGCCGGCGGTGAGGCATTCATCCATGAAGGCGATGTTGTTCTTGAGGATGGCACGGTTGTTGTCGCGCCAGTCCGCCTGCATGGGCGTGGCATCGAGCCCGTCGAGCGCCGACTGCATCCGGCTGCGATAGGCCTGCATCGACCCGCGCCATGCCTTGTCGTCGGGATTGTTGACATAGGGGCCGACCACTTCGGCCAGCGCCATCGTGCTGTGGCCGACCGATTTGAGCAGCTGATAGACGATCGGCACCTGCGGCGCCTCGGTCGGCGGCTTGCCTGGCCGGTACAGGATCAGGCGGCCGCCGGCGCCGGAGAACAGGCCGAGGATCACGGGGTGTTTGTCGAGGATGTTCTTCTGGAAGATCCGCGCCGCATCGCCATAGAGCTCGAACATGCCGGTGTTGAGCGCGAGCACGTCCTTGGTCGCGACGTCGGCCGGAGTTGATGAGGTCTTACCGGAGATCGGCCCCATATAGTCGGGCAGCGACTGGGCCAGGGCTGTGCCGCCGCTGCCGAGCAGCAGCGCCAGCGCGGCGGCCAGGCCAAAGCGATTGATCATGTGATGCTCCTCGAAGCCTCGCCTGTGTCGAGGCCGGAGCGGCCGCGCGACCATTGGCGGAATGCGCAAATGCTTGGACACAGTGAACTGGGAGATCAGAGAACCGGCAGACCGGATCCCGCGTGACGCAGCACGACGCGGGCGGTGCCTACAGCTAAGCGACGAATCGGCTGCTGTCCACACCCGGACATTGCGGGCGTGCCTGCGCCAAAAGACGCAATGGTGCGGCGCTCGGCCTGGTGCTATGGGGCGAATAGAATCAATTTTATTTTTTGGATTTTTGCGTGCTCAACGGACTTTACAAGGTCGAGTACGGCATCAACGGCGCATTCGGCCGCAGCATCATGTGCATGCATGACGGCAAGATGCTGGGCGGCAATTCGGCGTTTGCCCATCTCGGCACCTATCAGGTGACGGAAGGCGAGATCGCCGCCGAGGTGATCACCGAGCGCCACAATGACGATCCGAACTTCAAGCCGCTGATGGGCGCCGACGTCACCGTCATCAAGGTGCGCGGCAGGAGCGAGGGGTCCACCATCCTGCTCGAGGGCAAGGCTGACGCCATGCCGGACGGCGTGTTCTGGGCGAATTTGGCGCCGCTCGACGACGAGGCCTTGCCGCCGCGCGGGGCGGTCGGTCCCGGCGGCATCGTCAACGGACTGTACTCGATCCATCTGCGCGCGCTCGACGGGGTCGATGCCGGGCTCACCGGGGTCATGCTGCTGATGGACGGCCGCATCCTCGGCGGCGATGCGTTCTTCTACTATCTCGGTTCGTATTCGTCGGCCGATGGCCGCTGGCGAGGCGAGATCGTCAACCAGGAGCATACGCCGGCGAAGGGCGAGTACCCGGTGTTCGGCGGTTATGAAGTCGGCATCGGTTTTGCCGGTTCGTGCCGTGCGGACGGTGCCGAGCTCGAAGGCATCGCGCTGGCCGGCAAGCGCAGCCTTCGCCTGTCCGCCGAATTGCGCCTGATGCGCCGCGCCTGACGAGAGCCCGTCAATCCTTGATCAGAAGCACGCCGCCGATGATCAGCGCGATGCCGGCCAGCCGTGAAACCGACACCGGGTGCTGCGCCAGCCCGAACAGGCCAAAATGGTCCATCGCGATGCCCGCGAGCATTTGACCCGCAACCACCAGTGCCAGCAGGGTCGCGGCGCCGAGTGGCGGCAGCAGCAGGATCATCAACAGGATAAAGATGCCGCCGAGGACGCCGCCGCTCCAGGCCCACCACGGCACCGCCGTCACCAGCTTCCAGGACGGCACCGGCTCGCGCGTCGCGACCAGCACGACCGCCATCGTCACGAGCCCGCCGAGATAGCTGACGAGCCCGGCCCAGGCCGGCGAGTTGAGGGCGGACCTGAGATTGCCGTTCAGGACCTGCTGAACGGCGACGCAGATGCCGGCGCCGAGCGCGAGCAGATAGAGAAACCAGACTTGCATAAGATGCCCCAAAACCGATCGTCGAACCGCTTCATGTCATATTCGATTGGCAACGATCGTGGCATGCACGAAACGCGGCACGAACCTGCGGAATGGGCTTCCACCCACGGCCCAGATCGAATAAGAGGCCGCAAACCCTCAGTTCCCCAGTATTAGAGCATGATCCGCCTCGATAACGTCTCCAAGCAAGTCGGCCACCAGATCCTCTTCATCGAAGCCTCCGCGGCGCTCCAGAAGGGCGAGAAGATCGGCCTCGTCGGGCCGAACGGCGCCGGCAAGACCACGCTGTTCCGGATGATCTCGGGCCGGGAAATCCCGGACGAGGGCCAGGTCTCGCTCGATCGCGGCATTTCGATCGGCTATTTCAGCCAGGATGTCGGCGAGATGTCCGGCCGCAGCGCGGTCGCAGAGGTGATGGATGGGGCTGGGCCCGTCAGCGTGGTCGCGGCCGAGCTCAGGGAACTCGAGGCCGCAATGGCCGACCCCGACAAGGCCGACGAGATGGATGACATCATCGCGCGCTATGGCGAGGTGCAACATCAGTTCGAGGAGCTCGACGGCTACGCGCTCGACGGCCGCGCGCGCGAGGCGCTGGCGGGTCTCGGCTTCAGCCAGGAGATGATGGACGGCGACGTCGGCAAACTATCCGGCGGCTGGAAGATGCGCGTCGCGCTTGCGCGTATTCTTCTGATGCGTCCGGACGTCATGCTGCTCGACGAGCCGAGCAACCATCTCGATCTCGAAAGCCTGATCTGGCTCGAGCAGTTCCTGAAGGGTTATGAGGGCGCGCTGCTGATGACCTCGCATGACCGCGAGTTCATCAACCGGATCATCAACAAGGTGGTCGAGATCGACGCCGGCCAGCTCACCACCTATTCCGGCAATTACGAGTTCTACGAACAGCAGCGCGCGCTCTCCGACAAGCAGCAGCAGGCGCAGTTCGAGCGGCAGCAGGCGATGCTCGCCAAGGAGATCAAGTTCATCGAGCGCTTCAAGGCGCGCGCCTCGCACGCAGCCCAGGTGCAGAGCCGGGTGAAGAAGCTCGACAAGATCGAGCGGGTCGAGCCGCCGCGGCGACGGCAGACCGTGGCGTTCGAGTTCCACCCGGCGCCGCGCTCGGGCGAGGATGTCGTCAGCCTGAAGAACGTCCACAAGGCCTATGGCAGCAAGCGCATCTATGACGGCCTCGACTTCATGATCCGTCGCAAGGAGCGCTGGTGCGTGATGGGCATCAACGGTGCCGGCAAGTCGACGCTCCTGAAGCTGGTCGCCGGTTCAACCGAGCCCGACGACGGCGCGGTCGCGGTCGGCGGCAGCGTCAAGATGGGCTATTTCGCCCAGCATGCGATGGACCTGCTCGATGGCGAGCGCACCGTGTTCCAGTCGCTGGAGGACGCGTTTCCGCAGGCCGGCCAGGGCAGCCTTCGCGCGCTGGCCGGCTGCTTCGGCTTCTCCGGCGACGACGTCGAGAAGAAGTGCCGGGTACTCTCGGGTGGCGAGAAGGCGCGGCTGGTGATGGCCAAGATGCTGTTCGATCCGCCGAACTTCCTGGTGCTCGACGAGCCGACCAACCATCTCGATCTCGCCACGAAGGAAATGCTGATATCAGCGCTCTCCGAGTTCGAAGGCACGATGCTGTTCGTCTCGCACGACCGGCACTTCCTCGCCGCGCTTTCCAACCGCGTGCTGGAGCTGACCCCTGACGGCATCCACCAATATGGCGGCGGCTACACTGAGTATGTCGCGCGTACCGGCCAGGAAGCGCCGGGACTGCGGAGCTAGCTCAAGTCCGCCATCGCGCGCAAAACGCCTCGACGTCGCCGGACTGGAATTCCGGCAGGCGCTCCCAGAGGGTTTCAGCCGGCCAGTTCCACCAGGCGATCTGCGACAGCTCGGCGGCGATCTTGCGGTTGAACCGCTCCTTGATCGGCCGGGCCGGCACGCCGCCGACGATGGTGTAGGGCGCGACATCGCGCGAGACCACGGCGCCGGCCGCCAGCACCGCGCCGTCTCCGACAGTGACGCCGGGCAGCACGATCACGCCGTGGCCGATCCAGACGTCGTTACCGATCACGACGCGATCCGCGCGTCGGTTCCTGAAGAAGTCATGATCGCGCTCGGCTGAGGCGGTGTAATATTCCGGACAATAGGTGAAGCGATGCTGGGAGGGGCGCTCGAGCGGATGATTGGGCGCGCCGATCCGGACCTGCGCCGCGATCGCGCAGAAGCGGCCGATCACGGCGTCGGCGACGATGCAGCCGCTGCCGAGATAGGAGTAGTCGCCAAGCTCGGTGTATTCGATCGCGGTGTCGCCGAGAACCTCACAGCAACGTCCGACCCTGACCTCGCGCAGCTTGACCGTCGGCTCGATGACGGTTTCGGCGATCTTGGGGCGGGTCAGGCTCGGTGCGTTCATAGCGTTGTCCTCGATGCGACGAGCCGCTTCAGTCGCACAATTTCTATGACGGAGAGATGACAGGAGGAGGCCGGATCTAACGCCCGGCGAGGCGGGCGATGGTCTCGATTTCGTTGGTCCAGATCCCGCCGGAATAGCTTTCGGGCAGGCGCCGGAACAGGTCGGCATCGTCGACCCCGGTCGAGAATTCGCCGCCCTGATAAGGCCCGAGCACGAAGACCGCGCTGTTGGCCGCGGCCATGCGGTTGAGGAAGCGGTCCGGCCATCCCCATAGCCAGGGCGCGTAGTTGATCGGCACCAGCACGATGGCGTTGCGGCAGGCATCAGGCACGATGCCGGTCCAGCCATAGCCGATATAGCGGACGAGGCATCTCTTGAGCGTCGCGCGCGAAATGGTTCGGGTCTCCGGCGCAAGCCGCCGGATCGTCTCGATCGGCTCGTCGCCGCCATAAACCATGATCAGCTTGCGCCGTTCGGCGGCGAGCCGGTTCAAGACCGTTGCGAGCTTCTCGCCTTCGGAGGGATCGCGGCTCTTGACGTTGATCAGGAGCCGGCGATCCGGAAAGGTCTTAAGCACCTCGTCCAGCGACGGCATCAGGCCGATGCCCTTGCCGCGGAACGGGAAGGTCTTGCCGTCATCGGCCGTGTAGCCATAGCCGATATCGAGCATCTTCAGCCGCGCCATCGGCTGTTCGCGGGTGACGCCCTGGCCATCGGTGCGGCAATCGACGGTCCAGTCGTGAAACACCGCGAACTCGCCGTCGGTCGTCGGATGGACGTCGAGCTCGACGATATCGGCGCCGCGCTCGAAGCTCGCCCGCATCGAGCGGATCGTGTTCTCGAGATAGTCATGGGTCGGCGGCAGCATGCGCGCCGCGGTGCAGGTGTCGTTCTTGAGGTCGCGCTCGTCGAAACGCTGCGCCATGCCGCGATGGGCGAGCAGCACCGGCTTGCCGCCGGCATGCGTTGCGAGAAGGCTCGTGTTGTTGAGGTAGATTGCGGCGGCGACGGCAACGATCGCCGCTGCCGCGTATTTCAGTTTCCTGCCCAAGCGACTCGGTTCCTTGCTGGATCGCCGGCCCGGGTAGGGGTGCTTTCTGGTCGATTTGCGGCGGCCTAATCCTTCAAGCCGTCCACTGCGGCAATCGCCCGCACCATCGCGTCCTGGAGCGCCGCGCTGTTGGCGGGATTCGACTGGCGGCGACGGCCGGGATCGTCGAAATCGTGGGTGGCACCCGGATAAACCACGACATCGATCTTGCTGCCGGCAGCAACGGAGCGGCTGGCGACGTCCCGGCAGCGGTCGGGCGATACTTCCTCGTCGTCCGTGCCGAGCAACATCGTGATCGGTGCTGCCGACCCGAGCGTCTGCGCCAGCAGCGCGGCCGGCCCGCAGCCCGGATAGAACACGAGCGCGGCGCGATACCCCGACGTCGTCGCGCCTTGCCGCTGCATCACGTTCAGCGCGGTGCTGCCGCCATTCGACCATCCCTGCAGGAAGATGCGGTTGCTGCTGATCTCCTTCTGGCTGCGCAGCCAGCTCAGCGCGCCCTCGGCGTCGAGCGGCCGCACGGTCTTTTCATTGACGTCGCTGCGATCAGGATCGTCATGCGTGTAGCGGCCGAAGCCGTGCGCCTTGCCGCGCGGACCAAAACTGTCCGGCAGCAGCGCGAAATAGCCGTGGTCGGCCCAATACTGTCGCCACATCGCGTGGCGCTTGGACAGGCTGCCGGCATTGCAGGCCGCCGACGGATTGGTTCGCGACACCAGCGTGCAGTCCTTGTTGACGTTGGTCGAATAGGGGCCGCCGCGGCCGTGCAGCAGCACGATGGCAGGGTACGGGCCCGGCGTTTGCGGCCTGAACAGGTAGCCGACGATCTCGGTCTTGCCGTCGGCGCTCGGAAAGAAAACGGTGTCGGGCGCGGCTGCCGCCGCTGTCGGCAATGTCGTGAGCATCAGGAGGACGATCGGAATCGCGCAATGGGTCATTCCCGCAGCATGAGCAGGATTTCGGATGAATTGCGGCATGGTTGTTTCCCTCCAGCAATGCAAAGCCGCATGGCGTGCTGCACGGCGCTCGGCTTGTGAGGCGAGGTGCCGCCCGCTACGCTTTACAAAAAACCGGGAGCGAAACAACCATGAAGCAGATCAGGATCGGCGACATCACGATCGACGCGGTGATCGAGCGCGAAGGACCGTGGCGGCGGCCGCAGGATTTCTTCCCGACCTACAACGACGATGTGTTCAAGCATCATCTGAAGACGATGGAGCCGGAGGTCTTCGACGCCGCGCGCGGCATGATGATGATCACCTATCAGACCTTCGTGGTGCGGACGCCGCGTTACACCATCCTGGTCGATACCTGCACCGGCGAGGACAAGGGCCACCCGAGGCCGTTCGACTTCCCGGGCAAGGAGCGCTGGCGCAACGAGCTGTTCGCGCTCGGCATCTCCTATGAGCAGATCGATTATGTGTTCTGCACCCATCTGCACATCGACCACACCGGCTGGAATACGACGCTGCGCGACGGGCGCTGGGTGCCGACCTTCCCGAACGCGAAATACGTCTTCCACAAGGGCGAGTATGCGGCCTGGGAGGCCGAGAACGCCAAGGGCGCCAATCCGCCCGGTACGGTGTTCCGCGACAATTGCCTGCCGATCGTCGAGGCCGGGCAGGCGCTCCTGGTCGACGACGACTACGCGCTCGACGACACCGTGACGCTGACGCCGACCCCGGGCCATTCGCCCTGCCATTGCTGCATCAACATCTTCTCGAAGGGGCAGCGCGCGGTGGTCGCCGGAGACCTGATGCACCATGCAATCCAGTGCCGCGAACCGGAATGGTCGGCCAAACCCGATTGGGATCCGAAGCAGTCGGCGATATCGCGGCGGAAATTCTTTGCCTCCGTTGCCGAGACCGACACGCTGATCCTGCCGATCCATTTTCCGGCCCCAACGGTCGGCCTGATCAAGGCAGATGGCGATCGCTTCGACTATCGCTTCAAGCGGGAGTAGGCGCGCGACAGTCGGCAGCTCAAGGTCACCGCGCTGCGCGGGTCCGGCGCGGGACCTGGGTCAGAAACCGTTCCAGATCGACGCACAGGCGATGCGCCATTTCCTCGTCGATCGCAAACGTCGCGACGCTGCCGGCGCAGTCGATCTCGATGGTCCCGCGCAACGGTGCGGCGGAGGCGGTCGATACCCTGATGTTGGTCGCTCTCTGTACGGTCATGTCGTCAACTTCCCTTCGGGCCGGTTGCGCCAATCCTCATTTTGCAATCCTCACCTTGGAATGACGGGGCGTCCCGTTCGCCGTCTCTCTTCGATGAACCTCACGCCGATCTCGGCACCGTCGACGCGAACGAGCTCGCAGCGGCGGAAGGCCAGTCCACGCGAGGACAGCACCAGGAAGAACTCCTGGGCCTTCAGCACATCGAGCGATCCGTCGACCTCGAGCCGGGCCCCGCTCTGCGAGACGTCGAGCAGGATGCAACTCCGCCGCCACGTGCCGTCGACACCCATGAGATTGACGGGATAGCGCGTCTCGAGCCTGACGCGTTCCGCCCTGCGGTCACCATACGTCATTGCATCACTCACACTGCCTGGGAGCGCTTCCTGCCCGGGAGCGCTTCGTCGTTACCGTGGCCCGCGCCTCCGCATCGTCGATTGTGGCTGGTGGGGTCGCGGAGGCGCGGGCTGCGCTGGCATCGATTGCAGCGCGGATCGTGTCCTGAAGATCGGGCCGCGCAAGCTTGAGCAGCCGGGCCTGCTGGCGCGGCGTGGACCGCATAACGAGGTCGGCAAGAACGCGGCGAGGTAGATCCTTGCGCGAGATCAATCCGTCGGCGATGTCGTCGTCGCGCTCGGCAGCATCGATCATCATGGCGAGGCCCGCGCCGGTCAGTTCAGCGCCGGGATTGCGCGCGAGGACCCGAAGCACGCTGCTGTCGCCTCGCATCAGGAGAATGTCCGTGAGCTCCGCATTGACGGCCTTGCGTCCTGCGATCGCGCAGAGGTGTCCCTCGGCCCGCATCCAGGCGATGTCGATCAGGTCGGCATCGGGGAGGCATTCGCATTTGCGCAGGATCGGAGCGGCGACATCGGCGTCGTCATGGTTGGCCAGACGGCGCGCGAGTTCCCGCGGCACCAAGCGCAAATCGGCAAACGAGCGGCTGAGCGTGGTCAGGGTCCGCAGTTCGACGTTCTCGGTCAGGCGGACCAGGATGCCGTCGAACATCTCGACGTGGTGCGCGCTGAGGCGGTGAGCGTCTTCGAGAAACAACCCGGCCACCTCCTGCAGCATGCGCGTGCGGAGGTCGGGCGAGCCAGCTTTCAAGACATAGTCGAGTTTGGCAATAAGATCGGGCGAGGCAATAACTGTCATTGCGGTCTCTAAAATGGTCCGCGACGAGGAACATCATCGTTCCCGATGCCAATTTGCTCCTCGAATCTTTAATAGGGGTATAGAAATTGATGGGGAGGGCCGATTGCGGCGGTGGATATCCCGCTAAAGACTATCGAAATTCGGCAGCCGCGTTACATTGGCGGATTGTCCGGTTCGACGAACGGACCGCATTTTTCCTGATTGAACCTATTGGACGATTCGCATTTTGTGCATGGAATTTATTGATGCGGCCGGCGCGCAAGGCGCCGCGTCGCGCGCAATTTTTCAAGAGCATTTCACGGGAGCGGTCATTTGACGGCGCCATTACCGGTGCCGAGAGTCTTTCGTTTTGACGATGTTGATGCATTCCGGAGTTCGATCCGAAATCTGGATGTTGATTTCACGCCACTTGCGCGGAAGATTTCGGCCGAGCAGGTCATCCTGAGTTTGCCGGGATGCGAGCTCAACTACACGCAGTCCTTTCCGCGGATCGTCGACGCACAGCTTGCGCCGCACACCACTGCGGTCGGCTTCACGATGGATGACGGGGTCCCGATCCGCTTCAACGGCGTCGAGCGCGATCGCGCGGTCATCGTGCTCGGTGGCGGCGGCGCGTTCTACTCGTCGGTGGAGGAGACGCCCCGCCAATATGCCTCGGTGATGTTTACGCCGGAGATTGTCGACCGCGGCTGGCCGCAGCCGGGTCTTCATTTCAGCATTCACGAAATTTCTCAACGCGCGCAGGATCGGCTGCGTGAAGTGGTAAGGCACATCCTGCTCGTGACCTCGCAGCCGACCGAGGATGCCCCGTTCGCTAGCGGCGAGTCGATCAAGGAGACGCTGCTTGCGGCGATCGACAACGCCTTCGCCGAGATCGTGCCGGCCAAGTGGACGACGCGGGCCAACACGACGCGCCAGTTCAAGGTCTTCAACGACGCGCGCGCAATTCTGGCAGGCGACGTGGCGCACCCGATCTACAGCGGCGAACTGGCCAGGCAGATCGGCGTGTCGGTGCGCACGCTGCATGACGCCATCCAGCGCTACCGGGGCGTCAGCCTGCATCGCTATTTGCGGTTGCGCCGGCTCTGGCTGGTGCGCCAGCAACTGCTGGCCGGTGCGCCCAGCGTCAAGATGTGCGCGCTGGCCTACGGATTTTGGCACTTGAGCGATTTTTCGCGCAGCTATCGGTCGCAGTTCGGGGAAGCGCCATCCGAAACACTGGCCGCCTCGCGCCGTCCGGGCGCCACCCGCGCCGATCCGTCCCGCGGACACGGTTCGTAACCATCGATCTGAACGGAATCTTAACGGCCGCCGACGAGCCTGTGGGTACGATTTCACCAGAGGCGACGGCAATGCATCCCCGGAGATTTGCGCGTGTTCGTCCGAGCGGATGCGTGTCCAGTGTGGTCAAGCTCCAGCTTGAACCGAAGGCGCCGCTGATCGAGTGCCGGCTGGTGGACTATTCCGCCGGCGGGGCCTGCCTGGAATTTGCCAAGCCGACCCAATTGCCGGAGCGTTTCGAAATGTTTCATGGCAACACCCGGAAGCGTTGCCGGCGGGTTTGGAGCAGGGGTGTGCGGGTCGGCGTATCGTTCTGAGGGCGCCCGCCGATCAGGGGCGATCCACTGGCCAATAGCCGTTCGGGCCGCGCCCTGCGCGACCCGATGGTTTGTCCCGATTGAAGTCTGTCCCGATGAGGGGTGAAAAGGCGTCGGCGAGAGGCTCAGGCGCCGCTCTGGCACTTCTTCATGAACGAGGTCTTGGCCGCGCCGGCGAGCTTCTTGCCGTCGGAGCCGACTGCCTTGGTCTCGCAGGCGTCCGTCGTGCACTTCTTCATGAACGAGGTCTTGGCCGCGCCGGCCAGCGGCTTGCCGTCCTTGCCGACGGCTTTCGTCTCGCAGGAGGCGTCCTGTGCAAATGCCGAACCGGCGGCAAAGGTCGCGATCACGGCCGCCAAGAAAATCCGCTTCATCTGGGTTCTCCCTAAACCAAACCAGTGGCCGGATTGGATACGGGATTCTTGGCCCGATCAAGTTCCCATGGCCGATTTTGTCGATAAAATAACCCGATCAGATCAAGGAAATTCCGCGTGCAGCGCGGAACAAAATCGGGGAAGCGCGGAATGGAATTCGAGACGCTGGTACAGTCACGCAAAAGCGTGCGCGGGTTCAAGAAGCAGCCGGTGTCGCGGGCGACCGTCGAGGAGATCATCGAGGTGGCCAAGCGCGCGCCGTCCTCGATGAACACCCAGCCCTGGCACGTTCACGTCCTGACCGGGGCGCCGCTGGAGGAAGTGCGCCGCCGCAACATGGAAGAGATGGTCGCCGGTGCCAAGGTGAAGCGCGACATCGTCAGCCACGGCGAGTACCAGGGCGTGCATCGCGGCCGCCAGGTCGACATCGCCAAGAAGCTGTTCGGGGCGATGGGGATCGCCCGCGATGACAAGCCGATGCGGCAGGATTGGGTGCTGCGCGGCTTCCGCCAGTTCGATGCTCCGGTGTCGCTGGTCCTGACCTACGACCGGATCCTCGATCCGGGCGCGGTCTGCCATTTCGATCTCGGCGCGCTCTGCTACGGCATCGTGCTCGCAGCCTGGGATCGCGGCCTTGGCAGCGTGATCAACGGCCAGGGCATCATGCGCTCCGACATCGTGCGCGAGGTCGCCGACATCCCGGAAGACGAGGTGATCATGACCTGCGTCGCAATGGGCTATCCCGACGACGGCTTTGCCGCCAATGCGGTACGCTCCGACCGCGAGGCCAACAACGATTTTGTCCGCTACGTCGGCTTTGCCGATTAGCGCCGCGTCGTTCGCTTGTTCAGGGGAACAACCTCGTGCGGCACGCTCGGTTGCGCGATGCACGGGCGTGTCCGGCGCATTTGCGTACGCGCCGACCACGCCGCGGGATATTGAATTCCGCGCCGTGAAACCATCGCGCGAGCGTGAGCACGGCTGCGCGTTTCCGCTATTCTCGCCGGTAAAAAATGCGCTACTGGTTTTTTGAAGCACAACAGCGCGGGCGAGGAATCCCAGATGAGCGACGATGAACAGACAGCTATGATCCGCGAGACCGTCGCGAGATTCGTCGATCGCGAACTGATCCCGCTCGAGCCGCACTATCTGAAATCGAAGCTGCCCGGCAGCGATCACCCCGAGCTCACGTCGGAACAGCGCAAGCGGCTGCGCGACGTCTCGAAGGAGCTCGGCCTCTGGGGCCTCGATGCGCCCGAGGATCTCGGTGGCCACGACCTGCCGACGCGCACGATGGCTGCGGTGCACGAAGAACTCGGCCGCAGTTGCGTGCCGTTCGTGCTGCCGCCGGACTCGCCGAACCTGCGCATGCTGCAGGCGGTCGGTACCGACGCGCAGAAGAAGAAATATCTGCAGCCCTATATCGAAGGCCGGATGGCCTCGGCGATCGCGATCTCCGAGCCCGGAGCCGGCGGCGATCCCGCGGGCATGAAGACGCGCGCGGTGCTCGAAGGCGAACAGTGGGTGCTCAACGGCCGCAAGATCTGGATCAGCAATGCGCGCGCCGCCGACTTCATCATCGTGATGGCGCGGGTCGGCAACGATCAGCGCCAGGGCGGCATCACCTCCTTCATCGTCGAGAAGGGCACGGCGGGCTTCATCATCGAGCGCGAGATTCCGATGGTCGGCGGCGGCTCGACCTATGAGATCGTGTTCGAGGACTGCCGCATCCCGAAGGACTCCGTGCTGGGCGAGGTCGGCAAGGGCTACGCGCCGATGCAGCTGCGGCTGCGCACGCGGCGGCTCGAGATGGGATCGACCTGCGTCGGCATCACCAAGCGTGCGCTCGACATGATGTGCGAGCACGCCAAACAGCGCGAGACGTTCGGCGTCAAGCTCGCCGAGCGCCAGGCGATCCAGTGGTGGATCGCCGATATCTCCACGCGCATGCATGCGTGCCGGCTGATGGTGCGCGAGGCCGCCGACAAGACCGACCGCGGCGAGGACATCCGCCACGAGGCCTCGATGATCAAGGTGTTCGCGACCGAGATGGCCTATGACGCCTGCGACCACGCCATGCAGACGCTCGGCGCGCTCGGCGTGACGCTGGAATTGCCGCTGAACGCGCTGTGGCAGAAGGCCCGCCTGATGCGGGTCTACGAAGGCCCGAGCGAGGTCCATCGCCAGGCGATCGCCCGCCGCGTGCTTGGGTTGCGCGGCGGCTAGCAGGGCGCGCGGCCCTCAAGCAAACCCGTCATTGCGAGCGCAAGCGAAGCAATCCATCGTGCCGCAGTGGAGACATGGATTGCTTCGTCGCTGGCGCTCCTCGCAATGACGAGGAGAAAACCTGCCACGTGGTCGCCACGTGCTCTCGGTTACGCCGCCCGCACGTCGGACAGGAAGCGGTTGACCTGGCCGGCGAGGTCCTTGGACTGCGTCGAGAGCTGTTCGGCCGCGCCCAGCACCTGGTTCGCGGCGCCGCCGGTGTCGTCGGCGGCGCGCTGCACGCCGGAGATGTTGGAATTGACCTCCTGGGTGCCGCGCGCGGCTTCCTGAACACTGCGCGAGATCTCCTTGGTCGCCGAGCCCTGTTCCTCGATCGCGGCGGCAATCGCGGTGCCGATCTGGTCGATCTCGGTGATGACGTCGATGACGCTCCGGATCGCCGTCACGGTCTCGTCGCTCGCGGTCTGGATCGCGGTGATCTGTTCGGAGATCTCCGTGGTTGCCTTCGCGGTCTGGCCGGCCAGCGACTTCACCTCGGACGCGACCACGGCAAAGCCGCGGCCGGCCTCGCCGGCGCGGGCCGCCTCGATGGTGGCGTTGAGCGCGAGCAGATTGGTCTGTGCCGCGATGCTCTGGATCAGCGTCACGACGTCGCCGATCTTCTGCGCGCCCTCGGCCAGCGAGCGCGCGGTGTCGCCGGTACGCCGGGCATGATCGACCGCGCGCGCGGCGATCTCGGTCGAGGTCGCGACCTGGCGGGCGATCTCCGAAATCGAGGAGGTCAGCTCCTCGGTGGCGCTCGCCACCGTCTGCACGTTGGTCGAGGTCTGATCGGACGCCGCGGCGACGATTGCGGCTTGGCGGTTGGTGGCGGCGGCGGTGGCCGACATCGATTGCGCCGTGTCCTCCATCACCGAGGATGCCGCGGACAATCCGCCGACCAGCTCGGTGACCTTGGCTTCGAAGGCGCGGGTCAGATCGTCGAGCACGCGGGCGCGGCGCATCTTGACGTCGTTCTCGGCTTCCTTCTCGGCAGCGAGGCGATCGGCTTCGATCTTGTTGTCCTTGAACACCTGCACGGCGGCGGCCATCGCGCCGATCTCGTCCTTGCGCGCGGCGCCCGGGATCGTCTCGGCAACTTCGCCCGCGGCAAGACGCGACATCCGGCCGGTGAGGGCCGCGATCGGGTTGAGGATGCGGCGGCGGACCATGACGATCAGGCCGGCACTGACGGCAACGACCGCGAGCAGCCCGATCAGCGCCACCACGAAGCTGAAGCGCGCCGACGAATAGGCGCCCGCAAGGCCTTGCTCGGCATTCTCGTAGAATGCGTCGCGCACGGTGATGATGGAGGCGAGGCCGATCTGGGATTCGGCGTAATAGGTCTCGACGTCTTGCTCATACTTGCCGGAGATCGCGCCTTCCTTGGCGAGCTTCAGCGCCTTGCCGAAACGCTCGACGTAGTCGGCCTGCATCTTGCCCAGCGCCGTCAGGACATTGGCTGATGTCGCCGGATTGTTGCGCAACTCCTGCAGCGTCGAGAGGATCTGCTCGGTGCGGCCGGTGCTGCGGAACAGCTCCAGCTTTTCCTGTTCGGTCGCGACGCGCTTGGCGCCGACCAGCGCCTTGTGCAGGCTGGCATTGAGGCCGCCGGTGTCGCGCAGCGTCCAGGCGACATTGGCGTAGCTGGCCTGGCGGTAGGCGTTGCCGTCAAGGCCGGCGAGGCGGCGCACCTGCTCGTCGAGCAGCACGGTGACGCCGGCGTTGAAGACGGAGTTGTCGGCGACGATCTTGGTTGCCGCCGGACGGCGGGCATCGACCGGACCTGCGATCGCCTTCTCGATCGCGTCGCGGAGCGCGGCGAACTTGGCCTTCAGCGCATCGATCGCGCTCGCAACCGCTTCGCCGTCGTCGAGCGAGCCGGGCAGCGTGGCGCGGACCTGATTGACCTTGGCGAGCGCGCCGTCGGTCAGCTTGCGCAGCTTGTCGAGATCGGTGATCTGCTTCTGGTCGATC
Organism: Bradyrhizobium sp. 33ap4; assembly: GCF_032654765.1. NCBI lineage: Bacteria > Pseudomonadati > Pseudomonadota > Alphaproteobacteria > Hyphomicrobiales > Nitrobacteraceae > Bradyrhizobium > Bradyrhizobium sp. 33ap4. The sequence continues at coordinate 78,971 of NZ_JAUMTJ010000014.1, read as the reverse complement.
GCACCGGTGCTGAACAAGAGGTTGGTGGACATGCCGCGTTCGGAGTTCATGTAGCGCGGGATGTCGCCGACGGCGCGGACGATTTCGAGCCGGCTCTGCGCGGTCGAGACCTTGTCCATGGTCTGGTACTTGGTCACCGCGACATAGGCCGCCAGTCCGCCGCCGACCGCGGACAATGAGACGATCGCGGCCGTCAGGAGAGTACCGATTTTCATGGGATGCGCGCCATTCTTGACGAGAGAGGGGAGGCCTCAACCGTAGCGGGCGTGCATTAAGCTTGGGTTTATGATGCGGGAGCCGCCGCAACGGCCCCGGCCGTTTGGTCCGAAAGTCGAAGGCGCCGCGTCGCCCGGCCGCGCGTGGCGGCAGGGCGTGACACGTCAGTGCTCGTCGTCGTCAGCACCCTTGGCCGCGGGGCGGTGCTGGGTGGCGCCGTTCGAGCCCGCTTCGCCGCAGGGGAGCTGGTTCCAGGTGCCATCGGCGGCCTGCTGATAGGCCTGGCAGCCGGACGAAGTGGTGGTCGTGGATTTGTCGTCGGCCTTCTGCCGCTCGGTACTCTTGCCCAGCGCGGGCGTGGCAACGGCGGCGATGGCTGCGAGCGAGCCTGCGAAAACCAGCTTTGCGATCCGCATGTCGGTTCCTCCTTCTCGAAGCGAAAACATATCCAGAAAACAAATCTGGCGATTTTTGGCCACGGCGAAGGGCCTGCGACGAATTGCTTAATGCCGGCGAAGCGAGCCGGAATGCCGGTTAACACTTGCGCGAGGCGGCTGGCCGCGCGCCGCACCGCAGGACGCTGTTGCCGCAGCGTGCTAGGATCGGCTTGTCATGACCCACCGCATTCTCGTGTTCTACGGCTCCTACCGCTCGGATCGCATGGGCATCCGGCTGGCACACTTCGTCGTCGACGGTCTTCGTGCCCGCGGCAACGATGTCGAGTTGATCGATGCCAAGGAGGTCGGCCTGCCGATGCTCGACCGGATGTACAAGGAACATCCCAAGGGGCAGGCGCCGGCCGTGCTCGAAACGCTCGCCGGAAAAATCCGCGACGCCGACGGCTTCCTGTTCGTCACCGGCGAATACAATTGGGGCATTCAGCCCGGGCTGAAGAACCTGACCGACCATTTCCTCGAGGAATGGTTCTGGCGTCCCGCGGCGATCGCAAGCTATTCGGCCGGGCGGTTCGCCGGCGTGCGTGCCGCGACCGCCTGGCACGGTACGCTGTCCGAGATGGGCATGGTGGTGGTATCGAGCACGATCGGTGCGGGGCCGATCGCGCAGACGCTGTCGGCCGAGGGCAAGCCGATCGGCGAGGGCGGCAAGGCGCTCGAACGCGCCTTTCCGCGCTTTGCCGAGGATTTTTCCTGGTGGATCGAAGCCGCCAAGGCACAGCGGGCGCGCAAGGCGCCGCCCTACTGAGCGCAGGTCTGCCAATCCCGGGAGTTTCGCGATCATGAGCCTCTTCACATCGCCGTTCGATCCCGCACGCGAGACAGCCCTGGTCACCGGCGCGGGCAACGGCATCGGCCGCGCCATTGCGCAGGCGCTGGTCGGCGAAGGTGTGCGGACGGTGTTTGCCGATCTGTATGAGGACAGGGTTCTGGCGGCGATCAAGGCCGCGCCGCGTCCCGAACTCGCGGTCGCGTGGGCCGGCGATCTCGCGCAGCACGCGGCGTGCGACGCCCTGTTGGCGCATGCGCAAGCCTCGCTCGGGCAGGTGACCCATTTCGTCCACAGTGCTTCGCCGCCGCGCCGCGAAGCCGATCATGCGATGGCCGTCGATCAAGAGATCTGGCGGCAGATGCATGCGGTCAATCTCGATGCCGGCTTTCATTTGTCGCGCGAACTGGCGCGCAGGCTGATCGCGGCGAAGACGCCGGGCTCGTTCCTGCTGCTCACCTCGCTGCATGCCGGCACGCCACGCAACCTGCCGCATTACTCGACCGCGAAGGCCGGCATGGCGATGCTGGTGAAGGAGCTTGCCAAGAGCTGGGGCCGCTATGGCATCCGCGTCAATGCGCTGGTGCCCGGCGCGATCGCGGCCGGCGGCTTCGTCGCCGATCCCGCGCTGGCAAAGCATATTCCGCTCGGACGGCTTGGCCAGGCGGACGATCTTGCGCCGATGGCGCTTGCCGTGCTCTCGCACAAGCTCTCCGGTTACGTCACCGGGGCGTCGATCGTGGTCGATGGCGGCCTGTCGCTGACCAACTGGTTCGCGCCGCCGGAGCTCGATTGAGGATTCTCGTTCGACGTGTTTTCTTCACGCGAACCGGTGCCCATCCCGCATCAAGTGCGGGACAGGCTTCGCTCGAAAACGCTTTCTATTCCTTCGTCCTGATGTAGCCCGCGAGCCGCGTCTTCTGGTCCTGGCACCAGGTCGTCATGCTGCCGGCGCGGCGCTGATCGAGGTCGGTGGTCTGGGTTGCGATCGCGACTTCCGTCATCAGGTCGTCGGCCTGCTTCTCGCCCATCTTGCCACCGGTATGCATGAAGGCGATCGCCTTGCGCACCTTCTCGGTGGTGCCGTCGGGCAGATGCATGTCCTGCGCCCGCTGCACGAGGTCCTGATAAACCAGATCGGTGCCGGGGCACTCGACCTTGGCGGCAAAGGCCTGCAGCACCATCGTGACATAGGCCGCGCGCGGATCGGCATGGGCAGGGGTTGCTGCGACAATCAGGCCGCCGATCAGCAGGGCGTAACGCATGAATTTCCTCCGGAGGTTTTGGACGTTTTTTGTGAGGCTAGCGTCCAAGGGAACCGAGTGCAACCGCCAGGACACACTCACGGAAAGAACCGATCAAACAGACGTGTTCCAACCTCGTTGCCACGATTTGAGCACGATTTCGGCAGCATGTGGCACAAGTTGACGCAGGGGAGAATGATCGTGTCAAAGTTGGGGCTTGCTGCGGTGCTGGTGGGATCGCTTGCGCTTGGCGGCTGCATGCAGGCGACGCTGTCGCCGGCGACGGATGTCGCGATGACGTCGCGCGATCGGCAATTGCTGGCGCATCCGCCCTATGCGGATGCCAAGATCCCGCAGCAGTTCCAGCGGCACATTGTCGAGTACACCCGTCGGGAGCAGCCGGGCTCGATCCTGGTCGATACCGACGCGCGCTACCTCTATTACGTGCTGCCCGGCGGCAAGGCGATCCGTTACGGCGTCGCCGTCGGCGAGGAGGCGATGGCCTTCTCCGGCGTCGCCACCGTCGGCCGCCTGGCCGAATGGCCGGATTGGGTTCCGACCCAGGATATCCAGGAGCGGCTCGGGCCGTATCCGAAGCGTGTCGCCGGTGGACCGGCCAATCCGCTCGGCGCCCGCGGCATCTACCTCTACCAGGGCAACAAGGACACGCTGTATCGCATCCATGGCACCAACCAGCCCGAATATATCGGGCAGGCGATCTCGTCGGGCTGCATTCGCATGACCAATGGCGACGTGATCGACCTTTATCAGCGGGTCAAGCCGGGCGCGACCGTTGTCGTTCTGCCGCCGGGACAGAGCGCGTAATTCGAATACAAAGTGTATTGCGGCCGATCGCGTCATCGCGATCGGCCGCAAGCTTTTTTAAAGGTCGGTCAGGCTCAGCGCAGCGGCATCGGCGGCCGAACCACCGGGCCGCCATCATCCGCGTCAACAACCGAGGACTGCTGCTGCACCGGCCGCGGTGCCGCAACCGCCTGCGGGGCGGCGGCGGGAGCCGGCAGCGGTGTTGCTGATGCAGGCGGTGGAGGCGGCGGGATATAGGCCTGCGCCGGCCGGCGCACCGGTGGCGGCGCAACGGCGGCATGCGGCGCCGCCTGCGGCGTGACCGCGGCGCGCGGGCGCGGCGGAGCGACCGGCCGCGGCTCGACGGCCCTGGTCTCGGTCGTCTTCGCGACGCGCTGTGCCAACTGATCCTGGCCGGCCTTGAGCTGATCGATGCTGGTCTTCAACTGCTCGATCTGCTGTCCCATCGACGCGAGATCGCGCGCCATCGATTGCAGCAATTGCGTCTGGTCGGGTGCCGCTGCGGCTGGTGCCGCCGCGGTAGCGGGCGCAACCGGCGCTCCTGCGGCAGCCGGTGCCGCGGCAGGGGCGGGCGCCGGCGCGGCCGTGGCGGGCACGGCCGTGGCGACGTCCTGTGGCGGAGTGGCCGGTGCAGCTTCAGCTGCCGCCTGATCGGTTGTCGCCGCCGGTGCTGGCGGCGCACTCACCTGATCCGAGGCGGAGGCTGCCTTGCCTGGGATCAGCGAAGTCAGTGCAGCGATCTGAGGCGCCCACTCGGCGGCGATCTGCTTGGCGCGATCGCCGTAGTGCTGCCACGCCGCGGTGCCCATGGCGCCAGCGATCGCGAAGCAGAACCAGAAGGCGCGGATCGCCCATTTGCTGGTGGGGCGCGGCGCGCGGTCCAATCTGATGTCGTCCAGTCGGCCGTCATGGCTTGGCGCGCTATAGGCCGGCTCGGCCGCCACTGACATTGGCGTGACCGGCGGCACCGAGGCGACGGCCGCGACCGGGGGTGTGGACGAAGGCGCGAGGCTCGAGCCGAAATAGGGCTCGCGCTGCCCCGGCGCTGTCCTTCCGGCAGGCGCGGCGGCGTTGTCCGGGCGTACCGGAGCGAAGCTCGGTTCGATCGCGAAAATATCGTGTGGATCTGCGTCTTTCAGTGTCGATTGCATGGCGGTCCCCGTTTCATTCCAAGGTCAACCGCAAATGGGCGGCCGGCAAATTTACGCTCTGTATTGACCCCTGACCCTGTCCCCACGACTCCAGCCCGGTTTGACCAAAGCAAGGCGAGAGGGTGGAGAGGTTGGGGAGTTTGGGGAACCGAAACCCGGGGGCGAGGGGGCGTGGCCATCCACGGCCCGAGTGCGGCGCTTCAAGCCGGTATTTCCGGGTGAAGCGTCCGGGTTGTGTGGCGCATCCACCACATCCGAGGGGAAATCGCATCGCGTGCGGCAGGTCTGACCGCGCTCCGCCACCGTTCCGCCCCGATTGGATTCGGCTGATAGGCCGTTGGATTTTCGGCTTGGGCTGGGGGCGCAAGTTGGGGGTGCAACATGTCACGCGACGATGCAGTCAACTCGTACGTCGGCGTCAAATGCAGCGCGCATGGTGCTGCGGCCCCGATCCTGTTTGCGCATGCCCGAAAGCCGCTCCGGCTGCTCGCCGTGATGATCGGCGCGGCGTCGCTCGCGGCGTGCGCGCAGTCCTCCGTTGTCAGCCAGCGCTCACAGGCGCTAGCGAGCCGGCCTGCGTCGATCGAGCCGACGCGGGCTGCGTCATCTGCGACACGCACACGTGTCGCCACGGCGCGCAAGCATACGCCGTATGCCTCGCGCAGGACCGGCCACACCAAGATTGCGTCGCAGGGCGTCGCGAGCTTCTACAGCGAGGAGCAGCCGACCGCGAGCGGCGAGAAGTTCGACGGGCGCGAGTTGACCGCCGCGCATCCGACATTGCCATTCGGCACCAAGCTGCGCGTGACCGACGTCAAGAGCGGTCGTTCGGTCACCGTGCGCGTCAATGACCGCGGACCCTACGTCCCCGGGCGCATCGTCGACGTCTCGCATTCTGCGGCGCAATCGCTCGGCATGATCGGCAAGGGCATCACGAATGTCAGGCTCGACGTGGTGCAGTAAATAGCGTGGCGCAAGCCAGGTTCGGGATTTTTGCCAGCTCGATCGGGAAAAAGTCCCGGCGTTGCGCGCGCTTTAATCCTGTTGTCCGAATGACGGCGGCAAATAGAATTGTTGCCGCTACTTCCCCGCGCTCTCCATTTCCAGGCGCGTGGATTTCTACCCAATGAACCTTCCCCGCCTTGGTGTCCCTCCAGGGCGGGGTTTTTCTTGTGGCCGCCATGCGCGCCGCATGCGTCGACAGGGCGAGCCGGCGCCATAACCTCCGTCCTGCTTTGGAGGGCGGCCATGCCAAACAACAATCAAGAAACTGACGGCTTCGCACGCTCGATGACGGCAGAGGCACGCACCGGATCGAGGTCGGTCTCGATGCGCCGCGCGAGGGCACCACGACGATGACCGGCAACAAGCTGCATCACGAATACCAGCCCGACCTGATGCGCGTGGTCGCGAGCGGTACCTGGCGCGACCTGCGCACGTTCGTGACGACCTGGACCTGCGTGGAATCGGCGTTTCGCGACACCGTGACCTCTGGATATGCCGACCTTGATGGGAAAGCTCGCATAGGCACGACCGAACGTTGCGCGCTGGCGGATCCTGTGCCGGCGGTTCCACCAAATTGTCACAGTCCCAGCGAAATCCGGCCCAAAGCCGCTGCCAACAAACGCCGGATGGACCAAGTCGGCGAGGGACAAGCGTTGGCCTACAAGATGATCGCAGAACGCGAGAACGAAACGGTCAGGATCGAGCGCGAGAGCACCTTCATCATCATCGCCAAGGCCAAGGTCTGGGCGAGCGAAGGGTGGCAGGTGGTGATCACCGACAAGGACGGGAAATCATACCCGCCCGACGAGTTCGACAAGCTGCTCGCGGCTTGACGCCAAAGCGCGATGAGTTCGGGTTGAAGCTTCATCGCGCTTTAGCTCTTCAGTTAGAGCATGATCTCCTCGGAAAATCGCTTCGCACTTTTCCGGATCATGCTTTAGCGTTGCGCTGACACAAGCAGCATCATCGGCCGTTCGAGCTCGTCGGCCAGTTCGGGCGCGGCCTTGACCTGCTCCCGCGTCGGGCAGAACTCCTCGACATGGCGCAGCGTGAAGCCGGCGCCGATCAACACGTTGAGCGTGGTGCCGATGGTGCGGTGATATTTCAGCACGCCCTTCACATACCAGTCGGTCCGGCGTTCGCCTTCGATGAAGTAGCGGTTGACCGGCCAGGTCTTGTGGCCGTCTACGTCCTGCCCCCAGTCCGGATGGACGGCCGCCATGTAGACCGGATGCTCGACGGTGAAGACCAGATGCCCCTCCGGGACCAGCGCGCGATACAGCATGCGCGCCAGGCGATCGAAATCCCTGATGTAGTGGAAGGCGAGGGCGGAGTAGGCGAGATCGAATGTCGATTTCGGCAGCTCGAGCGTCTCGAGGTCGGCGATCTCGTAGGTGATCGCCGCATCCTGCGTCATGGCCGCGGCGCGGGCGATCATGTTCTGCGAGAGGTCGATGCCGAGCACGTCGGATGCGCCTTGCTTGCGCATCCAGCGCGATACCCAGCCGAAGCCGCAGCCGAGATCGACCACGCGCTTGCCCGCGACATCGGGCAGCATGGCGCGGATCGCCGGCCATTCGGGCGCGCCGAGCAGTCCGCGGACCTGCCGCGGCAGCTGGCTGTAGCCGGCGAAGAAGCCGGGATCGTCGTAGATGTTCTGCGCCATGGCTCTTTCTGTAACCGCCGCCGCACCGTGTGGGAACCGCTGATTGTGTCGCGCCCGGCGCGCTGCTGGAACCAGACGCGGCGCTCAGTGGTTTCTGATGTCAGCAGTCGACAGCCGAGGAGAGCGCCATGTTAGCCGAGATGCAAATCCACACCATCGCGCGGCAGATGCTGTTGAAGCACGGTCCGGAGGCGATCGCCCAGGCCGCGCAGAACGCCGTGGCTTGCGAGAGCAAGGGCGAGACCGACGACGCGCGCGACTGGCGCCATATCGAGGACGCGCTGAAGATGATGCGCGGACCGCATCAGAGCTGACGGCGGGCGGGCTAGGCGACCCCGCCGTCGCGTAACGACACTGGGACCGCGCGAGCGCGATCGCCGCAACCCTAACCTGCGGACGCTAGCCCGCCCGGCGCCACCGCGGCACGGGATCGAGCGGCGTGCGGTAGAGCTCGCGCCGGTCGATGTCGGTGACGCGCACCGCGCAGCCGCGCGCCTTCAGCTCCGGCTTGACCTGCGACAGCTCGTTGGCGAGCTGGTCGGCGCGGTCGGAGGCGAGGCTGATGTCTTCGAGGATGATGGTTCCTTGATTGCGGAACTCGTCCCCCACCACGAGATCGAAGGTGTAGTACGGCATTCCGAAGTCTCCGTTTCGGTTTGCATCACAGGGTAACACTGAGTCGAGCATTCCCTAAGATGCGTGGCGCACAATCAACGTGCGATCGGCGCAAAAACGATGTGCAGCGCATCAAGCACGACGAACGAACAAGCCACGCCGCACGGCGAAGGAGTCCTTTGAACCAGCTCACCGCCATGCCGTTAAGATTTGATTAAAACAGTCGTCGCAAGCTCAGGACCAAGTGGAATCGCAGCGGAACCGGACTCCGGGAACCGGCAGCTGCAGGAGAAGGCCGGTGGCGTAACGCCCGCCGGCCTTTTCTCGCTGTGGATGCCGCGAAGCTAGTCGCGCAGTGCGGCTTGCCGCCGGGCGCGGCATTTCGGGCCTGGTCCGCGCATGTAGTACAATTCGGGGCGATAGGGATTGATGACGCCATCGATCAGCGCGACGCAGCGCGCGATGAGGCGGGCGAGGCGGCGTCGCAACGGCTGCAGGGCAAGTTCCATCGCATTCATGGCATGCCCTCAGTGCAGCTCGCCGAGGATGGCGGTGAACGGCAGCTCGAAGATCTCGGTTCCGATGTCGTCGGTGACGTGGACTGCCCAGTTGCGCCAGTCCTCCACGCTCGGTGTCATGACAAAGCTGCGCGCCAATTGCTCCGCATACACGCGCGCCTCCGCCAGATCCATCGCGGCGCCGGTGCGATCCAGGATGACGTGCTTGTCGTCGGAGCAGTGAAAGAAAACTGCGGACATTCTTCCGATTCCCATGCCGAAGCGATTCTCGCGCGTTGCAATAGCAGCGCGCGCGGGCACGGAGAATCCGGGTGATCCCCCATCGGTAAACTACGGGGAATCCAGACGATTTGAATCACGCGGCCGTGATCAGCCCGACGTCAGAAGATCGGCTCGCCGATCGCAACCTCGCTGCGCGGGCCGAGCACGATCACCTCGCCGCTGGCGTCCTTGGCGCCGAGGATCAGGAGTTCCGAGGTGAAACCTGCGATGTTCTTCGGCCCGAGATTGCAGATGCACACGACCAGCGAGCCGACCAGCGCCGCCGGCTCGTAATTCGTGATCTGTGCGCTCGACCACATGATTCGCCCGGCGCCGACATCGACGCCGACCTTGTAGGACGGATTGCGGGCGCGGGGAAACGGCTGCACCTCGACGACCTCGCCGATCCGGATATCGAGGCGGGCGAAGTCGTCGTAGCTGGCCTGCGGCTTGAGCGGGGACATCAGCGCTCCTGGAACGCAAGGCGGACACCGAGCGCGATATAGATCGTGCCGACCACGCGGCCCTGCCACTGCCCGATGCGGCGATGCCGACTGATCCACGGGCTGATCTGGCCGGCGGCGAGCGCCAGCAGCGAGGTGTAGACCGCGCTCATCACGACGAAGATCAGGCCGAGGGTCGCGAACTGCGCCACCGCCGAGCCGTGGCCGGGGTGCACGAACTGCGGCAGGAAGGCGAGGAAGAACAGCGCGGTCTTCGGATTGAGCATTTCCGCCCAGATCGCCTGCCGGAACGCACGCCGCGGATCGACCGGCTGCGCCGCCGGCAAATCCAGCTCGTCGTTCTTCTCCAACAGGGCGCGGACGCCGAGCACGATCAGGTAGATCACGCCGGCATATTTCACGACCGAGAACGCCAGCGCCGAGGTCATCAGCACGGCCGAGAGGCCGAATGTCGCCATCGCGGTGTGGACGAGATCGCCGAGCGCGATCCCGAACCCGGTCGCGACGCCGACGCGCGCTCCGCCGGTGACCGAACGCGCGAGCACCAGCAGCACCGCCGGCCCGGGGATCAGGAACAGGCCGAGCACGACGGCGGCGTAGGTGAGGAGGGTGGTGATGTCGATCATGAAGACCTGTCCCGGATGTCAGGATGCGGCGATGGTAACCGCCGCGAAGCGCGGCTTCGGATCAAGCATCACGCCGGCGCTTTCGACAATGCGCATTTCCTCGGTCCCGCTCTGCGCCGTGCGCTCCAGCACGCCGTGGATGCCTGACGCAGCGTGGCTGAGCGCATCCGGCGTCGCAAGGCCGCGCGCGCGGGCGGCGACGAACAGCGCGGCGAACAGGTCTCCGGTGCCGGACGGGCTGATCGGAACCCGCGGCGTGCGCACGCGCCAGGCGCAAGTCTTGTCGGATTGAGTGCGCTCGATCGCCAGCGTCTCGATCTCGCTGTGCGGCGTGCCGGCCAGCTCGGCGCTGGTGATGACGACGGTCGCAGGTCCCCGCGCCATCAGCGCGCTCGCCTGCGCGACGACGTCATCGATCGTCGTCACGCGCGCGCCGCAGAGGAATTCGAACTCGAAATGGTTGGGCGTGATGATGTCGGCGAGCGGGCAGAGCTGGTCGCGCACCAGCGGCGGAATGTCCGATCGCACGAACATGCCGCGGTCGCGGTCGCCGAGCACGGGATCGCAGCAATAGAGCAGGGCCGGGTTCGTCGCCTTCGCGCGCTCGACGAAGTCGGCCACGTCCATCGCGATGTCGGCCGAGCCGAGATAGCCCGACAGGATCAGCCGCGCGGCCTCGACCGCGCCGCGCTCCTCGATGCCGCGCAGCAGGTCAGCGACCAGCTGCACGTCGAGCACCCGGCCGCGGATGGTCGGATAGCCCGGCCGATTGCTGAGCAGCGTGGTCGGCACGGCGACGACATCGATGCCGTGCAGCTGGATCGGAAAGCTGGCGGCGCTGTTGCCGACATGGCCCCAGGCGACCTGTGACTGGATTGAGATGATCGTCATCTTGTGCGCATCACCCGAACAGTGCGGCGTAGATGACGTAGAGCCAGCCCAGGATACCGTGGATGATGGCCCACAGGATCGAATGGTTCTTGGTGTAGGAGATCGCGATCGCCAGCGCCGAGCCGAACCCCACGCCGTATTTCGCGCCCTCGACGCGGACGCCATAATATCGATTGCCGTTCATGGGGAATCCTTCCAGCGGGAGGGCGTGAGCGTGGAGACAGCGTAACCTGCCAGTTGCCGTCAGTTCAACGGCGGATTGGGATTCCGCGGCATTGCTAAGCTCGATCATTCCTGCGCAAAGCCCTCGCCTTTACTGCCGGCATGACGGTGATGGAGTCGGCGCGCGCATCTTTCTCCATTCGCCGGGACGACATCGAACGTGTGGTGCGCTGCGAGTCATACATCCGCATTCTCGCGACATGTTTTGTCTGATCGCACCCATGGGCCGCGAGCAAAGGGCAGTAAGCGGAATATTTTCTTATTCTGATATCGACAGGTTTTGCTGAGTTGCCCGTGGGGCTGTTTTGTCGCAGGCGGCGCAGCCGGGTTTGTCTTGCCGGTTCGCGTCGGGACCTCGTCTGTCACGCTGCGATCAACCGATCGTGTCGGATCGACGTGGAAGAAGATGCACGGGTGGACTGTCTTGCATCCAAACGCTTGCCTCATGGCGTCGGAACAAGACGGCAGAGCGATCGATCATGATGTGAGCGCGAACCGATCGGCGGGCGGCGAACAATGCGCCGGCGCGCCGAATCCAACAGGAGCAACTGATGTCCAGGATCAAACAGATTGCGGCCGCGCTGACCGCGCTCGCCATGCTGACGGCGTCGGCCACGGCACACGGAGTGCCGGCGGCGGGCCCATCCGCACTCGCGAAGAGCCATGCCGCCGCCGGCCGCTGGAGCGGCGGTCCGCCGCGCATGGCGGTCCCGCATTTCGGCGAGTCCGAGGCGCTGCCGCGCGACCAGCCCGGCGGTGTCTGCGATCACGGCGACAATGCCATGATCTGCTGAGCCGGATCGTGCATGGCGGTGATCTCCGGCGAAAGTTGCGCTAGCCTTGCTGGGTCGTCTCCCTCCAGCTCGCGAGCGCCGCCGCCATGCACATCCTCCGTCCCCAGTTTCGCATTGAGCAAGACCGCGCGCTCGCCTTTGCGGCCGCGCGCAGCTTCGGCGCCATCGTCGCCGCCGATGCACGCGGCCCGCGCGCGTCCCACGTGCCGTTCGTGATCGAGCGGCGCGACGAGCGCGTGATCGTGCAGATCCATCTCACCGCGAAGAATCCGCTGGTCGAGCTCGCCGACGGTGTCAGGCGCTTCCTCCTGATCGTCTCCGGCGATGACACCTACATCTCGAACGACTGGTATGTCTCACCCGACAACGTTTCGACCTGGCTCTACGAGGCGGTGCATTTGTCCGGCGTCGCGCATCTGCGCGATCACGGCGAGAACCGCGGCCATGGCGACGCGCTGCTCGCGGTCTCCGAGGCGCGGCTGCAAAAGCAGCCCTGGGACCTGACGCAGATGGAGCCCGGCAAGCGCGAAGCGATGCTGGCGGGGATCAGGGTGATCGACATCGTCGTCGACGAGATCGAGGGCCAGTCAAAGCTGAACCAGCACAAGAGCGATGCGGATTATGTCGCGCTGGTCAATCGCCTCGCGCGCGCGGAGGAGACGGCAAGCCAAAGGCTGGCGGAGAAGATGCGCGCGCTGCGGCCGGAGCTTGAATACGACGTTGGACGGTGCGCAGGGAGGGTCAGCTCCGTGTAACCCGGCGCTGTCTCAACGCGGCAGAGGGCGGATTACGCTTGCGCTAATCCGCTCCACAGAGCCGATCGCCATCGAATCCGTAAACCTGTTGTTAAGAATCGCTTCGCGCCGATTTGCTCGATTCCGATTCGTTCTTTGCGAACAAAATGGAGTCGAATGGGGAACATGTGGTGCGTGATCCATGTAGCCCGCACGAGCGAAGCGATATGCGGGCCTGATCACGTACTCTTGGAGCGGTCCCGGATGTCGCTTCGCTCATCCGGGCTACGCAGTCATGTGGTGGAGAGCGCCAGGAAGCTCACGACCTCGCTGTTGAATCGATCCGGCTGCTCGATGTTGAGGATGTGAACGCCGGGCAGCAGGACGAGCTTGGCATCGGTGATTGTCGCGGCGATATCAGCGCTGTGGCTGGCCCGCGTGACCGTGTCGCTCTCGCCGCCGATGACGAGGGTCGGCGCCGCAATCAGCGAGATGGCGCGGCGGAGATCGACGTCGCGCAGTGCGGCGTAACATCCGGCGAGACCGCGCGGCGGCGTGGTCAGCACCATGTTGCGGAATTCGTCGACGACCTCGTTCGGCGCGGCCAGCATCGTCGCCGGAAACCAGTTGCGCATGAACCCGTCTGCGATTCCATTCATGTCCTTGGCCGCAAGCACCGCGCGGATCTGCTCGTCGAACGGCAGTTCGGACGCCAGATAGGACGAGGTGTTCGAGAGGATCAGGCGGTCGATGCGGTCAGGCGCGAAGATGCCGAGCCATTGCCCGACGAACCCGCCGAGCGACAGACCGAGGAAATGTGCGCGATCGATGCCGAGGGCGTCGAGCAGTTCGACCACGTCGCGGCCGAGCCGGTCGATCGAGTAGGCGCCCGTGGGCGCGTCCGAACCGCCGTGACCGCGGGTGTCGTAGCGGAGCACCCGAAACGACCGGCTGAGGGCCGGCATCGAACGATCCCACATGTGCAGGTTGGTGGCGATCGAGTTCGACAGCGCGAGCACCGGCCGATCGTCGGGACCGTCGATGCGGTACGCAATCCGGCAGCCATCCGCCGTGGTGAAGTGTCGATCGCCGCTCATCTCGTCAGTCCCTTGTGCTGGTGGAAGCCGGCAGGCTTCGCGTCGACCCAGGCTAGGACTCGCGCCTTCGAAGAAAAATTACTAAGATTGATCAATCTCTGTAGGTTTTATGAACAATGGATCGGATCAAGCTGCACGATTTGCGCTGCTTTGACGCTGTCGCGACCGAGGGAAGCTTTCAGGCCGCCGGCACGGCGCTGAACCGGTCGCACCCGTCGGTGTTTGCGGCTGTCGCCCGGCTCGAGCAGCAACTCGGCCTCACGCTGTTCGATCGCAGCGGATACCGTATCGGGCTGACGGACGCCGGCCGGACGTTTCACGCACGCGCGCAGGTGACGCTGCGCGAACTCGATCTGCTGCAGGGCTATGCGGAGCAGCTTGCCGGCGGAGAAGAGGTCGTCCTGCGCATCGTCATCGGCGACCTGTGTCCGCGGCCGCCGGTGCTGCAGATGCTCTCGGCGTTCTTTGCCCGCTATCCCAACACGCGCCTGCACCTGGAATATGAGGCGGTCGGCGGACCGCTCGAGCGCCTGATCGATGATAACGCCGATCTGGTGTTTCATCGCGCGGAGCCGTCCGATTCGCGCTTCGAGCAGATCAAGCTCTCGAGCACGACCATGGTGCCGGTCGTCGCTCCCGGCTTTCTGCCGTTTGCGTGGACGAAGAAAGTCACGCCGGAGCAGATGCGCCCCTTCACGCAGTGCGTCATCCGCGACACGGCGCGGCGAGCGTCGCCGGAAAACTTCTTCCTGATCGAAGGTGCGCATCAGTGTAGCGTGCCGGACCAGATGATGAGGAAGGAGCTGATCCTGCATCGTCTTGCCTGGGGCCATCTGCCCGCATGGCTGATCGAGGACGAGCTGCGGGACGGCAGGCTGATCAGCATCGCCGGACCGAATTTTCCGGGCCGCGAGGAAAATCTTGCGGCAGTCCGTCATCGCCAGCATTCGCACGGACCGGTCGCCGAAGCGCTCTGGCTTCACCTCAAAGGCTGGCGGCTCGCTCAGCGTGCAGGGCGGGCGACCCGACCGGTCCGCGCGAAGCGCGGCCGATAATGGGCGCGGAGCAACCCGACGCGGTGATGTCGTCGGTGGATGTCCGATTACGCTTGCGCTCATCCGCCGTACGAAGCGCCGCGGCATCGAATCGCGCAAACCTCTTGTTAAGTATCGTTTTGCGTCGATTTTTCGATTCCGATTCGTTCCTCGCGAACAGTCGGATCGGGAACGTGGCCGTGGTGCGACTCATCGATCGATCAGTGATGCGGGAGAACGCAGTGTGCCTGAGATGTGCCGCGGTGTTGCACGCCGAGAGCAATAATCCCATCATGATACAACATCGATTGTTCGGATGCGGTCGATGTATGTGCGTTGTTAACATCTGGATCGCGCCGATTTTCCTGATTCCGATTCGTTCTTCGCGAACAAACTGGAGTCGGATCGCGAACGCGATCGTTGTGCGGCCCACGGGAGCAAGGTGCAGTTTATGCCATAGCTTGCGCGACGATGCGGAGAGTTCGGCGCCGATCGCGCGAGGTTGCGAGGAACTATCGTGGAAATTGTAGTGAATCGTTGCCACGCGGCAACATCAAGAAACTATTTCAGGTAGCAATTCATCACGCCGCAATTATGTGACTGAATATTTCATCCCCAAGCGTTAGCGTGCAGTGGGGCTGATTTGTGGAGACCGCGGATGGATGCACCGCGAACTCGTTCGGCCTTGATTCCATCAACGATGCCAACCGAAGCCTCGGTAGGATCCAACCGACAGCACGCATGTTCCGCTCCGACGGAGCGATACTGGCAGACGCGAGTTCGTCCCTTCTTATTGGGGACCGCGGCGTCGCTCGTTTCCGGCAACGTCGCGGTCGCCGCGGACCGAATCCATCTGGGCTTCGACGGCTATCGCTCCGCGACCAACGACTATTGCATCAATGCGAGCAGCGTGCAGGGCGATCCGCAGACTGGATTCATGTGGCGCTTCAGCAAGAGCGGAACGCTTACCGGAGGACCTACCTTCCTCGATCTGCGAACGGACACTGCAACCGAGGTGTTTCCGCCATCGTTCGACGATCATGAGAAGTTCAGGGCCTGGGGCAGCGTCCTAGGACCTCTGATCGGCGAAAAATCCATATCAAACGATGTCAATGCGTTCCGTGACCAGGTCTGTTCGATATCGCCGCCGCCGCCGCCACCGCCACCAGGGCCGCCGGGGCCACCTCCGCCTCCACCTCCACCCACTCCGGTGCCACCGTCACCGCCGCCACCGCCTCCGCCGGGGCCACCGCCGCCACCACCACCACCGGCGCCGCCACCACCTCCACCGCCATCGCCAATGCCGGTGCCGCATGCGAACCTCGCACGCGCGTTGGGGACGGACTTTGCACGCAGCTACTTCATCTCGGACGCGATCCTTGCGGGGTTCAACCAGTACGCAAGCATCGCCACCAATCCTTCCTATGCGTCGATCGGCCACGGTTGGCATGCTTGGGTAACACCGCGCCAGGTCAATTTCACCGACCGCATCGTCGGACTCACGTCGTACGGCACGCTGTCTGAACTCACATACGGGCTCGACTACCGTGTCAGCCCGGATCTCGTTGCCGGCTTTGCGTTCAATCCTGAAAGCACCAAAGTCACCTACGACGGACTGAATGCATCGATTTACCAGTCGGGAATCGGCGGCGGACCCTACCTGGGATGGCTCGTCAGCCCAACGACACTGTTTGATGCCTGGCTCGGTTACGCACGGCTTGATCGTGCCTTCGACGTTTTCGGCCATGGTGCCAATATGCCTGTCGACCGCGTGTTTCTATCGGCGAGCCTGACCCAGATTGTCGATACGCCATGGGCGCGCGTCGTGCCCCGGTTCACGTTTTTTCATGCTCACGACGACGTCGGGGGCGTTACAAGCGGCCAGGGATTTCCCATCCCCGGCCAAGCCTACAGCTGGGGCCACGTCGAAGGTTCTGTGGAGGTCAATCGAGATTTCGTGGTCGACCAGCGTTTCCTACTGCAGCCGTTCGTCCAGGCAACGTTGCGATACGACACGCAACAGCTTGTCGATACCGTTACCACGATCGACGGCACCGACATTGGGCTCACGCGCTGGCATGGACAGCTGCGTGGCGGCGTTCGCGCCCAACTTGGATCGCAAGCCGAACTATGGCTATCGGGCGGCTATTTGTCATTCTTCACACCCGGGATCGATGCCTGGGAGGCGAAAGCGCATTTCCGGATGCGCTTCGACGAGACGAACTCGGCGTTGGCCGCTTATATGCCGGTCAAGGCGCCGCCGCCAGTCGCCCCGTTCAGCTGGACTGGCTGCAGTGTCGGCGTGAATGCGGGGTATGGTTCAGCCAAGGCGCAATTCTCTTCCGATCCAAATGGCGCCATCATCGATTTCGCGCAACGTAACGGCGTCCTTCCCGAAATCGCCGCTCAACAGGCGGGCTCGATCAGTACCCGGAACACGGGAGGGCTGACTGCCGGCGGCGGCCTTTCCTGCAACGTGCAGTATGACAAGACGGTCATCGGACTAGAAACCGACATCAACTACACAGATCTGCAATCGTCCCAGCTGCGCGGGCCGTTTCCGCTCGCGGCCGGCGTATCAACCACCTGGGAGAACAGTTTTCGCTCGAATTACCTCGGCACGGTCCGTGGGCGTCTGGGAATCCTGGCCAATCAATCGAACATGCTGTACGTGACCGCGGGCCTCGCCTATGCGGATTATGCATTTTCGACGGCAACAGATTTTCCCGGCTTCAGTGGCTTTCGATTTGCGGGCTCCGACTCCCGTGTGAAGCCGGGCTGGACGGCGGGCGTCGGCTGGGAGGCCGTCGTGAGCGGCCCTTGGACCGCCAAGTTCGAATATCTCTATGTCGATCTCGGTGATCGGATGGCCCCGGCACCGCAGAACATCGGTGGGCTCAGCGCGTACGCTTGGGACCACTCGGCGAAATTGACTGAAAACATTGTTCGCGTAGGGTTGAGCTATAAGTTGACTGGTCCGCCAAGCAGCGGCAGCAGCTGGTTCTCGCGATAAGGCTGGGTGATGCCAAAGCTCATTGCCTATACGATGGACGGCCATGCGGTTCACATCCGGCCTGCATCGCCCGAGCGCGATTGGATGGATGCTTCCGACCAGCGCTATGCGTACCGCTGCCTGCCACTCAACATTGCAAACGCCCATGGCTGGGAACTGCTCTGTCCGTCAGGCTTCTCGGCTCGTTGGGACGGGCTCAATCATAAGGAGACCATTCGGGTCAAGGCTGATCTCGGCACCGACGCGCCGGCTGTGAGTCACTTCGGACATGGTGTATTGACCTTCCACGTCCCGTGCCTGTTCCGCACCGATCCTGGTTTCGACCTTTTTGTCACCGGACCCATCAACAGGCCGAAAGACGCCATTGCGCCGTTGAGCGGGGTCATCGAGACGGATTGGTCACCGTACACCTTCACGATGAACTGGCGATTCACGCGTTCAAACACAAAGATACGATTTGAGCGGAGGGAGCCCTATTGCCATCTTTTTCCGATTGAGCGTGGCAGTCTTGAGCGGATCGAGCCGGAGACGTTGCCACTATCGAAGGCGCCCGACATCGAGCGCGAGCACAGACTGTGGTCCGAAGGCCGCAACGCCTTCAATACCGACTTGCAGGACCCGGGATCGGGGGCAACGCAGCAGCGGTGGCAAAAGACCTATTTTCGGGGCCTCAATCCCTCGGGCGAAGAAACGCATGCGGATCACCGGAGCCGGCTTCGCTTGAAGGATTTCGTGTCAAAGGATTAGTCCGGCCGACGGGCCGAATTTGTGCGGACAGCGCACGGCCCCACATCGCCCCGCAGCGCAATCGCTACGCGCCGTTGATGATGCACACGACTTCTTAATGTTTGGACTCTCCTGACTTGTTCGATTCCGATTCGTTCTTGGCGAACAAATTGGAGTCAGATGCAGAACGTCGCTGTGGTGCGCGATGCGTTTCTCTGCTCCACTCGGCGCGCATAGGAGAGTGGATTGATGGCCAAGAAGGCAGGCAACAAGACCAGCAAGAAGACGAACGGGCCCGCGTCGCGCCGCACTGTGCTGGCGATCGACGTCGGCGGCACGCATGTGAAGGTCATGACCGACAAGGAGCGCATCAAGCGCGAATTCGAGTCGGGTCCAACTCTGTCCGCGACCGAGATGGTGCGGCAGGTCAAGCTGCTCACCAAGGACTGGTCCTATGATGTGATCTCGGTCGGTTATCCGGGACCCGTCGTTCACAACCGTCCGCTGACCGAGCCGCACAATCTCGGCCGCGGCTGGGCCGGCTTCGATTTTCACCACGCGTTCGGCCGCCCGACCAGGGTCGTCAACGATGCGCTGATGCAGGCGATCGGCAGCTATCAGGGCGGGCGGATGCTGTTTCTCGGCCTCGGCACCGGCCTCGGCTCGGCGATGATCGTGGACGGTGTTTACGAGCCGATGGAGCTTGGTCATTTGCCGTACCGCAAGGGCGCGACGTTCGAGGATTATGTCGGCGCCGCGGGTCTCGAGCGGCGCGGCCGGAAGAAATGGCGCAAGAGCGTCGACGACGTCATCGCGCGGCTGTCCGCCGCGCTGGAGCCCGAGTACATCGTGCTCGGCGGCGGCAATGCCGACAAGGTCGACAACCCGCCGCCCAAGGTGAGGTTCGGCGACAACGCCAACGCATTCGAGGGCGGATTTCGAATGTGGAAGAAGAGAGCGCGCAAGGCGAACGGCGGGCGTCGATGAAACCGGAACCGCCACCAAATCGCCGCAACTGCCGAAGTTTCGCGCTGCTTCGCACTCCTGTTGTCGGAACTGATGGGTGCGCCGCTCGTTTTATGCGGCATAACATCCTGTTCCATGAGGAGTGAGCCATGCGAAGTTTCATTATTCCCGCGATCGCGGCCCTGGCGATCGGCGCAGCGACGCCGGCGATGGCCTACGATTCCGGCAGCCAGGTCTCGATGGAGGCCGCGCTCGATGTCGCGACCGGTCTCGGCATCGTGACGGTGTCCAACACCCAGTTCCTCGGCGACGAGTGGGAGGTCGAGGGGCGTGACCGCCTCGGCCGCTGGATGAAGGTCGATGTCGACGCGCGGACCGGCGAGGTGCGCAACGTGGATCGCGGCTGGTAGCCCGCGTCTTCACCGCTGCGTGAAAATTCGGAACGGCCGGCGGAGCAGGGCGCACGCCGGCCGTTCGTTATCCAGAACTGTCTGATGCCGTGCTTTGGCTGAATGGCATAAAGCTGGGGTATGCTGGTCCCATCATTCCGGGAATCGCCGCCAGCGCGGCGGCCCGTGAACAGGAGACCGGCCATGACAAAACCGTTTCCGTCCAAAACCCATATCGGCAATCACCTGCTGCATCCGGAAACCCAGATGCTGAACTACGGCTACGATCCGCAGCTGTCGGAGGGGGCCGTCAAGCCGCCCGTGTTCCTGACCTCGACCTTCGTGTTCCGCACCGCCGAGGACGGCAAGGACTTCTTCGACTTTGTCGCGGGCCGGCGCGAGCCTCCGGAGGGCATGGGGGCGGGGCTGGTCTATTCGCGCTTCAACCATCCGAACAGCGAGATCGTCGAGGACCGGCTTGCGATCTATGAGCGCACCGAGAGCTGCGCGCTGTTCTCCTCCGGCATGTCGGCGATCTCGACCACGGTGCTGGCCTTCGCGCGGCCCGGCGACGTGATCCTGCATTCGCAGCCGCTCTATGGCGGCACCGAGACGCTGTTCACCAGGACACTGGCGGGTTTCTCGATTCACGCCGTGGGCTTTGCCGACGGCCTCGACGAGAGTGTCATCCGCGCCGCTGCCGACGAGGCGATGAAGAAGGGCCGTGTCGCGATGATCTTCATCGAGACGCCGGCCAATCCGACCAACGGCCTGGTCGATATCGCGCTGACGCGGCGCATCGCCGATGCGATCGGCAAGGCACAGGGCCATACGCCGATCATCGCCTGCGACAACACGCTGCTCGGGCCGGTATTTCAGCGGCCGATCGAGCACGGCGCCGATCTCTCGCTGTACTCGCTGACGAAATATGTCGGCGGCCATTCCGACCTGATCGCGGGCGCGGCGCTCGGCTCGAAGAAGCTGATGAAGGACATCAAGGCGCTGCGCGGCGCGATCGGCACCCAGCTCGATCCGCATTCCTGCTGGATGATCAGCCGTTCGCTGGAAACGCTCAGCCTGCGCATGGAAAAGGCCGACCGCAACGCGCGGATCGTCGCCGACTATCTGCGCGACCATCCCAAGGTGGCGCAGGTGCATTATCTCGGCCATCACGATCCGGCGTCGCCTGCGGGGCGCGTGTTCGCGAGCCAAAGCAGCGGCGCCGGTTCGACCTTCTCGTTCGACATCGTCGGCGGGCAGCAGGCGGCGGAGAAATTCCTCAACTCGCTGCAGATCTTCAAGCTCGCAGTCAGCCTCGGCGGCACCGAGTCGCTCGCGAGCCTGCCGGCCACCATGACGCATTCCGGCGTGCCAGCCAACATCCGCAAGCGGATCGGCGTGCTGGATTCGACAATCCGGCTCTCGATCGGGATCGAGCATCCGTCCGACCTGGTGGCCGACATCGCGCAGGCGTTGAGCCGGGTGTGAGCCAGTCAAAAGCGTGTAGGATGGGTCGAGCCAACGGGGCCGCGCGTCGCGCGGCCCGATGATAAACTCCACGAAACCCGTCCTACGGGCTACCAACCTCCGGAGAGAGTGCATGCTGGCAATCACGGCGATCATCCGCGCGAAGAAGGGCCATGAGCCGGCGATGCGTCAGGCGTTGCTCGACGTCGTCGAGCATGTCCGCGCCAACGAGCCGTCCACCGTCGGCTACTACGTCTCGCAGGATGTCGACAGTCCGCGGATATTTTCGACGTATGAGCGATACCTGGATCAGGCGGCGATGGACCGGCACAACAATTCGCCGGCTGTGGCGCGCTTCTTTGAGGTCGCGAAGCCGATCCTCGACGGCGAGGTGATAGTGGTCTTGGCGAACGAGATTGCGAGCAAGCGAGAGTAGGGCGTTCGCTACCGGGTCACAAATAATAGCCTGCTCCGGAAAGGCTCCGCCGCAGCGCATTCATTCTCCGATTTCGGTGGCGCGGAGCATTGCAGCCCGGCGCGGTCGACGATTTCAGGACAAACCCATCGTCGCGGAACTGCGCTCGAAGCGAGCGTACACCCGGACAACGTTGACGCGGAGGCGGCGCGCCGTTATTGGCGGCGCGGAAAATTCCGACGCAACGATACGGGATGGTCTCGATGCAAGTGACTTTGATGAAGGGCAAGATTCATCGCGCGCACGTCACCGAAGCGGACTTGCATTACGAGGGATCGATTTCGATCGACCGCAATTTGATCGAGGCCGCCGGTTTCCTCATCAATGAACGCGTCGACATCTATAACGTCGACACCGGCGCGCGCTTCTCGACCTACGTGATCGAGGCGCCGGCGGGATCGGGCACCATCGGCCTCAACGGCGCGGCCGCACGGCTTGCCATGGCCGGCGACAAGGTCATCATCGTCGCCTATGCCAGCTTCGACGCCGACGAGGCGCGCAAATTTCATCCGCGGGTCGTGCTGGTCGACGACAAGAACCGGCACATCGCGAAGGCTGCCGCCTCACCGGCGAAAGCATTGGCGGATGCGTAAGCTGGGCTACGCTAGGCCTTCTTGACGAACTCCGATTTCAGATTCATCGCGCCGATGCCGTCGATCTTGCAGGCGATGTTGTGTCCGTCGCTGCCCTCGGTGAGGCGGATGTTCCTGACCTTGGTGCCGCCCTTGACCACCGACGACGAGCCCTTGACCTTGAGGTCCTTGATCACGATGACGCTGTCGCCGTCCGTCAGCGGGTTGCCGTGCGCGTCGCGCACGCCCGCTTGCTGGGCGGTCTTGGCGGCCGCGGCCGCATCGCTGCTCCACTCATGGGCACATTCCGGGCAAACCCAGAGAACGCCGTCCTGATAGGCATGCTCGGAATTGCATTTCGGGCAGTTCATTGCGGCGTCCATAGTCGAGATCGTCTCCGTCGTTGCGGGCGCACCGTAGAGGCACAGGCGGCCAAAGCAAGCAAAAACCCGGCGATTTGATGCGCAAAGCGGCGCAAAGATGGCGAGCCGCCCGTCCACGGCGGATGCCGATGGAACGGTCTGCGCCTCTATCCGTTGCCGTCCGTCGCTCGGCATTGCGCCCCTGTGCTTGCGGGGAACGGTTCACTGATCGTCGCGTCCGGCCGGCAATTCATCCAGGAGCAATCGGCTGATCCCAAACATGGACGCGGAAGATGAATCAGAGAAATCCGGCCTTCGTCTGCCTTCGCACGTCGCTCGTCACCGCCGCCTTCACATCGGCGTTGCTGGTGGGCGCTAGTCTTGTGAGCGCAAGTCTTGCCCACGCACAGTCAGTGAATTCGCGCGCGGATCACGGCAATGGTGGTCCTGGCGAGTTCGCCGACCTTGCCGAGAAGGTCGGGCCGGCCGTGATTGGCGTCAACGCCAAGGTGGCGGCAGCGGCGGATGACGACGACTCGTCTCCCGGTGACTCCCCCGGCGGTTCTCTCGGGCCGGATGGCTCGCCCGATCAGGACACGCCGGGAAGGGCCGTTCCGGATCCCGGCAGGCGCGGACCGGGCAATCTGCCGAAGTTGGGTGAGATGACCTCGATCGGTTCGGGCTTCTTCATCTCGGCGGACGGCTACGCAGTGACGAACAATCACGTCCTCGGCGGCAGCGACCGCGCCGATGTCCGCACCAGCGACAACAAGGTCTACAAGGCGAAAGTCCTGGGCAAGGATCCGGTCAGCGACCTGGCCCTGCTCAAGGTCGATGGGCGGACCGACTTCAGCTATGTCAAGCTCGCGGATCAAGCGCCGCGCACCGGCGATTGGGTGCTCGCGGCCGGCAATTCATTCGGTCTCGGAAACACCGTCACCGCGGGGATCGTCTCGGCGCGTGCACGCGACCTGGAAACGGGGTCGTCGGAAGATTTCGTCCAGATCGACGCTCGGATCAACCGCGGCGATTCCGGCGGCCCGAGCTTCAACACGCATGGCGAGGTGATCGGCGTGAACAGCCTGATCTTCTCGCCCTCCGGCGGCTCGGTCGGCGTCGCGTTTGCGATACCCGCGGATACCGTGAAGACGGTGATCCCGCAGCTGAAGGACAAGGGCTCGGTCACGCGCGGCTGGATGGGCGCGCAGATTCAATCGATCACCCCCGGCATTGCCGAAAGCTTGGGTGCGAACAATCTGCACGGCGCGGTCGTGGTCGGCGTGCAGACCGGCGGTCCGGCAGCGAAGGCCGGATTGAGGCGAGGGGACGTGATCACCTCGGTCAATGACGAGCCGATCAAGAGCGCCAACGAGCTGACCAAGAAGGTCTATGCGGGCGCGCCGGGCAGCTCGGTCAAGCTTTCGATGCTGCGGGACAACGCGCCGAATTCGCTGAGCGTGACGCTCGGCCAGCTCGCGCAGTCGCAGGCGCCCGCCGGCGCGCCGAAGTGAGGCTGCGTTAGTGTGTCGGCTACTGCCCATCCTGCAGGCTACGTCTGCGGCGCGATCGCGCCGGCCTTGGCGATCAGCTCGAACGATCGCAGCCGCTTCTGGTGATCATAGACGTCGGACACGATCATCAGCTCGTCGGCGCCGGTCTCCGCGACCAGCGCGTCGATGCCGGCGCGCACCGTCGCGGGCGAGCCGATGATGGAACGCGCGAGCATCCGCATCGCCTGCACCTTCTCCGCCGGCGACCAGTAGCTCTCGATGTCGTCGATCGGCGGCTGGCTGAGGCCGCGCGCGCCGCGGAAGATGTTGGTGAACGACATCTGCTGCGTGGTCGCGAGCCGCCGCGCCTCCTCGTCGGTGTCGGCGGCGATGATGTTGACGCCGACCATGGTGTAGGGGCGATCGAGCTGCTCCGACGGCTTGAAGCGGGCGCGATAGATCTGCAGCGCCTGGATCAGCAGCTCGGGGGCAAAGTGCGAGGCGAAGGCGTAGGGCAGGCCGAGCTCGCCGGCCAGCATCGCGCCGAAATTGCTCGAGCCGAGAATCCACAGCGGCACGTCGGTGCCGGCGGCCGGCACCGCCTGGATGCGCTGGTTGGGACCGGCGGCGGCGAGGAAGGCCTGCACCTCGAGCACGTCCTGCGGAAAGTTCTCGGCGGATTCCGGCGTGCGGCGCAGCGCGCGCAGCGTGAGCTGGTCGGTGCCCGGGGCGCGGCCGAGGCCGAGGTCGATACGATCGGGAAACAGCCGCGCCAGCGTGCCGAACTGCTCGGCGATAACGTAGGGCGCGTGGTTCGGCAGCATGATGCCGCCGGCGCCGACCCGGATGGTCTTGGTGCCCGCCGCGATGTGCCCGATCACGACCGACGTCGCCGCGCTCGCGATGCCCGCCATGTTGTGATGCTCCGCCACCCAGATGCGGCGATAGCCGAGCGCCTCCGCATGCACGGCGACATCGCGCGCGTTATAGAGCGCGCCGCGCGCGTCGGTTTCCTCGGTGACGCGGACGAGATCGAGAATGGAGAGGGCGGCCACGGCGACTCCGGAGCGTTAGGGACGGGGAGCCGATGGTATTTGGCTGTGTCCAGGTGGATGCGAAACGGCGGGGGCAGCCGGTTCATGCAGATGCATATGGATGCGGTCGCCTTGCCGGTCAATCCGCCCGATGCGATCGAGGAAGCAGAGCTGCCCATCCAAAATATCGAAAACAACCCCATGCAAAGGTGCAGGCTGCCGCCGGCACTCGGAAAAGCGACTTGACGCGTCGGGCAAATCAGCGATACTTTTCCATTATTCCGAAATGACCCGTCGCCCGCCGCCATCGGAGATCCGTCGCGTCAGTCCCCAGACGATTGCGGCCGTGGCTGAAGTCGCGAGCAGATGCTTCAACGTGTGTCCGCTGACGAACTGAATCGTGTCTGCGATCTGGTGGTCGAGCACCTCGGCGATCTTGGCCAGCACGTACAACATCATCGCGGCGGCGAATGCGATGCGGTCGGCACGCGGCGCGCGATAGATCGACTGCCAGAGCTGGATCAGGATGAGCGGGAGGACCTGCAGCAGCAGATACGGTCGCAGGTCGCCCGCACCATGTCGGTCGGTGGTGACCCACCATGCGACGCTGGCGGCGGCGTAAAGCCCGAGAAGGATCGTTTCGATGTTCGTCTTCGATCCCGGCCGGGTGTCGCCGCGGACGCCGACCAGCAGGCCCGCGCCGGCAAGCGCGATCGGCAGCATGTCCCAGGTCAGCCGGCCATTGCCGGGGGCGAGGTGAAAGAAGGCGGACCCGAAGGCGGTGAGGAACAATCCGATCCGGAACAGGCGATAGCCCGGCCAGCCGGGGCGCAACCGATCGCTGTTGCGGTGAGGGCGCAGCGCCAGCCAGCCCCAGATCGCGACCAGGGCGAAGCCTGCGTTCGACAGGACATCGGCTGCGTGCGAGATGCCGAAGATGGCCGAGTGGTCGGCGAAATCGTTGTAGTTGGCCGGCTGCGCGATGCGTCCGTGCACCGCGAATGCCGCAATGATGCCGATCGTGATGATCGCCGGGGTGGCTTTCATCCACGGTTTGGCGGGGCGCTCGGGCGGCGTCAATCCGTCCATCCGGAAGGTCGTGTGCATCGTCGGCTCTCGACAAAATGAACAATGTTCAATATCTGGCATGAAAATGAGCGGTGTTCAAGTTTTGTTTTTGGGCTTTTGATCGGCCTCAATGGTGGAGGTGCGCTCAACCGTGCTGCGAGCAAAGGCCGCTCCTTGGCGCTGCCCTTTGCAATTCCCGTCGGAGTTGCGACGGAAGGATTGCGCCCGACGACCGACGCTCCACATCTCAGGAGATGAGTGGCCGTGGTGCAGAAGGCGGACTGTCGAAGGGCAAACCGATGAGGCTCGCGGATTTCGTCCCCAAGAGAAATCAGTCTTGGAGAGAACAGTCATGGGCCGACATTGCCCGATTGGCAGTGGCTCAATTTTGTGGTGAGGCCCTTGGGTGGGTCGGCTTTTTTCTGATCTTTCTGGCAGGTAGCATCAGCATCTACGCAGGACTGGCCGCACTTTTATCTTGTGCGCTGCTCGTTACGCTGCTTCTGCGGCGAGAGTTCAGACTGGACATCGAGGCTCTCGATGATCCCAGCGACAATCCCCGCGCGAACCGCTTGATCGGCAATACCTCCGCCGATGCCTCAATCAGAAGGCATCGGAGAGCACTTGGCCAGGCCGCCCCGCGTCCGGCTAGCCGCACGGCCCGCGCGCTCGGCGCTTTGGAGGATATGGCATTTCGGTTTGTGGTCGAACTTTCCAAATGCGTCGCAATCGTCATCGTCCTGACGCTTGGGATGGGTTTTGTCGCTGAAGCGGTTGCGATCGTTCTGTCCGACCGGGATGTCGGTGGTGCCGTCGGGTCTGGTCTGGCCGGCGTTGCCGGCGGCGTGCTCGGCCTGGTCCTTGCCGTCGTGATCGTGCTCAGACGCATTGCCGATATCGAGGATTGATCGGGCTTCCGGCATTTGCG
Organism: Bradyrhizobium sp. 33ap4; assembly: GCF_032654765.1. Classification (NCBI taxonomy): domain Bacteria; kingdom Pseudomonadati; phylum Pseudomonadota; class Alphaproteobacteria; order Hyphomicrobiales; family Nitrobacteraceae; genus Bradyrhizobium; species Bradyrhizobium sp. 33ap4. The sequence goes on along the minus strand of NZ_JAUMTJ010000014.1, from coordinate 51,894 downwards.
CCGCAAGACCGCGGCAAGCAGTGACTGCGCGAGCGAAGCGAGATACGGGGCCGGCGTACGCATCCTGTGATGCTGGCCCTGGGTGTCGCTTCCTCGTCCGGGCGAGCGCGCAGGGCAATTCGGCGACGCGCGACTTGCCGAAAATGTGCTGACGATGGCGGCTTACGCGCGAGGCTGATCCACCCTACCTTCGCTGAGCGCCGACCGCGCAGCCTTCACCGATCCGATCCGGAGCGAACCAATTCCCCAACTCATCTTCGGCCTGACCAGCCTGCTGATCCTGGCCCGCTTCATCTGGCCGCTCGACTGGCCGCTGCCGGCAAAGATCGTCGCCGCGTTGCTGGTGCTGGTCGCCTTGCAGTTTCACCGCTGGAACAGGCTGTCGTCGGGATCGGAATTCTCGCCGGAGTTTCCGCGTCCGGTGGTCGTCCTGTTCAACTGGGCGTTCGGCGCGATCATGCTGCTGGCGCTGCTGCAACTGGCGCTCGATGCCGGGCTGCTTGTGGCCGCGCTGATCCACGGCGGCTTCGTCGGCGCGCCTGACGGCGTTCGCTACGCACTTGCTGCGCTCGCGGCCGCAGCCGCCGCGATCGGCGTCCATCAGGCGATGCGCATTCCGCCGCTCAGGGATGTCGAGGTCGGCATTCGCGGACTTCCGCTTCAGTTCGATGGCTATACCATCCTGCAACTGACGGATCTGCACATCAGCCGGCTGTTTCCCGCGCCCTGGGCGCGCGCCGTGGTCGAGCGATCGAACAAGCTCGGCGCCGACCTGATCGCGATCACCGGCGATCTGATCGACGGCACCATCGATGCGCGGCGCAACGACATCGCGCCGCTGCGCGACCTGATGGCGGCCGACGGCGTCTACGTGATCTCGGGCAATCACGAATATATCTTCGGCTATGACGGCTGGATGGCGCATTACGAAGCGCTCGGCCTGCGCTCGCTCGAGAACCGGCACATCGTGCTCGAACGCGGCGGCGGCAAGCTCGTGATCGCAGGGATCACCGACCGCGCGTCGCGCCACCGGGGGCATTCCATCCGCGACCTTGCCGCGGTTCTCGACGGCGCCCCCAAGGGCGCGCCGGTCATCCTGCTCGACCATCAGCCGAGCGACGCACGAAAGGCAGCCCGGCTCGGCGTCGCCCTGCAGCTCTCCGGACACACCCATGGCGGATTGATCCTGGGGATCGATCGCCTGGCCGCGCGCGCCAATGCCGGCTTCGTCTCCGGCCGCTACGACGTCGACGGGATGACGCTCTACGTCAACAACGGTACCGCGCTGTGGCCGGGCTTTGCCTTGCGGCTCGGCCGCCCGTCCGAATTGACCCGGATCACGTTGCGTGTGGCTGAAGGCGTCTGATCGATTTGTTGCGCATGCGATGCGCGGTGTCCGGTCTGTTTCTCGGCCAGGGCGGCAGCGGTAGCCCGCATGAGCGAAGCGACATGCGGGGTCGGTCGTGCGTATGGCGATGCCGGTCCCGGATATCGCTTCGCTCATCCGGGCTACGAGGCTTCCGATTCGTGCACGAGCAAACGTTCCGAAGGTCGCAGGAGGGTGAGAATCGGTCACTCACGTTCCAAGGCCGGCGGCTGCCATGCGTCGATCGCCGTCTCCGGGTAAATCTGCACCGAGCCGGGCTCGAAGTAGCTCTCGATCGCATATCCGAGCCTGGTCAAATCCGTACGATACCAACCAACGATTCGACCGCGCCATGATGCTCGCCCTTTCTTGGCGGCATAGTCACCCATTTGAAACTTTGCATCTGCGGGCCACGGATCGACCATCTCGCCTCCGACCGAATTGCCTTGAAAAGAAGACATTATGGCCGACCCATCTACGTCCGCAACGGGTCGATTTCGTCCCGCCGATCTCGGTCTGACAGCGGCAATGATCTTGCCAGCTTCACACCAATCTCTTCGCGATCGAGGTGCAGCGAAGGCGGCCTGAGCGAAACGAACAAGCACGTAACGAGTAGGGTGGGTTCGCCAACGGATCGCGCGGAACGCGTGTCCGATGATAGACTCCTCGTAACCCGCCGCTCGGCGTTACCGCGACGTAGGGCGAATTACGCTGCGCTAATCCGCCCTACGAGCCGCGAGATGCTCATCGCGTCGGTCTCGTTTGGTAGACACCTGAAAATGAGACGTTTGTCCCGCCGCACTGGAGGTTGTCGCCGACAACCAGTAACTTGCCGACGAGCTGCATCGTGACCTGACAGTCGAGTTCGTCCGTCCCGTCACCGAATTTCATCTTATCGTCTGAAGGTTTTGCTTCGTAATCAAGCTCGCCGGAATGGGTGCGGCTGCCCGAACCCCAAATGGCCTCGCCCTTGATGGCCAGCTGACCTGCCTCTTTCGATTTCGAGATGCGAATGACGTTGTCGTAGGCACGCCATTCGCCGAGCCAATCCCGTTCTGCCGGTCCTCGTATGTCCTCCTGCCACGCAAGCCTTTCGATCTCGATCCAGCCGACCGTCTCAGTGCCCTTGCGAGGTTGAAACCAACTGCATGCGAACTTGCCTGACGTCCGGGAAACAATGACTTCATCGTTGCGAACGACATAAGTTTTCAGACGACAGGCTTGGTCGTCGGGGCAACGCTCGTTGCCGTCGCCGCGGAAATAGATCCTGTCGCCGGCTGCGCCTTTGATCTTCGCCAGCCTGTAGTCGGTGCTCTCGCGCGGGAAATATCCGTTCCGACAAATGTTGTCGGCGTTGCCCTTGAGCTGGCCGGATGCGGGCGAGGTTTGGAGAATGCTCCATGCGAGGAGTCCGAGCGAAGCCTGGACAACGCGTCTCATTGGGTTTTCACCTTCGATTCATTTTCCGCATGGAATGCGGCAGGGTAGCGGGGCGGTGATTCCATACTAATTTGGTCCGACAAAGCGCCGCGGATCAATCGCATGAAAACGTGATCAATCAGTTGTTGCCATCGCGTAGGGCGGATTAGCCGAAGGCGTAACCCGCCGACCTTTAGCTCATGGAGCGAAGGCGGAAGCGTAATCCGCCGAAGTTCTCGCATTGTTCTCGGAAGGATTCACAAGACCATCTGTTGGTCAACCTCAGACAATGACGAAGAACTTTTCTTTTCCCTTCTACTGTATGCCAAAGTCTGCTTCGGCCGCGCAACGGGACAAGGGAAAATCAGAAATCATGATCATGGACCGTGGAATTGCCGACGCCGGTGCGATGGGCGAGGGCGCTCTGCCTGGGTCTCGGTCGCGGCTTCTCAACCGCCGGGCGTTTCTGGTCGGTTCTGCTGCTGGTCTCGCCGCACTGAGCCTGGCCGGTTGTGCGTCCGACTACATGAGCCTGGCCGAGGCGGAGAAGGTCTACGGGCCCGTGCCCGACGAGAAATTCCCGATCCCCGCGGTCGACGTCAGTAAGGTCGATCCGAAATATTTTCGCAAGACCGTGAAGTACCACAGCGATGAGGCGCCCGGTACGATCATCGTCGATCCGAGCAAATACTATGTCTACCGCATCGAAGGCGAAGGAAACGCGACCCGCTATGGCGCCAATGTCGGCCGCGATGGGTTCCGGTGGAGCGGGGAGGCTTATGTCGGGCGCAAAGCCGAATGGCCGACCTGGACGCCGCCCAAGGAGATGATCGCGCGCCAGCCGGAGGCGGGCAAATATGCTCGCGGCATGGCGGGGGGTCTCGACAATCCACTTGGCGCGCGCGTGCTCTACCTCTACCAAAATGGGGTGTACACGCTTTACACGATCTATAGCACCAGCGCCCCCGAAACGATCGGGAACGGTATTACGAGCGGCTGTACCGGCCTCCTCAGTCAGGACATGATCGACCTCTATTCGCGAACGCCCCTCAAAACGAAGGTGATCGTGCTGCCGGCGTAGACGGCATCGGCCGCAGGCTCCAGCGAGTAGGGCGGGTTATCAAAGCGTAACCCGCCGCGACGGTGGCGACCGAAACGGCGGATTACGCCTTCGGCTAATCCGCCCTACGCTTGCCGATCACGAGGGGCCTTTCGGCAGATCAAAAGTTCCGTCAGCAGTAGCCCGCATGAGCAAAGCGATATGCGGGATTGATCTTTGGGACCTGCGTGTCGGACCCGGATGTCGCTTCGCTCATCCGGGCTACGCTTCTTGAATGCAAGAGTTGAACGAGAAGAAGGAAGTCTTCTCGGAGGCGAAGGGCGAAGGTTTCGACGTGAAGATGCTGAAGAAGATCATCAAGCTGCGCAAGCAGGACCAGGACGAGCGCGACGAGCGTGAAAACCTGCTCGATCTCTACATGCGCGCGATGGAGACGGCGCCGGCGGACGACAAGACCGCGAAGGCTGCGTGAGGTTTGGGCAGGTAGCCCGCAAGCGCGAAGCGATATGCGGACTTAATCCTGCGAGTCGCGTGTCGGTCCCGGATGTCGCTTCGTGCATCCAGGCTACGCTTGCTAAGGAGTGAGGAGCGCCCAGAAGTCTGTACCGCATTTTGCCCAAGCCTTATCGAATTGACCGATATCCGCAACAGGATCGCAACCAAGAGAAACCAAGTGGCTCTCTATGTCAGAGACCAATTCTACAGTTGCTTCTGAGAACTGGGAGATTACGAAGTACGACAATGCCCCAACTCCGACTTTCAGATCATAGAGCGAATGGGCGAGCTCTGAATTTCGGAAGTTAACCAAGTCACTGAATGAGGTGCCTTGATTTGCCATGTTGACCTTCATCGTGTTCAATCTATCCGCAAATCGTGCTCGATCTTTGTCGGACAGGATGTCGATCGCCACGGCCTCGTCGAGCACAGACATGATGCATGCAGTATTGCCGGTCTTGCCTTTCCCCGGGATGGCATTCAGTCGAGTAAGCACCAATATGACGTGACGCGAAAGTTGCATGCGGAGGAACTGAGCTGCTGGCTTGGCGTCCGATTTCACCCAGTTGAGCGATGGAGCTGAGATCAATGGCTCCGCCAGATTTCTTGCTTTGATGATTTCCCAAATGTCGTCCAAAACATGCTTGCGGACCATGTCAAGTTTCTGACGACGGGTGCGGGGCAGGTTCATTGCTCAATCCCCCTGTATGAGACAGCAAGTAGTGCGGCTTTGCGGAGCGTGCCCGCCGACCGAATTGCGGGACAGGCGGATGAGGCCTTGGGCCAATCCGCCATCACTTGCTATAGCGCTTTCAGGCTGGTGACCTCGATTGCATGGAGACGCTGGTTGCGGGAGAGCGAGATACCCAAATCCAACCAGTAGGAGACGTTATAGTAACGTGCGCCGTCGTGGTCTTGGTAGGCTGCAAGTAGGTTCGTGAGCCTGGTCTTTGGAACTGCCTTGACGACCTTCGGCAAAATTGCCGACCGCACGTCGTCTATCTCCGAGTTGAACATCGCAAAGAGACACTTTTGGTCAAGTTCGCTCACTTCCTTGTCAGTCGCCAAACGAATGAGCTGCGCGAGAAGTCGCGATGGCATTGGGAGTATCGTGAGTTCGCTGAAACGGCCCTTGGCGATAGCGTGGATCGCAATGGCCACCCGATGAGTTTTCTCGTTGTCGTATAAGTTCCCGAGAAGGCTATAGTTTGCATCGGCACGATCAAGCAACGAAATGAGTAGGCCGATATCTTGCCACTCACCGTGCTTCTTGAAATATTCAGAGTAGAGACGTGAGAACTCGACGTATCCGCTGGACAGGCCCCTCCTGATTCGATCAAGATCGATAAGCTCATTCTTTTCACACAGTAGATCAGTAGCTTTCCGAACAAGCTCCTTTCGGAAGACGCCCTCGGTTTCTTTCAATTTCCTAAGCGTATCTCCTTCGATGAGGCGTCTCTCAAGATCGCGAAATGCGGCATTAAATTCAGAGCGGAATTCGTCATCGACCGCCGCGCGGAGTGCCGCTGCACGCGTCCGAAATTTCTTGAAGTCAAGGGCCAGCCGGGGATTGGGATCGAGGATCGCCACCACGCTTTCGCAGAGCTTTTCTAGGGAGGCGTCACTTTGTGACCTTAGCTTTAGCCGGATGAAAAGCTCGGCGAATGCTTCTCCCTCTTTGGTGGAGGGGAGTGATGCGCCAAACAATCCACCGAGACCGGCGGACACGGTCGCTGGCTTGATAAGAATTGATTTGGCTTTCTCGTCGGGGACGTCTCGGCCGTCACGCAGTAAGGCCAAAAGTGCCTCGTAGCGGACGCTTGCTTCAGAGTCGTCCAAGAGCCTTTCGGCGATTTCGTTTCGCAGGGCGCCTCTCGCTACAAGAATTGTCACGATTCTCGAACGCACTTTCGAATGTCGATGTGTAACGCCTTCCAAAAGTAGATTTGTCGGCAGCGCCTCGGGTTTCGCGAACAAGTCGTCGATCAAGCGATCGTCCAGAGTTTCGGGCTGAAGCTCGAGGAGTGCCCGGACCGCACTCTCGCGGCTCTGCCTGAGATTAATCCGGATAATCGCATCGGTGGCCGCACCAACGGTCTGATAGTTCCTTTTTTCATACTCCATTTGGATGACTTTTAGGTCTGTCTCGTTTCCGCAAACGGCCAAGTAGTCCAGCGCCGCGACCTTGACGGCTTCCTCGCGATCAGAAATGAGCCATGAACGGACGATGTCGCTTCTGCTGATGGCATCTTCCTGATCGTCTGGCAGCGCCAGAGGTCGAATTGTCTCACCAATGAGCCGCATAGCTCGCAACGCGCCCGCACGTTGGCTCTGTGGACCTACAACGCTAGCCAGCGATAGATATCCCGTTTCGCGGGCGTTTGCTGCGATGTACCAATACCAAAAAGGAACAACGGCGTTGGCAATATTGTCGAGGCCGCTGTCGATCAACGCTTCCATCTCTTTGCGGCTGAGTTCGACTCTCGTGCGCCAACGAAACAGGATGTTGGCATCATGGACTGCGAGTGTGCTGTTATCATTGCCGACCACACCGATCATGCTGCCCAAGAGGCGAAAGCGGGCGACTTCGACTGCCTCTATCGAATGTGTTTCTCGATCTCGCTGGGTCTTTGCCACGAATGCTTGGATGAACTGAATTCCTTCTCGAGAGAGTGGGGTGTCGAGAGGCTGGTCTGGTGCCTGGGTTGCGTTGGCTATTTCGGTCGGACCAACCTTTGTGTCATCCGTAGGCGCTTGCGCTTCCTGGCGTTTGAGTTGCTGGACGTAGCGTGTTATCCAAGTAACGAGCTTGTCTTCAAACTCCGCCAGCGCATCGAATTCTTCGTAGAGGATTAGATGCTCTTTATGAATGCGCTCTTTGAAGTCGAGGACCTTCTTTATGTCCGGCCCCTGGTCCTTGAGAAATTCTGGATCTATCTTTTTCAGGAATAGCGTCATCTCGGGCCGGCCGAACCGTCTTCGGCTTGCGAGCGCCCTTTCAAACTCTTCCTCAAATCCCGACGTATAGGGGCCGCTATCCTTGCTTGGCGGCGTCCCCCACTTGCGCCAGAGCATTCCTATGAATGCCTCGCATCTATCAAGATCCAGATTAATCTGTTCCTGGGGTCGTCCGAATCGTTTGAACGTGTCTTCCCAGCCTACGAGTTCGACCTGAATTCCCAGCCAGTCGGCCCACTGCTTGTTAAACGAATCGATAGCAAGTTTGGCTACTTGGCGTTCGTTGGGAAGGTCGCTTGGTGACGCCAGAAATATTTGGACGATCTTGCGAGAGCTGGACATCAGTTAGCACTCATGCCGATGCGAGGCCGTTGTTCATCCTATCGATGCTTGGGCCCCCGTCGTAGTAGAGGGCAGCCTTTCGGCCGCCCTTTGTAGGCGCCCGGGTTAGTGCCGGGCGCGCGATGATTGTATTCTTGTCTAACGCCTCACGAACAGCCCGTCGTGGAGCCGCACGTATCACACTTCATGCACGTCCCATTCCGCACCAACGTGAAGTTGCCGCACTCCGAGCACATCTCGCCTTCGTAGCCCTTGGCCTTGGCTTCGGCGCGGCGCTCCGCCTTGGACGGGGCGGCGGCTGCGGCGGTGCCGGGCTTGCTCCAGTTCAATGCCTCGAGCTTCTCGGTCGGCGAGAGGTCGTGGCTGACTTCCTGCTTCAGGGCGACCGCGCCTTCGACGGTGTCGGAGGCGCCGCGCGCGGTTGCGCCGTGGGAGGCGAGCGCGGTGACGCGGTTGCCGGCGGGCGCGTTGTCGGCGCCCTGGCTCACCGCGGCCGAGCCGCCGCGCATGACGACGAGGTTGTCGGTGCGCGACCGGGTCAGGCCCTTCGACAGGTACTTCGTCGCCTGGTGCTGGGCGGGAGCCTCATCCGGCTCCTTGCCTTCCTCGACGCCCTTGCCGAGCGCGTCGAAGCCCGACTCGTTCGGATCGACATGGGCGAGGTCGAAGCGCGCCATGTAGCTCACCGCGAGCTCGCGGAAGACATAGTCGAGGATCGAGGTCGCGTACTTGATCGAGTCGTTGCCCTGCACGGGACCTGCGGGCTCGAAGCGGGTGAAGGTGAAGGCGTCGACATACTCTTCCAGCGGCACGCCGTATTGCAGACCCAGGGATACTGCGATCGCAAAATTGTTGATGAAGGAGCGCAGCGCCGCGCCTTCCTTGTGCATGTCGATGAAGATCTCGCCGAGCCGTCCGTCGTCATATTCGCCGGTGCGCAAGTAAACCTTGTGGCCGCCGACCACCGCCTTCTGGGTGTAGCCCTTGCGGCGGTCAGGCATCTTCTCGCGCTCGCGCATCACGACGATGCGCTCGACCAGCTTCTCGACGATCTTCTCCGAGACCTGGGCGGCACGTGCCGCCATCGGCTTCTCGTAGAGCGCTTCCACCGCATCGTCCTCGTCCTCATCGTCGGCGATGAGCTGCGAGTTCAGCGGCTGCGACAGCTTCGAGCCGTCGCGGTACAGCGCGTTGGCCTTCAGCGCCAGCTTCCACGACAGCAGGTAGGCGGACTTGCAGTCCTCCACCGTGGCGTCGTTCGGCATATTGATGGTCTTGGAGATCGCGCCCGAGATGAACGGCTGCGAGGCCGCCATCATCCGGATGTGGCTCTCGACCGAGAGGTAGCGTTTGCCGATCTTGCCGCAGGGATTGGCGCAGTCGAACACCGGGTAGTGCTCGGCCTTCAAATGAGGCGCGCCTTCGACCGTCATTGCGCCGCAGATGTGCACATTGGCGGCCTCGATCTCGCGCTTGGTGAAGCCGACCGCCTGGAGCAGGTCGAAGCCGGGGGCTGCGATCGCCTCGGCGCCGATGCCGAGCTGATCGCGGATGAAGTCTTCGCCAAAAGTCCACTTGTTGAAGGCGAACTTGATGTCGAACGCGGTCGGCAGCGCCTTTTCCACCTTGGCAATGGCTTCGTCAGTGAAGCCCTTGGCCTTCAGGGTGGAGGCATTGATGCCGGGCGCATTCGACAGCGAGCCGTGGCCGACGGCGTAAGCCTCGATCTCCGCGATCTCGCTCTCGCGATAGCCGAGCGCGCGCAACGCCGACGGCACCGCCTGGTTGATGATCTTGAAGTAGCCGCCGCCGGCGAGCTTCTTGAACTTCACCAGCGCGAAGTCGGGCTCGATGCCGGTGGTGTCGCAATCCATCACGAGGCCGATGGTGCCGGTCGGCGCCACCACCGTGGTCTGGGCGTTGCGATAGCCGTTGACCTCGCCGAGCGCCAGCGCGTCGTCCCAGGCCAGCCTGGCATGGGTGACGATGTCTTCCTGCGGGCAGGAGGCGTGATCGAGCGGCACCGGGTTGACCGAGAGCGCCTCGTAACCGGCCGCGTTGCCGTGGGCGGCGCGGCGGTGGTTGCGGATCACGCGCAGCATGTGCGCGGCGTTCTTCTTGTAGCCCGGGAAGGTGCCGAGCTCGGCCGCCATCTCCGCCGAGGTCTTGTAGGCGATGCCGGTCATCACGGCGGTCAGCGCGCCGCACAGCGAACGGCCTTCCTTCGAGTCATAGGGCAGGCCCATGGTCATCAAGAGGCCGCCGATATTCGCAAAACCGAGGCCGAGCGTGCGGAATTCGTAGGACAGTTCGGCGATCGCCTTCGACGGGAACTGGGCCATCATGACGGAGATTTCGAGCACGATGGTCCAGAGCCGGCAGAGGTGCTCGTAGGACTCGATGTCGAACCGCTTGGTGGTCGTGCTGTAGAACGTCAGCAGGTTGGCCGAGGCGAGGTTGCACGCCGTGTCGTCCAGGAACATGTATTCCGAGCACGGATTGGACGCGCGGATGTCGCCGGACGCCTTGCAGGTGTGCCAGTCGTTCATCGTGGTGTTGAAGTGCAGGCCGGGATCGGCGCTCGCCCAGGCGGCGTAGCCGATCTTCTCCCAGAGGTCGCGGGCCTTCAGCGTTTTTGTGACTTTTTTGGTGGTGCGGCCGACGAGATTCCAGTCACCGTCCGTTTCCACCGCGCGCAGAAAATCGTCCTTCAGCGACACCGAGTTGTTGGAGTTCTGGCCGGAGACGGTGAGGTAGGCCTCGGAATCCCAGTCGGTGTCGTAGGTGTCGAACGAGATGTCCTTGTAGCCCTGCTTGGCGAACTGGATGACGCGCTTGATGTAGTTGTCCGGCACCAGCGCGCGGCGCGCGAGCTTGATCTCGCGGCGGAGCGCCGGGTTCTTCTCGGGATCGAAGCAGTCGTCGCCGCTGCCTTCGCAGTTGACGCAGGCCTTCATCACGGCCTTGAGGTGCTTCTGGTTGATCTTGGAGCCGGTGACGAGGGCGGCGACCTTCTGCTCCTCCTTCACCTTCCAGTCGATATAGGTCTCGATATCGGGGTGATCGGCGTCGACCACGACCATCTTGGCGGCGCGGCGCGTGGTGCCGCCCGACTTGATCGCGCCCGCGGCGCGGTCGCCGATCTTGAGGAAGCTCATCAGGCCGCTTGAGCGGCCGCCGCCGGACAGCTTCTCGCCTTCGCCGCGCAGGCTCGAGAAGTTGGAGCCGGTGCCGGAGCCATATTTGAACAGGCGCGCCTCGCGCACCCAGAGGTCCATGATGCCGCCCTCGTTGACGAGGTCGTCGCCGACGCCCTGGATGAAGCAGGCATGCGGCTGCGGATGCTCATAGGCCGACTTCGACTTGGTGAGCTTGCCGGTCTTCCAGTCGACGTAATAGTGGCCCTGGCCGGGGCCATCGACGCCGTAGGCCCAGTGCAGCCCGGTGTTGAACCACTGCGGCGAGTTCGGCGCGACCATCTGTTTTGCGAGCTGGAAGCGGAGCTCGTCGAAGAAGGCGAGGGCGTCTTCTTCGGTGGAGAAGTAGCCGCCCTTCCAGCCCCAATAGGTCCAGCAGCCGGCGAGGCGATCGAACACCTGCTTGGCCGAGGTTTCGCCGACGATGCGCTCGTTCTCTGGCAGGAGGCCAAGCGCCTCGGTGTCGGGCACCGAACGCCACAGCCACGACGGCACGGTCTCTTCCTCGACCTTCTTCAGGCGCGCGGCAACGCCGGCCTTGCGGAAATACTTCTGCGCCAGCACGTCGGAGGCGACCTGCGACCAGAACTCCGGAACCTCGACGTTCTCGGCGCGGAACACGACCGAGCCGTCCGGATTGCGGATCTCTGAGGTGGTCAGGCGGAAATTGATCCCGGCATAGGGAGATTGTCCGCTGGTGGTGTTGCGTCGTTCGATTCGCATGGTCGAGCCCCGTCTCTTCTTCTGCCCGGCCCCACGTTTCCCCGCAGGTGCCGGAATGTTGTCTGTTCGCGGACTTCGGAACACGCGTCAGCACGCCTCCCGTCATCCGCAGCTCGGCCGGTGGATCCGGCCTGTTTTCTCTCATCCGCTGGGCACCGGTATGACCGGTCCTGCGGCGGCATCGTCCCGGCGCGGCGCCCGACTGGTCGGGTGCTCCGGGTCATGCATTCAACGCCCCAAAACGCTTCACGCGACACGTCACGCGTACGCTTCTTGCGGGCCGGTTACGGCCTCTGTTTCCGGGTCCTTCGCGGCCCGTTTGTCGTCCCCGACGGCGGCCCCAAAATCAGGGCAGAAAAGCCCTTCACCCGCGGCCCGAAGGCCTGGCGGAGTGGTCATTTTGGAACCCTTGTGGGAGCGACCGGCGGGGACCCAAACACACTCGCGCCGAACAGGTTGAAAGTTAGGCCATGTCCGTCACGCCCGTCAAGGACTAGTACGAGTTTCTGAATCAAACACTAAATATGGTGGAAAGAGGGGGATAACAGGGGTCGGTGCCGCGCCTGTGATCGAGCCAACTATCGGTGAGTCCTCAGGGATTCCCAAGCCAAAAAAATTCCTATCGCCTGTGGATCGGAGCTTCGCCCCGCTGTTCACAGGCGAAGTTTTTATTCGCGGTCCCGGATTGAATTTTGGGGACTCACGTAGGCCTACGGGCAAAGTACGGATCAGGCATGTCAGAGCCGTGATGGTCGGGCGACAAAATCGCGGGCAAGGTGAGGCCGACTCACATCCTTTTCACACCCTTGCCGGGTTCCATGACAGTCCAGAAGCCTCAAGCGCGGCCGCGCCTTGCGCCCGCCGGCCTGATGTTCCTCGCCATCACCTCGGTGGGTTGGGGGTTCAACTGGCCGTCCACCAAGTTCCTGCTCGGCGAACTGCCGCCGCTGACCTTGCGCGGCACCACCGGGGTGATCGGCGCCGTGCTGCTGGCGGTGCTGGCGCTGATCCGCGCCCAGAGCCTGCATGTCGAGAAACGGCTGTGGCCGCGGCTCGTGCTCTATGCGGCGCTCAACGTCACCGGCTGGATGGTGCTGATGGGGCTGGCGCTGCTCTGGCTGCCGGCGAGCGAGGCCGCGCTGATCGCCTACACGATGCCGGTATGGGCCTCGCTGCTGGCCTGGCCGGTGCTCGGCGAACGGCCGACGCTGCTGCGGACCATCGCGCTGGTGATGGCCTTTGCAGGCCTCGCCGCGATCATGGGCGGCAGCGGCATCACCGCAAGCAAGGAGAAGCTGCCGGGAATCATCATGGCGCTCGGCGGCGCCTTCGGCTTTGCGCTCGGCACCGTGCTGGCGAAGAAATATCCGCTGGTGATGCCGCCGATCCCGGCCGCGGCCTGGCAGATCGGCCTCGGCTGCGTGCCGATCGCGATCGTCGGCATGATGATCGAGACCACGCATCTCGACCGCATCACGACGGTCGGCTGGTGGCTGCTGGTCTATTCGACGCTGATCCAGTTCTGCGTCGCCTATGTCGCGTGGTTCGCCGCGCTCGCGCGCCTGCCGGCCTCGGTGGCGGCGATCGGCACCATGGCGGTGCCTGTCATCGGCGTGGTGGCGTCCGCGGTCGCATTGCACGAGCCGCTGGGGCCAAGCCAGATCGTCGCGCTGCTGTTCACCCTCGCCGGCGTCGCGCTGGCGACGAGGTAGCTCACATCACTCGCCGAGCGCCTGCTGCAGCATGCTGGCGAGCTGCGCCTTGCGGTAGGGCTTGGCCAGCAGCAGCACGCCTTCGTCGAGGCGGCCGTGATGCACGATCGCGTTCTCGGTGTAGCCCGAGGTGTAGAGCACCTTGATGCCGGGGCGGCGTTTTTGCACCTCGTCGGCGAGCTGGCGGCCGTTCATGCCGCCGGGCATGATCACGTCGGTGAACAGGAGGTCGAACTTCTCGCCCTTGTCGACCAGCGCCAGCGCGGCGCGGGCGTCGGGCACGGCGATGGTCTTGTAGCCGAGCGCGCCTAGCTGCGTGACGACGTAGTTGCGCACCAGCTGGTCGTCTTCCACCACCAGGATGACTTCGCTGCCGCGCCGCACCGGCTCCGGCGGGGGCGCCTCGACCTCGACCTGGCCGCGGGCAGGGGGCAGATAGAGCTTGATCGTGGTGCCGTGGCCTTCCTCGCTGTAGATCTTGATATGTCCGCCGGACTGCTTGACGAAGCCGTAGACCATGCTCATGCCGAGGCCGGAGCCCTTGCCGACTTCCTTGGTGGTGAAGAACGGCTCGAACACCTTGTCCTGCACCGCGTGCGACATGCCGGTGCCGGTGTCGCTGACCGCGAGCAGCACGTAGCGGCCCGGCGTGATGTCGGGATTGACAGCCGCATAGGCGTCGTCGAGCACGATGTTGCTGGTCTCGAACAGCAGCTTGCCGCCGTTCGGCATCGCGTCGCGGGCGTTGATCGCCATGTTGAGCAGCGAGTTGGCAAGCTGCGACGGATCGATATGGACGCTGGCGACATCGGGTGCCAGCACCGAACTGATCTCGATCTGCTCGCCGAGCGTCGGCCGCAGCAGCTTGGCGATGTCGACCACGGTGCCGTTGATGTCGACGGTGCGCGGCTCCAGCGGCTGGCGGCGCGCGAAGGCGAGCAGATGCTGGATCAGCTCGCGGCAGCGCTCGGCGGCGCGGTCGATCAGCTCGGCGGTTTTCGCGAGCTGCGGCTGGGCGCGCAGGCTGTCGACCAGCGTCTCGGTGGTGCCGGTGATGACCGTCAGCATGTTGTTGAAGTCGTGCGCGACGCCGCCGGTCAGCTTGCCGATGGCGTCGAGCTTCTGTGCCTGCTGCAGCTTGTGCTCGGTTTCGCGCGAGGCGGTGATGTCGTGATAGATCAGCGCCGCGCCGGTGACGGTGTCGTCGCCATCGCGCAGCGGCCGGCCCGACACCACGAGGTGAATCTCCGGCGCGCCGCGCACCGGCTTGGCGACGAATTCCAGCCCGTCGAATTCCTCGCCGCGCAGCGTCCTGGCCGACGGCATGTCGTCGGCCTGCATCGGCGTGACGCCGTCGGACTGGAACACGTTGCTCATGGCGCGCAGCTGCCGGACCGTCATGCCCGGCTTGTAGCGCAGCATCTTCTCGGCGGCCGGGTTCGACAGCAGCACGGTGCCGGCGCTGTCGATCACCAGCACCGCCTCCGCCATGGTGCGGAAGGTGGTTTCCATCACCGAGGTGGAACGGCGAAGCTCTTCGAGCGCGGCACCGAGATCCTTGGTGCGATCGGCGACCTTGCCCTCGAGCGACAGATTGGTCGCCTTGGTCGCGCTGAGCGCGCCCTGCAGTTCGCGGCTGGCGCGCCGGGCCGTCACCGTTAGCGCGATCGCGAGCAGCAGGATCATCGCCACGCCGGCGAGATCGATCATCAGCAGCAGCCGTCCATTGGTCTTGGACTGGTCGGTGCGAATCCGGAGCAGGCGGCGCTCTTCGGTGACCAGGCGGTCGAGCGCCGCGCCGACCTTGTCGGTCAGCGCGCGGCTCTCGCCGGCGGAGACCAGCGCCGCGGCGCCGGCCGTGTCGCCCGCGCTGCGCAACCTGATCAGCTCGGCGCCGAGCGCAATGGCACGCTGGACCTCGACCCTGGTGCCCGTGATCAGCTGCGCCTCCTCGGGGGCCGACGTCACCGCCGCCATCAGATCGTCGAAGGCCGCGGTGAGGGCTGCGCTCTGCTCGCGAAACTCGTCGGCAAAGGACGCATCGCCGGTCAGCGCGAAACCGCGCGCCGCGCTCTCGACGCTGCGCGGCAGCTGACGCGCGTCCGAAATGCGCTTCAGGATGCTGAGCGTGCGATCGACCGAATCAATCTCGCTGCGCGACTTGACGTCCAACCCGATCGACGCCGCGCTGATGACGAGGAGGATCGCAAGGCCGCTGCCGAGAATGAGACGCTGGGAAGCCATCGACGATTAGTACGAGCAATTATTTCGAAAGACGAGCGGAAGGTGCATACTTCGCAAGACATTCGTTAACGGCGGCAATCAGCGCCTGCGGGGTGAACGGCTTGCGCAGGCAGGCGGACGCGCCGAGCTCGATCGTCATCCGCAGGAAGTCCGGCGCGCGGTCGGCATTGGCGAAGGCATAGCCCGACATCGCGATGACGGGAATTTCGGGGGCGCGCTCGTGGAAGACGCGGATCGCCTCGAAACCGCGCATATGCGGCATGAAGACGTCGACCAGCATGACGTCGAAGGTGGCCTGCTCGAGCGCGCGCATGCCGGCTTCGCCGCCATCGGCGACGGTGACCTCGAAGCCCTGGCGTTGCAGACACACCTCGATGGCAACGCACACCATCGGGTCGTCATCGACCACGAGAACGCTCGGCACGATGCATCCTCTTTCTAACGGCCTCGCGTGCCGGCGACTCGCTTGGCCTGTTCGTCAATTAAGGCGGAACCTAGACGGAAAGTCTGTATCATAGAATGCATATGCTGTTTGCTGACAAGCAGATTTCCAGCTAGCCGTGACACATCACCTGTATTTGTCCATCCCCTTTACGACAGGTCCATGACCGCAGTTCCCATCGCCGGCCGCGCCCCGCTGTCACCGCTTGGCGTCGCATTCCTGGTGGTCGCCTCGATCGGCTGGGGACTCAACTTCCCGATCATGAAGTTCCTGCTCACGGAGTGGCCGCCGCTGTCCGCGCGCGGGCTGTGCGGCGTGGTCGGCGCGGTTGCACTCGGCCTGGTCGCGCTGGTGCGGGGACAGACGCTGCGCGTGCCCGACGGCATGTGGTTGCGGCTTGCTTTGGTGTCGACACTGTCGATCGGCGGCTGGGTCGCGTCCATGGGCCTCGCGCTGATCTGGCTGCGGGCCAGCGAGGCGGCCGTGCTCGGGATATCGATTCCGGTGTGGGTCGCGCTGGTGGCCTGGCCGGTGCTCGGCGAGCGCGTGTCGCTGCCGCGTGCGCTTGCGCTTGCGGTGGCGCTCGCCGGGATCGCGGTGCTGATCGGCGGCGGCGGCATCGACGCAAGCCTCGGCAAGCTGCCGGGGATTCTGTTCGCGCTCGCCGGCGCGGTCTGCGTCGGGCTCGGCACGGTGCTGACCAAATCGTTCAAGCTCGCGATGCCGCCGCTGTCGCTCGCGGCCTGGCAGCTTGCGATCGGCTGCGTGCCGATCGCAATCATCGGCATCATGATCGAGCAGCCGCAGCTCGCCGCGCTGTCGCAGTTCGGCTGGGCGTCGATGATCTACATGACGCTGATCCAGTTCTGCCTTTGCTATGTCTGCTGGTTTGCGGCGCTCGAGCGATTGCCGGCGGCGACCGCGTCGATCGGCACGCTGCTGGTCCCCGTCGTCGGCGTGCTTGCGGCAGCGGCGATGCTGCGCGAGCCGCTCAGCACGAGCGACATCGCAGCGCTCGTGGTGACGTTCGCGGCCGTCGCGGTCGCCTTGCGCACATAAGACTTGCGTACATGAAAAAAGGGCGGCGCTGGCGCCGCCCTTTTGCAATCAAGAATTCAGGCCTTCATTACGGGCAGGGATGCCGCCGGCCGTCATAGCCGAGATAGGTGCCCGAGGCAGGATCGTAGGACCTGTAGCGCTGCGCGCAGTAGTTGGCGCCGCCGCCACTCGGCACCTCCACGGCAACAGACGGTTCATCGTAATAGCCGTAGCTGTCGTCATAATAGCCGGGGCCGTAGCCATAGCCGGAGCCGTAATAAGCGCCCGAGGCGAGGGCGCCGCCGACGACCGCACCGGCCACCGCGCCGGGCCAGAATCCGCCACCACGATGATACCCGCCGTGCCAGCCGCCACCGCCGCGCCAACCGCCGCCGCCACCACCGGCCCAGTGACCACCGCCACCGCCGCCGTGCCAGCCGCCGCCACCGCCGCCGCCCATGGCACCTCCGCCTCCGCGGCCGCCGCCAAAGCCGCCGCCACCACCACCACCGCCGCCGCCAACGTGGCCGCCGCCGCCGCCCATCGCGCCCATCTGTGCGGCAGACTGGGCGAACGAAACGGTCGGCGCCACAGCCAACGGCAGCGCAAGCGCCAGAGCCGCGGCGGTGCTCAGAACCTTCATATTGATCATTTTGGACTCCATCAAAACGGTGAATGTCTAACCATCTCTGTGGTCGGACGTTCCGTGCTCCACATTGATTGTGGGTCATCTTCGCGTAGCCGGCGGCTCATGTATGGCAGCTGAACAAAACTCCTCGTGAGCGCGTCATTTGGTCGCCAAACGGGTGCATAAACCGGGAGCTGTCCGAGGGGTGCGGGGCTACCTTGGCGGCGGCTGGACATTTGGGGAATGAGGTGGCATCAGAGCCGCATAGTCTCGAACCGACGACCGGCCACGCATGAAACAATTCCTGCTGAAATTCTTCACCTGGTGGAATGGCCAGACCTTTGGCACGCAATTGTGGACCTCGCGATTCGGCGAACTGGTCGGCGAGGACGAGCAGGGCAACCGTTATTACCGCACCAAGGGCGGTGAGATCGATCCGACGCTGCATTTCGAGCGCCGCTGGGTGGTCTACAACGGTTACGCCGAAGCCTCGCGCATTCCGGCCGGCTGGCACGGCTGGCTGCATCACACGGTTGATGTGCCGCCGACCGAGGAGAGCTACCAGGCGCGCGAATGGGAGAAGCCGCATCTGCCGAACCTGACCGGCACCGCGCAGGCTTACCGCCCGTCCGGCTCGACGCTGGCGAGCGGCCGCCGCCCCAAGGCGACCGGCGACTATCACGCCTGGACGCCGGGAAGCTGACTTTCACGCATTGTTGTTCTGACGTGCACGTGCGTAACGACGCGCGTGCATCGCACACGCGCCCGGCAGCGCAAGCGCGCGCCTGTGAACAACGGTAACAGCGGGGACAGGTGGGCTGCAGCCGATGCTGCCCGCTTGCGCCGGGCGCGGGTTCGCGGCTCAATAGGGCCATCTTACGGAGATGGGAAACCATCGCGTCGGATCGGGCTCCAGATCGCGACTGTCCCGATGTGCAGCGGCCTCCGAGTTGGATGCGGCCGGGAGATAGGCCCCCGGTACAGACGTCCTGAAATCGCCCGCAAATGTGAGGCTACCGTGAGACAGGAAGGGCCGCTCGGGAAACCGGGCGGCCTTTTTCTTTGCGGCAATCAGGTCAGGACAGCCGTGCCGCGGCACGGCCCATCAAGTCGGCGCGGCGCGCCTGCGACGGCGCGATCCGCTCTTTCATGAAAGCGAGGATCTCGGCCGGTGCGGTCTCCGGCGAGCCCGCGTTGAACGGCGGGGCCGGGTTGTATTCGAGCCTGAGCTGGATCGCTTCCGCGGTCTTGCGGTCGACGAGCTCCGACACCAGCGTCAGCGCGAAGTCGATGCCCGCGGTGACGCCGCCGCCGGTGAAGCGGTTGCGGTCGACGCAGACGCGCGTCCTGGTCGGAATGGCCCCGAAGCCCGACAGGAAATCAATCGAGCTCCAATGCGTGGTGGCGCGATAGCCCTTGAGCAGGCCGGCCGCGCCGAGCACCAGCGATCCCGTGCAGACCGACGTGACGTATTTCGCACCCTCGGCCTGCTTGCGCAGGAAGGCCAGCATCTCCTCGTCGCCGACCATGTCGTCGGTGCCGAAGCCGCCGGGCACGCAGATCACGTCGAGCTGCGGGCAATCGGCAAAGGTCGTGGTCGGCGTCAGGACCATGACGGAATCAGTCGGAACGGGTTCGATGCGCTTCCAGATCAGATGCACCTTGGCGCCGGGAACCGAGGAAAACACCTGCAGCGGACCGGTCAGGTCGAGCTGGGTCACCTTCGGGAAGACGAGCAATCCAATCTGCAGGGGTTCGGTCATCGGGGGCTCCAAATAGCGCTTGACGGAACCACGATGTCATGATGGCATCTCGTCCAAAATGGCGTATTTCCCTCATTTTCGGACGAAGGCTCCTGAGAGAGGGGCTGCCAGGAAAGTAACGTCACCCGCGAGGATTTGGCGATGATCGGCATCCTGATCTTTCCCGACTTCCAGCTGCTCGACGCGGCCGGGCCGATCGCGGCCTTCGAGATCGCGGCGCGCTTCGCCAACAACGCGCCGGCGATCAGGACGCTTGCGGTGAAGGCAGGACCGGTGCGCTCTTCGTCCGGTGTCGAGATGCTCGCACGCGGCTTCAAGCCATCGACGGCGATCACGACGTTGATCATTGCCGGCGGCAACGGTGTGCGCACGCCGGCGACCTGTCCAGCCACGCTGTCATTCGTGCGGCGGATGGCCGGCCGCGGCATTCGCGTCGCCAGCGTCTGCTCGGGCGCCTATGTGCTGGCCGAGGCGGGCCTGCTCGACGGCCGCCGCGCCACCACGCATTGGCAGCGCACGCCGCATTTCGTGAAGACTTATCCGAAGATCAAGCTCGAGCCGGACCAGATCTTCGTGCGTGACGGCAATATCTGGAGTTCGGCCGGCATCACCGCCGGCATCGACCTCGCGCTCGCGATGATCACCGAGGACTATGGCGACGAGGTCGCGCAGAATACCGCGCGGCAACTCGTGCTGTATCATCGGCGCAGCGGCGGGCAGTCGCAGTTTTCCTCGCTGCTGGAATTGAAGACGCCGAACGGCCGGTTCGGGCCACTGCTCGCCTGGGCGCGCGAGCATCTCAATGCGCCGCTGACGGTCGAGAACCTCGCCGACAAGGCCGGGATGAGTTCGCGGCATTTCACCCGCGCCTTCATCGCGGAGACCGGCACGACGCCGTCGAAAGCGGTCGAGCGGCTCAGGATCGAAGTCGCGCGGCAGCGCGTGCAGTCGTCGGGCGAGGCGATCGAGCGCGTCGCCGAGATCACCGGCTTCCGCGATCCCGAGCGGATGCGCCGCGCCTTCATCCGCGCCTTCGGCCAGCCGCCGCAATCACTGCGGCGTGCGGCGCGGGCCGGGTAGGCGCGTTTGGGACAAGCTCGTTGTCCGATTTCACGCGATCCATGTCGTCTTTGCAGTGATGAACCTGACGAGGGTTCCCGTGACCCACGTTAAGTGGGCATTGGGGACCCGAGGAGGTTCTAATGACAAAGCATCGAACGATTACCGGGTTCGTGGCTGTCGCCCTGCTGGCTGTCACCGCGACCGCCGCGACCATCAAGTCGCACGCGACCCGGACCGACGGCATTGCCGTCGCCGGCACGGACACGCTCCCGGCCAAGGATTTCAGCGATCGCTGGTCCGCGATATCCGATTTGCCTCCGGCAACGGACATGACCGGGCGTGCAACTGACGCACGTTAAGGGCATGGACGGAGGTCCGGCCGGTTCGAGGACGCAGCCCGTGCAGAGATCACTCGTCTCGCAACAAAAAATGCCCCGCCGAAGCGGGGCAAGATGTTGAACGACTTAGTCTTGAGCGACTTGGTCTTGAATAGAACTAACGGTTCCGCCGCGCCGGAATAGCGCAGTCATTCACCAATACAGGATCAGCCCACGATCGCAGAGATCCACGGATGCTCTGATCGCGAACCGTGCTTCAACCGAAAGATCACTGGCCCAATGTATCGGTTGCGATCTTCTTCTTGAGTGCTTCGCAGGTATCCCTGACCTCCGCGGTCATCAGCGAGACGGCTTCGATCTGCAGGAAGAAGCGCTTGCCCTGATCGCGGTAACCGGCAGCGAACTCCTTGATCTCCGCGATCATGTCATGAACGCCTGCGACCATGACCTCGCAGTTCTTGGCGGCCAGTTGCAGTTCCGATCCAAGGGCCTCGATCTCTTTCACCGCCGCTTCATATTCGCGCACGACCGCCTCGGCCGACAGCTTGCCCACCTCGTTGACGCCGTTGCGATGCTCGACATAGTCCGGCATCGGCGAGAGGGGCCGGATGTTGCTGCGTGGTCGATGCGAAGTCACCGTGTTGATTTCGTCCTCCATCTGCTCCGACGGAGCGCGGGCGAGGACTTCTGCACTAACACTCATGCGAACTCTCCATAACTTGTTACGGCGAATGGAGTTTAGCAATGTCAACGGAATTGTCTCGATTTTCCACAGTTTTGAGGTAAGCGCAATTGTGCATTGCAGCATTGTGTTGCGTCAATGTGGCGCGTCGGGATGCCAGCCAAGCAGTGCGAGCATCACAAAGAAGCCGACGACATAGGCCGCCATGATCGGCCAGCCCTGGGTGATCCAGCGGACCACCGATTTGGCTTCCGGGTACATGTTGGACACTGCAACGCCCGCCGACGAGCCGAACCAGACCATCGACCCGCCAAATCCGACCGCGTAGGCGAGGAAGCCCCAGTCATAGCCGCCTTGCTTCAGCGCCAGCGCGGTCAGGGGAATATTGTCGAACACTGCCGAGACGAAGCCGAGCCCGAGCGCGGTCTGCCACGATGCGGCGGGCAATTTCTCCACCGGCATCATCGAGGCCGCCGTCACCAGCGCGAGCAGGAAGACGGTGCCTTTCAGCGTCTCGGGCATCACCGACCAGTCCGGCCGCCGCAGCACCGAGGTGACCAGGATCGCGGCCCAGACCGCGAGCCCGAGCACGGGCAGCGTATCGAGCAGCGCGGGGAACTTCAGATTGGCCGTCACATTGGCCGTCAGCGCGGCGAGCAGGATCACGGCCACGATCGCAACCCGCGCCCAGTCGATTCTGAGGCCGGACGGTGCATCCTTCACGATCGGCGAAAAGCGGTGCTGTTGCAGCGAGGCCGGCACCGCAAACACCAGCATCGCGACGATGGCTGCGACATAGGCCTCCACGACCGTGAGCGGGCTGATGCCGTCGATCCACATCATCGTTGTCGTGGTGTCGCCGACGACGCTGCCGGCGCCGCCGGCATTCGATGCGGCGACGATGGCCGCGAGATAGCCGATATGGACGCGGCCACGGAACACGTGGCGGGCCACGGTGCCGCCGATCAGCGCGGCCGCGATATTGTCGAGGAAGCCCGACAGCACGAACACGATGACCAGCAGGATCAGTCCGCCCTTCCAGTCATCGGGCAGCAGCGCCGGCATCTCGTCGGGAATGCGGCTCTCCTCGAAATGGCGCGACAGCAGCGCAAAGCCCATCAGGAGCAGGAACAGGTTGGCGAGCGTGACCCACTCATGCTCCATGTGATGCGCGAGACCGGGCAGGCCCGCGCCGAATTTCGCAAAGCCCGCGAACAGCAGCTTGTAGGCGACGATCGCGGCAAGGCCCGTCAGCGCCACCGCGAGCGTGTGGTGATGGAAGATCGCGACGCCGAGCAGCGTCAGCGCGAACAGGATGAAATCGAGCGGGATACCGTAGACGAGGAGTGGCGTGAGCAAGACGATCTCGATGGCTGGAGTGCCCGGCGGCGTGAAGCGCTGACGGCGGCACTATCGCGCGGCGTGGGGAACTTCAAGGCGCACTAACGCCGCAAGAGGCTCGCGATGCGCTCGCGAGCCCCGATCGGGAACGACGCCAGCCACGTCGCCGCGGGTCCGATTGCTCAGCCCAGCGTCTTCAGCCAGGCGCTGATCTCGGTCACGGCGATATTGGCCTGATTGAGCAGCTTGCCCATGGTGAAGAAGCCGTGGAACTGGCCGGGAAAATGCCGGTAGGTCACCGGCACGCCGGCGTCCTTGAGGAATTTCGCATACTCGTCGCCTTCGTCGCGGAGCGGATCGGCGCCGGCGGTCAGCACATAGGCCGGCGGCAAGCCGGCAAAGTCCTTCGCGCGCGCCGGCGAGGCACGCCAGTCGTTGTTGTCGGCGTCACCGAGATAATGGTTGGCGAACCAGCCGATCACCGAATGCGTCAGGAGGATGCTGGTCTCGGGCTCGCGATGCGAGGGATGCTTCCGCGAGAAATCGGTCGCGGGATAGATCAGCAGCTGGGCCGCGAGCTTCGGCCCGCCGTCGCGGGCGGTCAGGGCAACCACCGCCGCGAGGTTGCCGCCGGCGCTGTCGCCGCCGACGATCAGGCGCGCGGCGTCGATGCTGAGATCCCTGGCATTGGCGGCGACCCATCGGGTCGCGGTGATGGCGTCATCGACCGCGGCAGGGAAACGATGCTCGGGCGCGAGCCGATAATCGATCGAGATCACGATCAGCTCGCCCTCATGGGCAAGCTTCTGGCAAACCACCTCATGGGTATCGAGGTCGCCGATCACCCAGCCGCCGCCGTGGAAGAACACCAGGCAGGGCGCGAGCCCGTCTTTCTTGCGCAGCGTGTTCGGCGTGTAGATGCGGGCAGGGATCGTGCCGTGCGGCGCCGGGATCGCGAGCGGTTTGCTCGATTCCAACGCGGGAGGCTCGGGATTGGAGACGACGCGGGCGGCTCGATAATAGTCGCGCGCTTCCGTCGCGGTCAGCGTCTCATAGGCGGGACGGCCGGCCTCCTGGAACGCCTTGTAGACGGCAGCGGCATCGGGATCGAGAACGACGGGCATTGGGAGGACCTTCTTTTGGTGATGTCAATCCGGGGCGATGCGAAGCATCGAACCCGGAATCTCGAGATTCCGGGTCTGGTGCTTGCGCACCATCCCGGAATGACGGTCGTGTCAGGCGGCGGTGCGGCCGCCGTCGACGGTGTAGGCGGAGCCGGAGACGTAGCTCGCCTCGTCGGAGGCAAGAAAAGCGACGATGGAGGCGACCTCGCTTGCGAGGCCGAGCCGGCGCGCCGGGATGCGGTCGACGATCTTCTCGATCGGCGGCGGCGCGTTGCCGCCGGAGCGGCCCTGCAGGATCGTGCTCAGCATCCGGCTCTCGATCATGCCGGGGCAGACGCAATTGACCCGCACGCTGGTGCCGGTGCATTCCCAGGCCGCGCTCTTGGTCAGCCCGATCACCGCGTGCTTGCTCGCGCTGTAGACCGCGATCATCGGTGATCCCATCAGGCCCGCGATCGAGGCGGTGTTGATGATGCTGCCCTGGTTCTGCTTCAGCATGACCGGCAGCACATGCTTCATGCCGAGGAAGACGCCGACGACATTGACGTCGAGCACCCGGCGAAAGCTCTCCAGCGAATATTCGGGGATCGGCCTGATGTCGCCCTCGACGCCGGCGTTGTTGTAGAAGGCGTCAATGGCGCCGAAGCGGTCGACGGCGGCGCGGACATAGTCCTTGACCTCGTCCTCGTCGGTGACGTCGGCTTCGATTGCGAGGGCCTCGGCCGAGGCGGGCAGGTCCTTGATGGCGGCCTTGAGATCGGCGCCCTTGCGGTCGACTGCGACAATCCGCGCACCCCGTTCGGCGAGCAGTTGAAGCGAGGCGGTTCCGATGACGCCGGCAGCCCCGGTGACGACGGCGACCCGGCCGTCGAGCCTGATGCGATCGGGCATGGTGGGTTTCCTCTGGCTGGTCCGGTTCGATCCGGATTTTCCTGGTTTTCACGCGCGGCGGCGTGGCTTCAGCGTGAGGACTATCACACGTGTTCCCAGGAGTGACCAGAGGGTGACCAGAGGCTGCCCAGTGGACCGGGGAGAGGTGGCCGGGTGCCCTTTCCCCGCCGTATTCGGCGTGTTAACCGGTGGCCTGCGAGCGGCCGATATCAAGGTAGACTGTCGCGAGCCCGATTCGCCCTTTAAAGCCGCGCGAGATGCTTCGAACCGTTGCCCTGACTGGCTTTGCGGCCCTGGTTGCCGCCTCAACCATCTCGCTTGCGCCGCCCGTGCGCGCGCAGATCGGAACGATTTTCTCCGATCCCGCGCCGCGTCCGCCCGGCTCGATCCCGCGTGGTCAGCCGGCTCCTCCCAGCGACGACGACGAGGAAGTGCCGGAATTGCCGCGCGGCCGTCTGTTGCCGACACAGCCGCGGGCGCTGCCGCCAGGCCAGGCGGTGCCGCCGCCCGGCAGCGTGCAGTCGCAGCCGCTGGCGCCGCCACCCGGCTCGCCGGTGGCGCCGCAGGGCACCCAGCCCGGCGTGGCCGTGCAGCCGCCGCAACCAGGCGGTCCGGCCGTTGCCAATACGCCGCCCGGCGCCAACCCGCTGCCGCCGGGGCAGCGTCCCAAGGGCACGCCCCAGGGCACCCCGCCGCAGACGCCTGCCACGTTGCAGCCGGGCGACGAGGTCGTGCAGGAGCCGCCGTCGACCAAGATCACCAACAAGAAGGCGAGCTTCTCCGGTCTCGACAAGATCACCGGACGCATCATCAATTTCGACGAGGATATCGGCGAGACCGTGCAGTTCGGCGCGCTGCGGGTGAAGACCGATGCCTGTTACACGAGGCCATCGACGGAAGCCGCCAACACCGATGCCTTTGTCGAGGTCGACGAGATCACGCTGCAGGGCGAGGTGAAGCGGATCTTCTCGGGCTGGATGTTCGCGGCGAGTCCCGGCCTGCACGGCGTCGAGCATCCGATCTACGACATCTGGCTGACCGACTGCAAAGGGCCGGACCAGACCATCGTGACCGCCGCACCCGATCCGCCGAAGGCGCCGACGCCTCCGCCACCGCCGGCCCAGAAGCGCGCGCCGCCGAAGCAGGCCGCACCGCGTCCGCCGCCACAGCCGCAATACCAGCAGCAGCCGCCACCTCCGCCGCCCCAGCAACAGCAGCGGCCGGGCGGGTTGTTCGGCGGATTGTTTGGGAACTAGCAAGCACGGCCCGGATGGAGCGCAGCGAAATCCGGGTTTCTCTCCGCGGAGAGACTTGTCCCGGATTGCGCGGAGCCTGTCATCGGGCGCGCGTTCGCGCGACCCGTTGGCTTCATCCGGGCTACGCGATCAACCGTTCAATTGCGCTCGGCGATGATTGCCAGCGCGTCGGCACCTTTGACCGGCTGGGTGGCGTCGAGCTTGCGGAAATCCGCCGGCGCGCCCGTGATCGCCTTGTCGAGCAGCGCGCGATAGCGGCGCCGCGAGATCTCGATCGCGCCGAACGTCCTCAGGTGCTCCGTCACATATTGCGTGTCGAGCAGTTCGAACCCGCCCGCGATCAGCCGCGCCACCAGATGCACCAGCGCGACCTTCGATGCGTCGCGCGTGGTGTGAAACATGCTTTCGCCGAAGAAGGCGCGGCCGAGGCTGACGCCGTAGAGCCCGCCGACCAGATTGTCGTCCTGCCAGACCTCGACGCTGTGGCAATGGCCCGACGCGTACAGCCCGACATAGAGATCGCGGATGCGCCTGTTGATCCAGGTGTCGTCGCGGCCGGGCTGCGGCGCCGCGCAACCGGCGATCACGGCCTTGAACGCGGTATCGACGGTGACCGTGAAGGCATCGGAGCGCACGGTGCGCGCCAGGCGGGAGGCGACACGGAAGCCGTCGAACGGAATCACGCCGCGCAATTCCGGCTCGACCCAGAACAGGGT
Organism: Bradyrhizobium sp. 33ap4; assembly: GCF_032654765.1. Lineage (NCBI taxonomy): Bacteria > Pseudomonadati > Pseudomonadota > Alphaproteobacteria > Hyphomicrobiales > Nitrobacteraceae > Bradyrhizobium > Bradyrhizobium sp. 33ap4. The sequence continues at coordinate 25,097 of NZ_JAUMTJ010000014.1, read as the reverse complement.
CGGATCGTCGGCGCTCTCCGCCATCGGGAAGATGCCGCAGGCATAGGCGCGCAGCAGCACCTCGGGCGTGATCTCGGAGGAGGCGGAGTCGCGTGACGTCATACCGCCAAGGATAGCAAAGCGCGGGCGGTCTTGCGATGGGGGCTGCCACCGGGACGCTACGTGTTGACGAAACGAGCTGGTTCCTCCACAAGCCGCGCCGTTCCGCAGCAGTTTCCCGAGACGGACTGCGCGGTCGTGCTAGATTGCAACAAAAAGATGGCGGCGCTGCCGGGACACGGCGGCTTGCGCGCCCGACAATCGACACAGGTGAGGGGGACGCTGCATGAAATGGTCATGGCGGACGTTTGCGCCGTTGCTGGTTTGGCTTGTGATCTATCTGGTCCCGGTGCCTTCGGGGCTGAACGCCAATCAGTGGCACTATTTCGCGGTGTTCGCCGCCGTGATCACCGGGCTGATCCTTGAATCGATGCCGGTCGGCGCGGTCGGTCTGATCGGCCTGACGGTCGCCGGCATCGGCGGCTATGTCGAGCACGACCCGAACAAATCGCTGCGCTGGATGCTCGGCGGCTTTTCCGAGAGCACGGTGTGGCTGATCGTCGGCGCCTTCGTGTTCTCGATCGGCTATCGCAAGAGCGGGCTCGGCCGCCGGCTGGCGCTGCTCTTGGTGCGCGGCCTCGGCCGCCGCACCATCGGGCTCGGCTATGCGGTGGCGTTTTCCGATCTCGTGCTGGCGCCGGCGACGCCGTCCAACACCGCGCGCTCCGGCGGCACCATCTATCCGATCGTCAGCAACATCCCGCGCATCTACGGCTCCGAGCCCGGCCCGACCGCGGGCAAGATCGGCACCTTCGTGATGTGGACCGCGTTCGCGACCACGGCCGTCACCAGCTCGCTGTTCCTGACCGCGCTGGCGCCGAACGCCGCCGCGCTCTCGATCGCCAAGAAGCTCGTCAACATCGAGGTCGGCTGGTCGCAATGGTTCATCGGCTTCGCGCCGCTCGGGATCCTCTTGCTGCTGCTGGTGCCGCTGCTCAGCTATCTGGTCTGCCGGCCCGAGATCAAGGAGAGCCCCGAGATCGTGACCTGGAGCGAGGGCGAGCTCGCCAAGATGGGGCCGCCGTCGCGGCACGAATGGATCATGGCGGTGCTGGTGGTGCTCGCGATGTTCCTGTGGATCTGCGGCTCCAATCCCAACATCAGCGTGCCGCTGCTCGGCTCGAATTTCATCAACGCGACCACGGTCGTGTTCGTCGTGATCTCGCTGATGCTGCTGACCGGCGTGATCGCGTTCGAGGACATCGTCGCGGAGAAGAGTGCGTGGGAGGTATTTTTCTATTTCACCTCGCTGCTCACGCTGTCGTCCGGCCTCAACGAGATCGGCTTCATCAAATGGGTCGCCGAGGGCTATGCCAAGCCGCTTTCCGGCACGTCGCCGCTGGTCGGGATGATCCTGCTCGTCACCTTCTTCTTCTGGATCCACTATTTCTTCTCGAGCATCACCTCGCATACCGCCGCGGTGCTGCCGGTGGTGCTCGCCGTCGGCTCCAGCATTCCCGGCCTGTCGGTGCAGACCTTGATGCTGCTCTGCGTCTATTCGCTGGGCCTGATGGGCGTGATTTCGCCCTATGCCACGGGACCGGCGCCGATGTATTACGGCAGCGGCTATATCGGCAAAGGCGACTTCTGGAAATTCGGGCTGATCTTCGGCCTGATCTACTTTGCCGGATTGTTGCTGATCGTGTTGCCCTGGTTACAAATGATCGGGTAAAATAGCCACAATCCAGCGAGAAACAGCGGCCGACCGGGAAGAGCCGCTATCCTTACAATTCTTAACGCGCTTTGTCCGGCAGAAGCCTTCAAAATGCTTCGTCGGATGTGGCGCGCGCGGAGTTCAGGGGACACATAGAGCCGCGCGAGCTCATTCGTGTTTCTTCGTGGGCAGGTTATGGACCAGCAGATCAAAGACCCGTCGATTGTGGCGCCCGAGCGAACCAGGCGAGGATCGCGTTGGCGGGGGTTTCTGACGGGATGTCTCGTATTGGCGGTGCTTGCCGGCATCGTCTGGTGGACGCGGCAGCAGGCCGCGCCGCCGCAGGCCGGTGGCGGGCGCAACGCCGGGCCGATGTCGATCGTACCGGAGACGATCGGCAAGGGCGATATCGGCGTCAGCCTGAATGCGCTCGGCACCGTGACGTCGCTCGCGACCGTGACGATCAGGAGCCAGATCAGCGGCTATCTGATGAAGATCGATTTCAAGGAGGGCGATGAGGTCAAGAAGGGCGACCTGATCGCCGAGATCGATTCGCGCCCCTACGAGGCGACGCTGGCGCAGGCCAAGGGCCAGCTCGCCCGCGACGAGGCGCAGCTGAAGGGCGCCCAGGTCGATCTCACCCGCTACCAGAACCTCGCCGCGCAGAACGCCGTGCCGCATCAGACGCTCGATACCCAGGTCGCGCTGGTCGCGCAGTACCAGGGCACGGTGGAGGCCGATCGCGCCTCGGTGAAGTCGGCCGAGGTGAATTTGCAATATTGTCACATCGTGTCGCCGATCAACGGGCGCGTCGGACTGCGCCAGGTCGATCTCGGCAACTATGTGACGCCCGGCGATACCAACGGCCTCGTCGTGATCACGCAGCTCGAGCCGATCAGCGTGCTGTTCACGCTGCCGGAGGACAATCTGCAGGCGGTCTCGAAGCGGTTGAGGGAGGGCGCGGTGCTGCCGACGGCGGCCTATGACCGCAGCGGCGCCAACAAGCTCGCCGAGGGATCGTTGCAGACCTTCGACAGCCAGATCGATGCGACCACCGGCACCATCAAGCTGCGGGCGCAGTTCGAGAACGACAAGCGCACGCTGTTTCCGAACCAGTTCGTCAACGTCCGCCTGCTGCTCGATACCCACAAGGATGCGACGACGATGTCGACCGCCGGCATCCAGCGCGGTGTCCCCGGCACCTTCGTCTATCTCGTCAACGCCGACAGCACGGTCTCGGTTCGGCCGGTCAAGCTCGGCGTCACCGACGGCGACCGGGTCGAGGTGCTGTCCGGGCTCGTGGCCGGCGATCGCATCGTGATCGACGGCGCCGACAAGCTGCGCGAGGGTGCGAAGGTGGTGGTGCGCTCCGCCGCCGATGCCGCGAACCCTGCCGCTGCGGCCAAGGGGGCGGCGAACGGGGCCGCGAAGGGAGACGGCAAGGGAGATAGTAAGGACGGCGCTGATCCCGGAGGCGGCCACCACAAGCGGTCCGAGGACGGGCAGAAGAAATGAACCCGTCGCGGCCATTCATCCTGCGGCCGGTAGCGACGACCCTGATGATGATCGCCATCATGCTGTCGGGCATGCTGGCATTCAGATTTCTCCCGGTCGCGGCACTGCCGGAGGTCGACTACCCGACCATCCAGGTGCAGACCTTCTATCCGGGCGCGAGCCCCGACGTGATGACCTCGTCGGTGACGGCGCCGCTCGAGGTGCAGTTCGGCCAGATGCCGAATCTGACCCAGATGAGCTCGGTGAGCTCGGCGGGCTCGTCCGTGATCACGCTGCAATTCGGCCTGTCGATCTCGCTCGACGTCGCCGAGCAGGAGGTGCAGGCCGCGATCAATGCCGCGGGCAATCTGTTGCCGTCGGACCTGCCGGCGCCGCCGATTTACGCCAAGGTCAATCCGGCCGATGCGCCGATCCTGACCCTCGGCCTGACCTCGAAGACCATGCCGCTGACCCAGGTACAGGATTTCGTCGACACGCGGCTGGCGCAGAAGATCTCGCAGCTGCCGGGCGTCGGCCTCGTCAGCATCAGCGGCGGCCAGCGGCCCGCGGTGCGCATCCAGGCTGATATCCGCAAGCTCGCGGCCTATGGCCTCAACATCGACGATCTCCGCACCACGCTCGGCAACGCCAACGTCAACACGCCGAAGGGCAACTTCGACGGCGCGATGCGCGCCTACACCATCAATGCCAACGACCAGATCCGCAATGCCAGCGACTACCGCTCGCTGATCATCGCCTACAAGAACGGCTCGCCGGTCCGCCTCAGCGATGTCGGCAACGTCGTCGACGGCGCGCAGAACGACAAGCTCGGCGCCTGGATGAACGAGACGCCGGCGATCATCCTCAACATCCAGCGCCAACCCGGCGCCAACGTCATCTCGGTGGTGCAGGGCATCAAGGACCTGCTGCCGCAGCTGCAGGCCACGCTGCCGGCCGCGATCGACCTCAATATCCTGACCGACCGCACCGTCACGATCCGGGCCTCGGTGCGCGACGTCGAATACGAGCTGTCGCTCGCCGTGATTCTGGTCGTGCTTGTGATCTTCGTGTTCCTGCGCTCGACCCGCGCCACGCTGATCCCGAGCCTGTCGGTGCCGCTCTCGCTGGTCGGCACGCTGGGCGCGATGTATCTGTTCGGCTTCAGCCTGAACAATCTGTCGCTGATGGCGCTGACGATCGCGACCGGCTTCGTGGTCGACGACGCCATCGTCGTGATCGAGAACATCTCGCGCTACATCGAGGAGGGCGAGTCGCCGCTCGAGGCGTCGCTGCGAGGGTCGGAGCAGATCGGCTTCACCATCATCTCGCTGACGGTATCGCTGATCGCGGTCCTGATCCCGCTGCTGTTCATGGGCGACGTCGTCGGCCGCCTGTTCCGCGAATTCGCCATCACGCTGTCGGTCACGATCCTGATCTCGGCCGTGGTGTCGCTGACCCTGGTGCCGATGGCCTGCGCCAAGCTACTGAAGCCGGAGGCCATGGCGCGGGAAAACACCTTCCAGCGGCTCAGCCGCGAAGGCTTCGATGCCGTCATTGCGATCTACGCCCGGATGCTCAATTGGGTGCTGGATCGCCAGACCTTCGTGCTGCTGATCGCGCTCGCCACCTTTGGTCTGACGGCGCTGCTCTACGTCGTTATTCCCAAGGGCTTCTTTCCGGTGCAGGACACCGGCGTGATCCAGGCGATCTCCGAGGCGCCGCAATCGGTGTCCTATGCGGCGATGGCCGAGCGGCAGCAGCGGCTCGCCAGCGCGATCCTGAAGGATCCGGACGTGCAGAGCCTGTCGTCGTTCATCGGCGTCGACGGCACCAACACCACGCTGAACAGCGGCCGCATCCTGATCAATCTGAAGCCGCATGAGCAGCGCAAGGCCAATGTCTCGACGATCATGGACCGGATCAAGGCGAGCACGGCGGCGCTGACCGGCATCACGCTCTACATGCAGCCGGTCCAGGACCTCACCATCGAAGGCACGGTGAGCCGGACGCAGTACCAGTTCATCCTGCAGGATGCCGATCCGAACGAGCTTGCGGAATGGACGCCGAAGCTGGTCGACAAGCTCCGGGAATTGCCCCAGCTCAGCGATGTCACGAGCGATATTTCGGCGCAGGGGCTTTCGGTGTTCGTCGACATCGACCGCGACCAGGCGGCGCGATTCGGCATCACGCCGGCGACGATCGACAACGCACTGTACGATTCCTACGGCCAGCGCATCGTCTCGACCGTCTTCACCAATTCGAACCAGTACCGCGTGATCCTCGAGGCCGATCCGTCGCTGCAGACTTCGCTGGACTCTCTGTCGTCGATCTACCTGCCGTCATCGGTGGGCTCGACGCCGGTGCCGCTGTCGGTGATGGCCAAGATTCGGGTGGAGACCGCGCCGCTGCAGATCTCGCATCTCGGCCAGTTCCCGTCGGCGACCGTCTCGTTCAACCTGGCGCCCGGCGCCTCGCTCGGCGGGGCGGTGACGGCGATCAAGCAGGCGCAGGCCGACATCAACCAGCCGCTCGGCATGATCACGAGCTTCCAGGGCGCGGCGCTGGCGTTCCAGTCCTCGCTGTCCAACCAGCTGTTCCTGATCCTCGCCGCGATCATCACGGTCTATATCGTGCTCGGCGTGCTCTATGAGAGCTTCATCCATCCTTTAACCATCCTCTCGACGCTGCCCTCGGCCGGGATCGGCGCGCTGCTGGCGCTGATGATGGCCGGACAGGATCTCACGATCATCGCGATCATCGGCATCATCCTCCTGATCGGCATCGTGAAGAAGAACGCGATCATGATGATCGACTTCGCGCTCGATGCCGAGCGCAACGAGGGCAAGCCGCCGCGGGAGGCGATCTATCAGGCCTGCCTGCTGCGGTTCCGGCCGATCATCATGACGACGATGGCAGCTGTGCTCGGCGCGCTGCCGCTGATGCTCGGCAGCGGCGCGGGGTCCGAGCTGCGGAATCCGCTCGGCATTTCGATCGTCGGCGGCCTCCTGGTGAGCCAGCTGCTGACCCTGTTCACGACACCGGTGATCTACCTCTGGTTCGATCGCCTCGCGCTGCGGTTTGCCGGGCGGGCGGACGAGATCGGCGAGGCGAGCGGGTCGCGTTGAGCCATGGATCCGTCAACGCCCTTCATCCGTAGGCCGGTGGCAACGACGCTGTTGACGTTCGGGCTTGCGGCGGCCGGCATTGTCGCGTTCTTCAAGCTGCCGGTGTCGCCGCTGCCGCAGGTGGATTTCCCGACCATCTCGGTGCAGGCGACGCTGCCCGGCGCCAGCCCGCAGGATGTCGCGACCACGGTCGCAAGTCCGCTCGAGCGACATCTCGGCCAGATCGCCGACGTCACCGAGATGACGTCGTCGAGCTCGGTGGGCGCGACCCGCATCACGCTGCAGTTCGGGCTGAACCGCGACATCAACGGCGCGGCGCGCGACGTGCAGGCCGCGATCAATGCGGCGCGGGCCGACCTGCCGACCAGCCTGCGCAGCAATCCGACCTACCGCAAGGTCAACCCGGCCGACGCGCCGATCCTGATCCTGACGCTGACGTCGGATACGCTGACGCGCGGCGATCTCTACGACGCCGCCTCCACGGTGCTGGCGCAGAAGCTGTCGCAGGTCGAGGGCATCGGCGAGGTCGTGGTCGGCGGCAGCTCGCTGCCGGCCGTGCGCGTCGATCTGATCCCGCAGGCGCTCTACAAATACGGCATCGGTCTGGAAGACGTCCGCGCGGCGCTGTCGAGCGCCAACGCCCACAGCCCGAAGGGCGGCATCGACGTCGGCGACCAGCGCTACCAGGTCTACGCCAACGACCAGGCCAACAAGGCCGGCGACTACAAGTCGCTGATCGTGGCCTACCGCAATGGCGCGCCGGTTCATCTCTCCGACGTCGGCGAGGTGGCCGACGGCGTCGAGAATTTGCGCAATGCCGGTCTCGCGAACGGCAAGCCGGCGGTGCTGATCATCCTCTACCGGCAGCCGAACGCCAACATCATCAGTACCGTCGACCTCGTGAAGGGGGTGATGCCGCAGCTGCAGGCGTCAGTCTCGCCGGCGATCGATATAGGCTTTGCGGTCGACCGTTCGACCACCATCCGCACCTCGCTCCGGGACGTCGAACGAACCCTGGTTCTGGCGGTGCTGCTGGTCATCATCGTGGTGTTCGCCTTCCTGCGCAATGCGCGGGCCACCTTCATTCCGGTGGTGGCGGTCTCGGTGTCGCTGGTTGCGACCTTCGGGGCGATGTACCTGTTCGGCTACAGCCTCGACAACCTCTCCCTGATGGCGCTGACGGTCGCGACCGGCTTCGTGGTCGACGACGCCATCGTGGTGCTGGAGAACGTCACCCGCTACATCGAGCAGGGGCTGAGCCCGCTCGAGGCGGCGCTGAAGGGCGCCAACGACGTCGGCTTCACCGTGCTGTCGATGAGCATCTCGCTGATCGCGGTGTTCATCCCGATCCTGCTGATGGCCGGCATCGTCGGGCGGCTGTTCCGCGAGTTCGCGATGGTGATCTCGATCTCGATCCTGATCTCGCTCGCGGTCTCGCTGGCGACCACGCCGATGATGTGCGCCGTGCTGCTCAAGCCCGACGCCGGCAGCCATGGCCGGCTCTATTGGGCGAGCGAGCGCTTCTTCGAGGCGATGCTAAATTTCTACCGCAGAACGCTGACCGCGGCGTTGGCGCATCCGCTGTCGGTGATGCTGATCCTGGCGGCGGTGTTCGGCCTCAACTTCTATCTCTACGACGTGATCCCGAAGGGCTTCTTCCCGCAGCAGGACACTGGCCGGCTGGTCGGCTCGATCCAGGCTGACCAGAGCGTGTCGTTCCAGCTGATGCAGCAGAAGCTCGCGCGGTTCGTCGGCATCATCAAGCGCGATCCGGCGGTTGAGACGGCGGTCGGCTTCACCGGCGGCGGGCAGACCAATTCCGGCTTCGTGTTCGTCTCGCTTCGTCCGCTTGATGAGCGCAAGATCGGCGCCGACGGCGTGATCGCGCGGCTGCGCCGCGAGATGTCGGTGGTGCCGGGCGCGAGCCTGTTCCTGCAGGCGGTGCAGGACATCCGGGTCGGGGGCAGGGCCTCGAACGCGCAGTATCAGTACACGCTGCAGGGATCGACGCTGGAGGAGCTCAATGAATGGACGCCGAAGATCGCGGCGGCCCTGCAGCGCGATCCTGATCTCGCCGACGTCAACAGCGACCAGCAGAACAAGGGCCTGGAATCCGATCTCGTGATCGACCGCGACGCCGCGGCCCGGCTCGGCATCACGGTGAGCCAGATCGACAACACCCTCTACGACGCCTTCGGCCAGCGGCAGGTGTCGACGATCTATGTCGCGCGCAACCAGTATCACGTCATCATGGAGGTCGCGCCGCGCTACTGGCAGAACCCGGAGACGCTGAAGGACGTCTATATCAGCACGTCCGGCGGATCGGTCGGCGGCTCGCAATCGACCAACGCGGTGGCAGGCACGGTCGTCGCCCCAGGCAACTCCAGCGCGGCCAGTGCAGCCAACGCCCAGGCCGCGCGCAACCAGGCCACCAACTCGATCGGTTCGACCGGGAAGGGCGTTGCCTCGACCGGATCGGCCGTCTCCACCAGCAGCGAGACCATGATCCCGCTGTCGGAAGTTGCAGCATTCAAGCAGGGCGCGACGCCGCTTGCGGTCAATCACCAGGGTCTGTTGGTCGCCAACACCATCTCGTTCAACCTGCCGCCGAACGTGTCGCTGAGCACGGCGGTCGGCAGCATCGAGGCGACCATGAACCGGATTGGGGTCCCGGCCACGATCCGCGGCACCTTCCAGGGTACCGCCAAGGCGTTCCAGGACTCGCTGAGCAACCAGCCGTTCCTGATCCTGGCCGCGCTGGTGGCGATCTACATCGTGCTGGGCGTGCTCTACGAGAGCTACATCCATCCGCTGACCATCTTGTCCACATTGCCCTCGGCGGGTGTGGGCGCCTTGCTGGCGCTGATGGCATTCAAGACCGAGTTCAGTATCATGGCGCTGATCGGCGTCATCCTGCTGATCGGCATTGTGAAGAAGAACGCCATCATGATGATCGACTTTGCGCTGGAGGCGGAACGCAGGCGCGGGCTGGAGCCGCTCGAGGCGATCCGGGAGGCCTGCCTGCTGCGCTTCCGCCCCATCATGATGACGACGATGGCCGCGCTGCTCGGGGCGGTGCCGCTGGCGATCGGCATGGGCGACGGCGGCGAGCTGCGGCAGCCGCTCGGCATCGCCATCGTCGGTGGCCTGATCCTGAGCCAGGTCCTCACGCTCTACACGACGCCGGTTATCTACCTCTATCTCGACCGGTTCCGCCTGTGGGCCCAGCGCGCGCGCCGTGGCGGCGCGATGCGGACGCCGGGCTCCTCACTTCAACCGGGCGAGTAAATGCCGACAGGTACAGCGTTGCGAAATCTTCAGTTGATGCGCAAGCCGATCCGGTTTCTGCGCGTGGCGGCGTTCGGCGGCCTCAGCCTCGGTCTGTCCGGCTGTATTCCCGGGGCGGAGAAGCCGGAGCTCAGCCTCGAAGTGCCGGCGAGCTACAAGACTGCGGCCAAAGGCGATGCCGACGCGGCTGTTCCGGCGCTCGCCTGGTGGCGCGGCTTCCGCTCGCCCGAGCTGACCGGGCTGATGGAGTCCGCGCAGCTCTACAATCTCGACATCGCGGTGGCGATCGCCCAGATCGTGCAGGCCGACGCCCAGGTCGGCGTGTCCGGCGCCGCGCTGCTGCCGTCCATCTCCGGATCGGCGAATGCCGAGCGTCAGCGCGTGGCAACGGGATCCAGTTCGTCGTTCGGCACCAGCGGCACCTTCTCGCAGAACAGCCTGGGGCTGAGCGCAAGCTACATCGTCGATTTCTGGGGCAAGAACCGCGCGACGCTGTCGGCCTCCGAGGAGAGCGCGACCGTCGCGCGCTACAATCGCGAGGTGGTCGCGCTGACCACGATGGCGACGGTCGCCAACACCTATTTCCAGCTGCTGGCGGCGCAGGACCAGATCAAGGTCACCCGCCGCAACCTCGCGGCGGCCGAGCGCATCCTTGCGCTGATCAAGTCGCAATTTGCGGGCGGCACCGCTTCGCAGCTGGATCTGTCGCAGCAGGAGGCGCTGGTCGCCACGCAGCGCGCGGCGATCCCGCCGCTCGAGGTAACGGTCGGGCAGAACACCGCGGCGCTCGCCGTGCTGGTGGCGCGCGCGCCGGCCGATTTCAAGGTGCGCGGCGGGTCCACCACGCAGATCGCGGTGCCGCGCGTCACGCCGGGACTGCCGTCGGAATTGCTCTACCAGCGGCCTGACGTCCGCGAGGCCGAGGCGCAGCTGGCGTCGTCCAATTTCAGCGTCGACGCGGCGCGCGCGGCATTCTTTCCGCAGATCCAGCTGACCGGCACTACCGGCTTCCAGAGCGCGGCGCTCGCCGCGCTGTTCGCGCCCGGCGCCTGGTACTACACGCTCGCCGCCGGGCTGACCCAGCCGCTGTTCGACGGCTTTCTGCTGGAGAGCCAGCTCAAGCTCGCCAAGGGGCAGCAGCTGCAAAACCTGCAGGCCTATCGCAAGGCGGTGCTGTCGGCCTTCGCCGATGTCGAGAAGGCGCTGATCGCGTTGCAGAAGTACACATTGCAGGAGCGCCTGCAGTCCGACGTCGTCGCCGCCTCGCGCAAGGCGTTCGAGGTCGCCGAGACGCAGCTGCGCGGCGGCACGGTCAACCTGATCACGGTGCTGCAGGCGCAGCAGACGCTGTTCACCGCCGAGAACAATCTGGTCACGGTCAGGCTCAACAAGCTGCTCGCGGCGAGCAGCCTGTTCCAGGCGCTCGGCGGCGGCTGGACGCCCGCCGGTACGCTGGCGGCGGCAGTGCCATGAGGTCAGCCATGCAGCGTTTCGCGACACTCCTCGTTGCCCTCGTCATCGGGCTCGGCGCATCGACCGGCGCGTCCCGCGCGCAGCAGCGGCCACCGAACAGCGTTCCGCTCGCCTTCGGCATGAGCGCCGACCAGGCCAGCCGGTCGCTCGGCGTTCCCCTGAATTACGTGCGCGGCACGCCGGGCAATGAATTGTTCGTCGCGCTGCCCAATGTCAGGGGCAGCGTGCTGTCGAGGCGCAGCGACGGGCTCTATCTGCAATTCGGCAAAAGACGCCTGATCGCCTGGAAGGGCGACTGGGGCACCCTTCCGCAATGAGGGTTCTGGCCATGATCGCCATGAGAGGATTGATCGCCTGCGCCGCCATCGCGCTCAGCGTAGCCGCGGCATCGGCCCAGCAGCGGCCGTTGCGCTACGGCAGCGCCGGCGGCGCGTATTTCGACGGCAGGGACGACGACCGGGATTTTCGCAGCAACGGCTATTTCCCCGGCAATTTCGCGGCCGATCCCTTCAGCGCGGGGTTCGGTGCGGCCGGCCTGTTCGGCTCGACGCCGTGGCATTCCGCGCGACCCTATCCGTCGCAGGTTGTGTTTGGCGCGCCGTGCCAGGACTGCCGTCCGCACCGCGCACGCCGGCACCGCGGCAGGCACGAGTGAGGCGCTTCGCAAAGGCTTGATGCCTCTAGGCCTTGCGCAAGAGCTCGTCGATGATGCGCGGCTTCATCCAGCCGGCCTTGTCGATGATTTCGTTGCGCAGGGTGTCCTTTTCCATCTCGTATTGTTCGTGCGGGATATCCCGGCCGCCGGTCGCGGTGATCCCGAATGTCTCGAGCAGAGCGTTGTGCCGCGCCTTCCACGCGATCACATGCTCGGTGATGACTTGCGTCACGGATGGAAGGAAACCGGGATGGCCTGCCAGGCCGCATGACGCCGTGGTCTGCGGATCTCCTGCTAGCATGATCACGTTCCACTCGTCGTAGCCGATCAGCCCCATCTGCGCGTAGAGAAACGCGCCATGCGGTCCATCCCAGATCTTCTGGTCGATGACCAGGAACGGCACCGCGTGGCAGTGGCCGTGCCGCGCCGTCATGTCGCGGTTGAAGGTCTCGGTGCGGTCTTGCAATCGCCTGTTGGCCGCCGCGAACACGGCAAGGCGATTGTCTGCCGTCGGCACGATGCTGGCTTCGTCAGCAGGCGCGAAGCCTGCATCGCGCAGCATCGACCCGATCAGCGGGTGATCCCACTGCTGCTTGTGAAAAGCGGGCGTCGCGCCGTCGGCGCCCGGCGCCGGACGCACGGTCTCCTTGAGCTCGCCCGAGTTTGTCTCTTGGGTCGTCTCTTGCTTCTTTCCAAAAATTGGCCTGCGCCCGAACATCGCGTGCCGCTCCTGCCAAGCAGTCGGCACAAGCATCGCAAAGGACGCCCAGAACTTTCTTAAACGGTCAGGCCTTGCGGGCAGCGATCGATCAACAGCATGATGCAGTCGTTAAAGCGAACCGGACAAATCAATCGAATTTGCCGAAATTGGCGGCATCAGCTGGCGGCGGCGCTTGTCGATTTGTCGAGCGCCGGGCTGACGCGGGCGAACCGCACCACGAAGCGGGTGCCCTTGTGGCCGGGGTCGCGCTCGACGCTGGCATCGAGCTTGGCTGCCATCGCGCTGACGATCCGCTGGCCCATGCCGGTGCCGCGCGGATCGGCCGTGTCGGAAAAGCCGACCCCGTCGTCGCTGATCGCGAGCTGCAGATCGTCGCCTTGCGGCTTCAGCTCGACATGTATCGGGCCGGCGCCGTCGGGATAGGCGTATTTCACGGCGTTCATCACCAGCTCGTTGACGATGATGCCGATCGCGACCGCGCGGTCGGGATCGATCTCGATCGGGTCGGCCTTCAAGGTCAGCCGCGACATCTTGTTGCCTTCGGCCGATCGCCGGAGATCCTCGAGCAGCGCCTCGAGATACTGGTTGAGCATCACCGTCTTGAAGTCGTGCGAGGTGTAGAGGCGGCGGTGCACCTGTGCGACGGCCGCGACGCGCCCCATCGCGTTGGTGAGCGCGGCCTTCACATCCTGCTGGCTCGCGGAGTTGGCCTGCAGATGCAGCAACGAGGCGATGATCTGCAGCGAATTGCCGACGCGATGGTTGACCTCGCGGAGCAGAACCTCACGCTCCGCGGCGAGCGCGGCATAGCGGTCGCGCGAGGCGTGCACCTCGGCCTCGGCTTCGTCGCGCGCCTTCTGGAGCGCGGCCTGCCGGATCGCGCCGTTCACCGCGACCTGGAGCAGGGGAATGAATTCGCCCCTGACGTCCTTGACCAGATAGTCCGCCGCGCCGGCCTTCAGTGCGGTGACGGCGATCGCCGAATCCTGCGACGCGGTGACGAACACCACCGGCGGAGCGTCCGGTATCTTGAGGATCTGCTCCAGCGTCTCCAGCCCGTCGAGGCCGGGCATGTACTGATCGAGCGCGACGACGTCGATGCCGCCCTGGGCGAGCCGGTCGAGGCCTTCCTGGCCGCTTGCGGCGTGCACGACCTTGTAGCCTGCGCGCGTCAGCCCGCGTTCGACGAGGCGCGCCAGCGCCGCGTCGTCGTCGATGTAGAGCAGTGTCGGCGTTGCGCTGGTCATACGGCAGCCGGCGGCACCTGAATCACGGAAAAGAACAGGCCAAGCTGACGAATGGCGTTGGCGAAGCTTTCGTAGTTCACCGGCTTGGTGATGTAGACGTTGCAACCCAGCTCGTAGCAACGCTTGATCTCCTGGGAGTCGTCGGTCGTGGTCAGCACGACCACCGGCGTCGACTTGAGATATTTGTTCTCCTTGACCCGCCTCAGAATATCGATGCCGGTCATGTCGGGCAGATTGAGATCGAGCAGGATCAGCAGGGCCTGGCCCTTGCGCTCGACGGCGCTGCCATCCTTGCCGAACAGGTAGTTGACCGCCGCTGTACCGTTGGTGAACGGGATGATCTCATTGTTGACACCCGAGCGCCGGATATTCCGCTCAATCAGGCGGGCATGGCCCTCGTCGTCTTCGATCATGATGATGGTGACTGGATCACTCATGTCACTTTGTCCCGGTTCTTGCCTGACCAATTGATGGGCAGCGTGATCGTGAAGGTGCTGCCGTTGTGAAGTTCCGATGCTACCGACATGGTGCCGCCCAGTCTGCGCACAAGTGCGCGGACATGGGCAAGCCCGATGCCCTGACCGGGCTTGTCCTGGGTTCCGGCCCGACGGAACAAATCGAAGATGCGCTGGTGGTCCTTCGGATCGATGCCGCGGCCGTTGTCGGTGACCTCGAAGATCGCGAAGCCGAGCTTGGTGCGGCCCTCGATCGAAATCTCGCCGGGAACGCCGTTCCTGAGGTACTTGAGGGCGTTGTCGATCAGATTGGAGAAGATCTGCTCCAGCGCGAGGCGGTCGCTGACGATATTGGGCAGCGCGCCGACCTCGACGGTCGCGTTGGCCTCGACGGCCTGGTGAGCCATCGTCTTGACGATGCCGTCGATCAGCTCGCGCAGATCGATGCGTTCGGGCTTGAACTCGCGGCGGCCCTCGCGGGTGAGATTGAGGATCGCACTGATCAGGCGATCCATCTTGGCGATCGACGATTTGATGAAGCCGAGCGATTCATTGAAGTTGTCGGATAGCTGCTTGTCGGAGCCTTCGAGCTCTGGCTCGGCCGCATCGGTCGCGTCTTCCGGCATCGCCGGCCCCAGCGAGGCGGCGCGATTGAGCGTGGCGATCCGCTTGAAGATGTCGCCGCGCAGTTCCTCGAGCTCGCTGGTGAAGCCCATGATGTTGACCAGCGGCGAGCGCAGATCGTGGCTGACGATATAGGCGAAGCGCTGGATTTCCTCGTTGGCCTCGCGCAGGTCGGAGGTGCGCTCGTCAACGATGGTTTCGAGATTGACGTTGCTGTCGCGCAACCTGGCCTCGGCCTCGTCGCGCGCCCGCGACGATCGCCGCAGCAGCACCACCGAGAGAGCTGCGAGCGCCAGCACCATGCAGGAGCCGGCGATCGTGACGGAGGAGGCCAGCACCTGGGTCTTGTCCGCCGTCGCGGTGCGCAGCACCAGCAGACGATCCTCCTCGGTGCGGATGTCGCGGGCGATCCGGACGATCGCCTCGACCGCATCGGTCGATGTGGTCTTGCGCAGGACGTCGATGCTGGTCGCCGTGTCGTTGTTCTTGAAGCGCTCGATGCTGAGCGCGAACTCGGCCAGCCGTTGCTCGACGGCGGCCTTGAGCTTCGCGGCATTGGCAACCTGCGCCGGATTATCCACGGTCATCATCTGGAGATGGTTGAGCGCGGCCGGGACTCCTGCTGCCGCGGACTGGTACTCGGACAGGTATTGTGGTGCTGATGTCAGCAGATACGCCCTGGTCGCGCTTTCGGCGCGCCTGATGTCGAGCAGCAGGTTGGCAATCTGGCTGTCGGTCTCGACGGTGTGAATCACCCAGGCGTTGTCCTCGCGCGCCTTGTTGACCAGCAGGACGGACGCCACGCTGACCGCGACCAGCACGAAAAATCCCGCCGACAGCAGGAGGATCTGTAACGTCGACCGGCGTCGTGAAACGACCGTCACGACGATCTCGCTATGGAAGTGGGATTCAACGCGTCCCCGTGGAAAGCCAATAACCCTATAGTACGTTTGAGGAAGGGCTGGGTTCCACGGAGTTCCGAACTATTTTGCGGCGTCGGATGGCTGGCCGGCGAGGTACTGCTCCAGCCAGTGAATGTGGTAGTCGCCCTCGATGATGTCGGGCTCGCGCACCAGCGCGCGGAACAGCGGCAGCGTCGTCTCGATCCCGTCGACCACCATCTCGTCCAGCGCCCGGCGCAGCCGCATCAGGCATTCGCCGCGGGTCTTGCCGTGCACGATCAG
The DNA here is from genome assembly GCF_032654765.1 of Bradyrhizobium sp. 33ap4. NCBI lineage: Bacteria > Pseudomonadati > Pseudomonadota > Alphaproteobacteria > Hyphomicrobiales > Nitrobacteraceae > Bradyrhizobium > Bradyrhizobium sp. 33ap4. The sequence continues at coordinate 9,078 of NZ_JAUMTJ010000014.1, read as the reverse complement.
CTTGCCGACCAGCGAGTCGTAATAGGGCGGGATCACATAGCCCTGATAGACGGCGGAATCGATCCGCACGCCGAGGCCGCCAGGCGGATGGAATTGCGTGATCCGTCCGGGCGAGGGACGGAAGGTCTGCGGGTTCTCCGCATTGATGCGGCACTCGATGGCGTGGCCGATGATCGCGATGTCGTCCTGTTTGGCCGGAAGGTCGCCGCCGGCGGCGATCCGGATCTGCTCCAGCACGAGATCGATATCGGTGATGCTTTCGGTGACGGGATGCTCGACCTGGATGCGCGTGTTCATTTCGATGAAATAGAACTCGCCGTCCTCGTAGAGGAATTCGATGGTGCCGACGCCGAGATATTTCATGTCCCGCATCGCCTTGGCGCAGGTCTCGCCGATCCTGGCGCGCGCCGCCGCCGCGAGCACGGGCGAGGGGCCTTCCTCCCAGACCTTCTGGTGACGGCGTTGCAGCGAGCAGTCGCGCTCGCCGAGATGGATGGCGCCGCCGCGGCCGTCGCCGAGAATCTGGATCTCGATGTGGCGCGGCTTCTGCAGGTATTTCTCCAGGTAGACCGAGGCGTCGCCGAACGCCGACTTGGCCTCGTTGGCCGCGGTCGAGAGCGCGAGCGCGAGGTCAGCCTCGGTATGGGCGACCTTCATGCCGCGGCCGCCGCCGCCGGCCGCCGCCTTGACCAGCACCGGGAATCCGATGTCTCTGCCGATCGCGAGCGCGTCGGCCTCCGAGGTCACCGCGCCGTCCGAGCCGGGCACCACGGGAATGCCGAGGCGCTTGGCGGTCTTCTTGGCTTCGATCTTGTCGCCCATCAGGCGGATGTGCTCGGCCTTCGGTCCGATGAAGCCCAGATTGTGGTCGGCGAGGATCTCGGCGAAGCGCGCGTTCTCAGACAGGAAGCCATAGCCGGGATGCACGGCGTCGGCGCCGGTGATCTCGCAGGCCGCGAGCAGCGCCGGCACGTTGAGATAGGAATCCTTCGACGGCGGCGGGCCAATGCACACGCTCTCGTCGGCGAGCCGCACATGCATGGCGTCGGCGTCGGCGGTGGAATGCACCGCGACGGTCGAGATGCCGAGCTCCTTGCAGGCGCGCAGCACGCGAAGCGCGATCTCGCCGCGATTGGCTATGAGGATCTTGTCGAACATCGCAGCGCCTGGTGTTGACGGAAGCTATTCAATGATGACGAGCGGCTCGCCGAATTCGACCGGCTGGCCGTCCTCGACGAGAATCTGCGTCACGGTGCCCGCGCGCGGCGACGGGATCTGGTTCATCGTCTTCATCGCCTCGATGATCAGAAGCGTCTGGCCGGCGGAGACCTTGGTGCCGACTTCAATGAACGGCTTGGCGCCCGGCTCGGGCGCCCAATAGGCGGTGCCGACCATCGGCGACGGCACGGCGCCCGGGTGCTTGGCGAGATCGGTCGCAGCCGCAGCCACCGGGACGGCAATGGCGGCCGGTGCGGCAACGCCCGCCACGGAGGCGGCGGGCACCGAGGCCGCGATGCTGATGTTGCGCGCGACGCGGACACGCAGGCCGGCACGCTCGATCTCGATCTCGGTCAGATTGGTTTCCGCAAGCAGCAGCGCGAGTTCGCGAATGAGGGCGCTGTCGTCGCTCTTGGAGTCGTTCTTTTTTGCGGCTGATTTGTCGTCTGGCTGGCGCGCCATGCTCTGTGATCCAAAATCTTTGTCTGGTGACGGGGAACGTCAGGATTGACGATTAAGTCTTTGGCTTGGCGTCGATCTTGACGCCGATCCTGGTGGCGAGGCCGATGATCGCAAGCCGGTAGCCGTCGATGCCGAAGCCGCAAAGTGACGCGAAGGCGGCTTTAGCAGTGAACGAGTGGTGTCGGAAGCTTTCGCGGGCGTGGATGTTGCTGACGTGAACTTCGACCGCGGGGATCTTGACCGCGATCAGCGCGTCATGCAGCGCGATCGAGGTATGAGAGTAGCCACCGGCGTTTATGATGATGCCGACCGCCTTCTTGGCGTGGGCCTCATGGATGAAGTCGATCAGTTCGCCCTCGCGGTTGGACTGCCGGCAGTCGGCGCTCAGCCCGAACTGGCGCGCGGTGTCCGCGCACAGCTTCTCGACATCGGCGAGGGTGGCATGGCCGTAGGTCTCCGGCTCGCGCGTCCCCAGCAGATTGAGGTTCGGGCCGTTCAGCACATAGATCGTTCCGGCAGCAGCCATTCCAGAGTTTCCTGCCAAGAGTTCCGGCCAAAGGTTCCGAGAGGGGGTCCGACAAGGGGTGGAGTGGGCCGGGTTATAGGTAACAACCGGCCGAAGGGGAAGTCTTTAGGTGAAATCAGAACGTCTTCAACAACTTCCTCCACCCTGTTAGATGACTGTCCTAACCTGCGGAAAATGCTGATTAACCAAATCTTGCGGAAGCTGCCCTTGGCGGGCGCTCCGGCCCGCCATCCACTGCGTGATGCGGGGTGCGGGCGAAAGCAAGACCCCGCCCCGAAGGGGCGGGGTCGAGATGAAGGCGAGGGCCCGTTTGGGCGCCCTCGCACCGAGGCCGGTTTAGCCCTCGATGATGTAGACGATCTCATGGGTCTCAGGCTGCACGATCACGTAGCGGCCCTTGACCAGGATGAACTGATAGCCGCGCCACTGCGGGTAGATCGTCACGACCCGCTCCGGCACCGGGTAGAAGTGAACGTCAGCCGGAACGCGGGTGCCGACCGACACGTTAAAGTTGACGTTGGTGGCTTCGGTCACGTGCTCCGACTTGATCGCGGTCGTGATCTGGCTGCGCTTCTCGGCCGGCGGAGCTGCGGTGGCCGACGTTGCCGCGTTACCGGTCGTGGTCTGCGTGCGGCTCGTGTCGTTGGTCTGCGCGCGGTTGGGGTCGGCCGGGCTCTTGGTCTGAGCGTTCTGGTTGGTCGTGGCACCGGCACCGCTCTTGTCGCGGCCCTCGGCGTTCATCTTGCCGCTCTTGTCACGCTCCTCGGCTTTCATGTTGCCGCTCTTGTCGCGACCTTCGGCCTTCATGTCCTTCGAGCCCTCCTTGGAGCCCTTGGTCGCTTCGTTCTCCGAGCTCATGCCCTTCGACTTTTGGGTACTGTCCTGCGCGCCCTTGGTGGCCGTGCCGGACTTGTCGGACTCCGCACCCTTGGTGCTCGACTCACCGGTCGTCGAATGCTCGGAACCCTTCATGCCGCTCTTGTCATGCTGCATGGTGCCCGATGACGCGCCACCGGACGGTGCAGACTGCTGCGTGGTCGCACCACCACCGGCCCCGGTTTCCTTGTTGGCGCCGCCGGCGCCCTGTGCGTTCGCGAAACCGGTGCCGGCGATCAAAGCCGCCGCCGCGACCGAAATCAGAAAGCGGTTAGACATCGCAATTCCTCCTCGTTTTTCAGCATTGCCCGCGCCGACAACGGGAGAGCATGTGCGATGTTCCTGTTGATTTGCGGTTCCTTGCGGTTTGTTCTTGAGGTGAATGCGCGATGAACGCGCGAGATGAATGCGCGGCTGCTTCAACCGCAGGCCCAGTCGAACTCCGCGCCCGCATGATCGAGCTGGCCGTTGCCGCCGCCGAAATTGAAGCCGCCGAAATGCTCTTCGATCTCGAGATTAGGTCGCGCTATATTTTCGGCTTCGCGCGACTTGCGTCGTTGGTGACGGCCCTTGGTTGGGACCCGCGCGGAATCGGTTCGGGTGGCGGCAACAAAAAATCCGGCTGCATCGCAGCCGGATCTTGTACGCGATGAGCGCTGTCGGAGCGGCGATCAGCAGGTCGCCTTGCCGCAGCGGGCGATGCCGATCTTTTCCTTGAGGTTGTCGACGCCGACGGCGCCGATCACGACCTGCTTGCCGATCACGTAGCTCGGCGTGCCGTTCATGCCCATGGATTCGGCGAGGCGGAAGTTCTCCTCGATGGTCGCCTTCACCTCGGGGCTCGCCATATCCTTCTCGAGTTTCGCCATGTCGAGACCGATCTCCTTGGCGACCGCCAGCGCGCGCGCCTTGTCGGCGGCGCCGCGGCCGCCGAGCAGCTTCTGGTGGAAATCTAGATACTTCTTGCCGGTCGGATCCTGCATGCGCACGGCGACCGCGACCTGCGCGGCCTCGACCGAGCCCTGGCTCAGCACCGGGAATTCCTTCAGCACGACCTTCAGCTTCGGATCCGCCTTCATCAAATCGAGCATGTCGGACATCGCGCGCTTGCAGTAGCCGCAATTGTAATCGAAGAACTCGACGAAGGTGACGTCGCCGTCCTTGTTGCCGAGCATGACGCCGCGCGGCGAATTGAAGATGGTGTCGGCGTTCTTGGCGACGCTCTGCTCATGCTTCTCGGCTTCGGCGGCGGCCTGCCGCTTGCTCAGCTCGTTCATCGCCTCCTCGAGCACCTCCGGGTGCGCGATCAGATAGTTGCGCACGATGGTCTCGATGTCGCCGCGCTGGGTGTCGGTGAAGCTCTGCGCGGACGCCGGAAGCGGCGCGGCGCAAACGCCGAGCGCGAGCAGGGCAGGGGCAAGAAAACGAAGCGCTGGCATGACAAAATCCTTGTTCGCGGTGGCTCAAAAAAACGGCGGGGCCGTGAGCCGGTTTCGGTGATCGTTGTATGGAACTACGGTTTATTTCTAGTTGTTTTTCTGACCCGGCATGGGCTTGGCGCTCACAATGTCGTCAGCTTTGACCCAGCCGGGCGTGCCGATCGCGAACCGCGTCTTGGCGCGTGACGCAAGGTCGCGGGCGGTCTTGGTGTCGCCGCGGAGATAGGCGGCCTGCGCCGAGGCGAGGTCGGCCTGGGCATAGTCGCCCTTGCGGCCGTAGGCCATCGCGAGCTGGGTATAGCCGAGCGGCGCCTCGGGCTCGCGCGCCACCGCGGCACGCAGCATGTTGATCGCCTCGTCGGTGTAGGCCTTGTTGTCCGAGGCGACCAGCGCCTGGCCGAGCAGCATCTCGATCAACGGCGAATTGCTGGAGAGCTGCACTGCGCGGCGCAGCGGCGCGATGGCTTCGGCCGGCCGGCCGCCTTCGAGCAGCGCCTGGCCGCGCAATTCATGGAAATAGGGATTGTTGGGCTGCACCTGGATCAAGCCGTCGATCTGCGCGATCGCCGAGCGCAGATCGCCGTGCAGATAGGTCGTGATCGCGCGTGCATAGCGCGCCGGCAGGCTGGTGTTGGACAGCGGATAGCGGCGGTAGACCGTGTCCTGCCGCTCCATGAAGCCTGAGATCTTGGCGCGCATCATGTCGTGGCGCAGCTGCAGCGCCGGATCGTCCTTCTTGTCCCAATAGGGGCTGGAGCGCGCCAGTTCCTGCAGCGCGGAGACGCGATCGACCGGCATCGGATGCGACTGCAGATAAGGGTCAGCCCCGCGCGAGGCGAACAGGCTCTCGTCGGTGAAGCGCTTGAACGTCTCGTACATGCCCTTGGCGGATTGTCCGGTCGCATTCAGGAACTTGACGCCGGCGCGGTCGGCGTTCTCTTCCTGCTGGCGTTGATAGGACAATAGCGTGCGCTGAATGACCGCTTGCGGCGCCGAGATCGCCGCGGCGCCGGCGCTGGAGAGACCATTGCCGCCGCCGCGGCCGCCCGCACCCGCGGCCAGCGCGCCGACCCCGAGCAGCATCGCGATGATCATCTGGGTCTGGGCTTGCGCCAGCTGCTCGCGCATCTTGGCGAGATGGCCGCCGGCGAGGTGGCCGGTCTCGTGCGCCAGCACGCCGATGATCTGGTTCGGCGTCTCCGATTGCAGCAGCGCGCCGTAATTGACGAAGATGCGCCGGCCGTCGGCGACGAAGGCGTTGAACGAGCCGTCGTTGATGATCACGATCTGGATGTTCTGCTTCTCCAGACCGGCGGCGCGCAGGATCGGCCTTGTGTATTCGCGCAACAGCTGCTCGGACTCGGTGTCGCGCAGCACCGGCGGGCCTTTTTGCTGGGCTCGCGCAGGGACCACGGGGCCGACCGCGAGCGCAACCGCGGTCATGAGCGCGGTCAGCTTGAAGGTCCTGGTGCGAAGCGCGAGGCGGAACAGCATGGGCGATCTATCGGCGATGACTGGCCGCGCCGGCACAAGTCCGTGTTCCGGGCCCGACCGGATCAGGCGCGTGGCGCAGTCTGTTGTTTTTGCAGTTCTTCTTCACGCGAACCGGGTATTCACTAGGCCTGAAAGCGTTATAAGGAGCCACCGAATGCGGCCAGTCTGGGGCGGCAGCCGGTAACGGGAACCCGAATTCGGCAGCGGCCGTGCAATAGCAGAAATCCATGCGTGAAGCGACACCGAGAGACCGTGTAAGCAGCCTGTTGACAGCGTCCGGACGGAGCGATGTTCCGCCGTTCATGGTGATGGACGTGATGGCGGCCGCCGCGCGAATCGAGGCCGCCGGCGGGCATGTCATCCATATGGAGGTGGGGCAGCCCGCCGCAGGCGCGCCGAAGCCGGCGATCGCGGCCGCGCAGGCCGCGCTTGCGGACGGGCGGATCGACTACACCTCGGCGCTCGGCATTCCCTCGCTGCGCGCGCGCATCGCCCGGCACTACAGCGACACGTATGGTTGCGCGGTCGACGCGGAACGCATCATCGTCACGACCGGCTCGTCGGGTGGGTTCATCCTGGCGTTTCTTGCGATGTTCGAGCCGGGCGACCGGGTCGCCGTGACCGTGCCGGGTTATCCGCCGTATCGGCATATCCTGACCGCGCTGGGCTGCGAGCCGGTGCTGATCGAAACCTCCGGCGACACCCGCCATGCCCTGACCGGCGAGGCGTTGCTCGCCGCCCATCGCAAGGCGCCGCTGAAGGGCGTGCTGGTCGGCAGCCCCGCCAACCCGACCGGCACCATGATGTCGCGCGAGGCGCTGTCGACCCTGATGGCGGCCGCCGACAGCGCGGGCATCCGCTTCATCTCCGACGAGATCTATCACGGGCTCGACTATGCGTTTCCTGCGGTGACGGCCGCAGAGCTGTCGCCGAACGCGCTCGTGATCAACTCGTTCTCGAAGTACTTCTGCATGACCGGCTGGCGTGTCGGCTGGATGGTGGTGCCCGACGTGCTGGTGCGGCCGATCGAGCGGCTGCAGCAGAACCTGTCGATCTCGGTGCCGACCCTGTCGCAGATCGCGGCCGAAGCGGCGTTCGAAGGCTGCGAGGAGATGGAGGCGATCAAGCGCGGCTATCAGGAGAACCGCCGCATCCTGATCGAAGGGCTGCCGAAGGCCGGCCTGACCAAATTCCTCCCCGCTGACGGCGCGTTCTACCTCTATGCCGACGTCTCCGACTTCACCTCCGACAGCTTCGCCTTCGCCAGCGAGATGCTCGAGAAGGCGCATGTCGCAGCGACCCCCGGCGTCGATTTCGATCCGATCCACGGCCGCGCCTTCATCCGTCTTTCCTATGCACGCTCGGCCGCGGAGATGCAGGAAGCAGTTGCACGGATCGCGCATTGGCTTAAATAGCCCGCGAACTCCAGGAGCCTTCAAACTCCAAGAGCCATCAAGAGCCTTCCGGCGTTCGCTTTGCCTTTCGGATCGGTTTCGCAGCGCAGTGCCGTGGTTTCGCCGGCACTGTGGCGGACCGATCATCGCGGATAAGCGGCAGGGCCCACACAGTTCCATTTGACTTGAACCGCCAAGTTGATCTTGGCTGTTTCCGCCATTTCTGAGGGGGAGTGACACATGGCAACGGCAACCGTTGTCACGGCTGCGCCGGCGAGCGCCGGCAGCAAGCCGTGGTATAAAGTTCTCTATGTCCAGGTCCTGATCGCGATCGTGCTCGGCGCATTGGTCGGCTGGTTGTGGCCGGGCCTTGCCACCAACGAGTGGATCAAGGCACTCGGCGACGGCTTCATCAAGCTGATCAAGATGGTGATCGCGCCGATCATCTTCTGCACCGTGGTGTCGGGCATCGCCCATATACAAGATGCCAAGAAGGTCGGCCGCATCGGCGTCAAGGCGCTGGTGTATTTCGAGGTCGTCTCGACCTTCGCGCTGGTGATCGGATTGCTCGTCGGCAATCTGGTCAGGCCGGGTGCCGGCTTCGGCAATGCGGCGGCGAATGCGCAGGCGGTTGCCGGCTATGCCAAGCAGGCGGAGGCGCAGAAGAGCGTCGACTTCGTGCTGCACATCATTCCCGACACCGTGGTCGGTGCATTCGCGCAGGGCGAGATCCTGCAGGTGCTGCTGTTCTCGGTGCTGTTCGGCTTCGCGATCATGGGCCTCGGCGAGCGCGGCCACACCATCCGCTCGTTCATCGACGACGCCGCGCACGCCGTGTTCGGCGTCATCTCGATCGTGATGCGGGCGGCGCCGATCGGCGCGTTCGGCGCGATGGCCTTCACCATCGGCAAGTTCGGCACCGGCGCGATCCTCAACCTGATGGGGCTGATCGCGACGTTCTATCTGACCGCCGCGCTGTTCGTGTTCGTGGTGCTCGGCATCATCGCGCGGATCGCGGGGTTCTCGATCTTCAAGTTCCTGGCCTACATCAAGGACGAGCTCCTGATCGTGCTCGGCACCTCGTCCTCCGAGAGCGCGCTGCCGTCATTGATGGAGAAGCTCGAACGTCTCGGCTGCTCGAAATCGGTGGTCGGCCTCGTGGTGCCCACGGGCTATTCGTTCAACCTCGACGGCACCAACATCTACATGACGCTGGCGACCCTGTTCATCGCACAGGCGCTGGGCTTCGATCTCACCTTCAGCCAGCAGATCACGATCCTGATCGTGGCGATGCTGACCTCGAAGGGTGCCTCCGGCATCACCGGCGCCGGCTTCATCACCTTGGCGGCGACGCTCGCGGTGGTCGATCCGCGGCTGGTGCCGGGCATGGCGATCGTGCTCGGCATCGACAAGTTCATGAGCGAGTGCCGCGCGCTGACCAATCTGTGCGGCAACGGCGTGGCCTGCGTGATCGTCGCCTGGTGGGAGGGCGAGCTCGACCGCGACAAGCTCAACGCCAATCTCGCCAAACAGGTCGACCCGACCGACATGGAGACCGCGTTGACGACGGACTAGGTGGTGTGGACTCTAAGGATTCCCTTTTAGGAGCAAATCAGATTCAAGGCTGCTTTTGGGGAGGCCGCTTTGGGTGTGATGGACCGTTTGGTAT